>JACPRD010000093.1 GCA_016190145.1 Planctomycetota bacterium | reverse complement strand
GTCCTCCTCCGCGGCCACCGCAGGCTTCCGCTCGAGCGACGCCAGCACCGCCTCGTCCTCGCGCGCCGCGGGCCTCGCCTTCGGCAGGATCTTCGTCGGCACCGCGTCCGGGTCCGCCGCCCCCGGCGCCGCCGCCGGCCGCGGCGCCGCCGCGTCCAGCGGCGAGGAAATCACCTCCGGATCCGGCTCCGATTCCTCTTCGTCCCCGCCCGAAGACACCCGCACCCCGCCCCGCCGCTCCGCGTCCGCCCCTTCCCGCTCCTCCGCGAACTCCTCCTTCTCCGCCTCGAACACCGTGCGCTCGTCCTCCAGCATCTCGCGCTCGGCGTGCAACCTCTTCTTCCCCTCCTCGAGCGCCACCGTCAGCGCCTTCAGCCGCGCCGCCTCCGTCGCCTGCCGCGATTCCTGCGCCGCGAGCGTCTCCCGAAGCGCGTCCAGCTCGTCCCGCTCCGCGCGCTCCTCCTGCTTCGACTGAGCGATGCGCCGCTCCTCCGTCTGCGCGACCCCCGTGAACTCCTCCCGCGCCCGCCGGAACCGGTCCTCCGCCGCCGCGACCCGCGCCTCGCGCCCGTCCAGCTCCGCCTTCTTCTCCGCCGACGCCTTTTCGAACTCCTCCTTCTCCTGCCGGTGCCGGAACTGCTGCACCTTCAGGTCCTCCACCGCCTTCCTCAGCGTCGCGTTGTTCTCGGAGTACTCCTTGACCCGCTTCTCCAGCTCCCGCCGGTCCGCGTAGTACTGCTCCCGCGCCGCCTCGAGCTCCGCGTACATCTTCTGCAGCTTCCCGCGGTCGCGCTCCACCGACTGCTTCGCCTCGTCCACTTTCCCCGCGTGGAACTTGATGTCCTCGCGCGCCTTGTTCACCGACTCGTCGTGCAGCTTCCGTTCGACCTCGAGCTGCGCCTTCGTCGTGATCAGGTGCTTCTGCTCCTGCCGGCTCGTGTCCTCCACGCGGCTGATGTGCTCGATCGCCTCCATTTTCTTCGCAAGCCCCTCGTGCTCGCGCTTCCGCACCTCCTCCTCGCGCCGCTTCAGCTCCGCTTCCCGGCTCCGCATCTCGAACTGCAGCACCTTGAGCTTCGCCGCCTGGTCCGCCATCGCGCGCGTGAGTTCCTGGAGCCGCCGCTGCGCCTCCGTTTCCGCGGCGTTTCCGCCCGCGGAGAGCGATTTCATGATGTCCGACGGAGAAGCGGCGTTGCTCATCGCGAAGGGATTTTATCGCGGAAGGGCGCGCGAGTCGCGGGGAAAATCCGCGGAGGGAGGCGTTGAGGGTCGAGCGTCGAGGGTCAAGAAGGGCGCCGATCGGGGTTTTGACTCCCGGGCGCCACTCGGCCTCGAGACAGCCGGAAGAATGTCGAGGCCGATCACCGCCTTTCTCGACCCTCGAACCTCGACGCTGGACGCGCCGTCGGCGCATTTCGCTTGACTCGCCCTCCCGCCTCCCGGAAAATGCGGGGTTGTCGGAAAAAGAAACGCGGGGTGGAGCAGTCCGGTAGCTCGTCGGGCTCATAACCCGGAGGTCGTGGGTTCAAATCCCACCCCCGCTATTCAGGCGGCGCCCTCATCGGCTCCGCCTTTTTTCATGGGCATACGGCAGATTCCCGGCGCCGGTTTCACCGCCATCATGCGCGTTCGAAAACCGCGGCCCCGGCTCGGGCACAGGCCGCGCGCATCTCGGTGATCCTGAGCTTCAGTTCCCTCGTCTCGCCAACTTCGCGCAGGGCCTCGACTCCCGCCAACCATGTGCGGCGTGCTTTTTTGTATCGAGAGAGAGACAGCAGGAGGATGGCCAGATCGCAGAGATGACTTCCTTCGGAAACTCGATTCCTGGTCTGTCGATGGATCGATATCGCCCGCTCGAAATTGCGTAAGGCTTGGGTCGGTCGCCCGGTTTTCGCGTAGACGCAGGCCAGGTCGCCAAGCGCCCCGCCCTCGCTTCGCCGATTTCGAACTTCGCGGTGAAGGGCGAGCGCCTGCTCAAAGAGTCTCTCGGCGAGAGCGAACCGTCCGGTCCTGTAGGATGAAGCGGCCAGCCCCGCGAGCGCGATGCCCTGCCCCGTCCGGTCGCCGACCGCCCTGAGAATGGAGAGAGCCTGCCTGAAAGAGCGTTCTGAGGCGCGGAGTTGGCCGCGATTTGAGTACAGGAATGCCAGGTTGACCAGCGTTCGACCTTCGGACGGGCGGTCGCCGATTTCTCGCAGGGTCGTGAGAGCTTCCTGAAACGACTCTTCGGCGAGATCGAGGCGATCCGTACCGTTGTACAGAATCCCGAGATTGACCAGGACCAGGGCCCGCGAGCCTCGGGCGCCGGATGCCTGGTGGATGGCGAGGGTCTGGTGGCAAGTTCGTTCGGCAAGTGCGACGCGCCCTGTCGTGCCGTAGAGGGAGGCGAGGATTCCCAGCACCCCGCCCTCGGAAATCCGGTCGCCCAGAGCGCGGAGCAGGAGGACGGCCCGCTTCAGCATTCGTTCGGCGCCCGCAACGAGCCCGCGATCCGTACGGATCTTCGCAATGTTGGCCAGTGCCGTCGCGGTGTCCCACTGGTTGCCGGTCGCGCGATGGGTGGCCAGGACCTGCCTGTACATCCGCTCGGCCCGTTCCACCCGCCCGGAGCGCGATTCGATGCTGGCCAGGATTCCCAGCACACTTGCGACCGACGAAGCGTCGCCGGCGTCGCGCAGGATTGCCATGGCCCGTTCGCATGCCCGGCGCGCCCTCGATTGCTGACCGCTTTCCGCGTACAGGAGCCCGAGATTCCTGAGTGCCATGCCCTCGGATTTCAGGTCGCCGGCCTGACGGGCGGCGACGAGCGCCCCTTCGAGCAGTGAACTCGCTCGCCCCCACTGCCCTGCACGGTGGGCCGCGAGGGACGCCCTCGTCAGGGATCTGGATCTCTCGCCGCCCGTGACGATTTCGGCGTGCTCCCGCCACAGCCGCTCGCCGCCCGCGTTGTCATAGTGTCGTTCGAAGTATTCGGCGCCCCGGCGCAGATAAAGATTCCGGACCGCGACGAGCTCGCCTATGTCCCCCTTCCCGGTCTCGCACGCCCGCCGGGCATGTTCCGCAATCTCCTCTGCGTAGGGATCCGTCGAGTGGGTCGAGCCTTTCGGTTGCTGGTCGGAGGAAAAGAGTCCCGGCTGCGGCGCCCGCCCGCCACACACTTCCTCGTAGGCCTCGATCGCCAGCTCGTGAAGCCTGGCGCGATCCAATGGCATCTGCAACTGGTGCGCGGCATCGCGAAGGAGGGCGTGGCGGAAGAGGTACGCATACTCGGCGGTCATGGCCCCATCTTACGCGCGGCCAGCCGCCCAGCCAGTCCGCGCGTCCTCCACGTCCTCGGAAGCGACGGGAGGCGCCGCACCTGCGGCTGCCCCCCGTCTCATTTTCCGGCGTCCCGCAAAGCACTGAAGCGGTAGTATGCCGGATCGGACGACACACCGCCCCGGCCGGGCCGGAACCCAGCACCGCATCCTGGAGGAAACCATGAGAACGTTTGCCGCCTGCCTCGCGCTGCTCGCGATTCCCCTCGCCCTGGGCCCGGTCACCGCCGGCGAGGGCGACGACGAGGAAGCGCTCGCTCCTGGTCAGATCGCCCCGATGCTGAAGGCGGACGGGTGGCTCAACGGCGAGGCCCCCACCGCAAAACTGGTGGAGGGCAAGGTATGGGTCATCGACTTCTTCGCCCACTGGTGAGGCCCCTGCGCCAAACAGGCGCCGAGCCTCGTCGAGGCCCACGAAAAGTACTCGAAAAAGGGCGTGCTGTTCTTCTGCATGACGGACGAAGGCAAGGACGCGCTGAAGAAGACGGAGGCCTTCCTCAAGAAGCACAAGATCACCTGGCCCTGCGGCTACGGCTCGCAGGTGACCAAGGACTACAAGGTCTCGGGCTGGCCGACCCTGTTCGTGATCGGCGCCGACGGGAAGGTCGCCTGGAACGACTACCAGCAAGGCGATCTCACGGAGGCGATCGAGAAGGCGCTCGAGGCCGGCGGCGGAGAGGATGAGGAGGGAGAGGAGGAGAAGTAGTTGCGGGGGCCTCGACCTTGCCCTTCGCCTGGCCCTTGTTCGCGCTGGACTTGCGATCGTCCCGGGACGTAGGGTGGCCGCTCGTGACGCGCTCCCTCCATACCATCCTCGTCAGCGGCGGAACCAGAGCGGCAGGCGGCGCAGCGAGCGGTTCGGAAGTTCCTGTGCGGCTGCTCGCCCTCGCCGCCTTCCTCCTCCTCGCGTTCGCAGCGCGGGCGGAGCCTCCAACCCCCGAGGAAACCGAGACCCTTCGCACCGCCCTCGCCGCCGCCTCCCCGGATTCTCGAACCTCGCTCCGGGTCGAAGCCTGCCACGCCCTCCACGACCGCTGGGGGCGGAGCGCTTTTCTCGACGCCATCTTCGCGGTCGCTTCCGACATGAATGACCCCGCTCTCGCGATCAGGGCGACGCATGTCCTCGCGGAACAGGGCGATATGCGCGCGGCCGGCACCGCCCTCGGACTTCTCGACCGTCCGGAAGCCGGGCGCCTCGGCGACGTCGTCGTCCGGTTCCGTCCGAAGGGCGCCGCGGCCGCTCTCGCGGCCCTTCTCGAAGATGGCGACACGCATAACGACCGGAACGCCGTCGAATGGCTCGAAGCCCTTCGCGACAAGACCGCCCTTCCGGCCCTCCGGAAGGCGCTCAGGCACCCTTCACCGGACGTCCGAAAGTGCGTCCCTCTCGCGCTGGCGGCGATCGGCGCCACGGACGCCGCGGCCGACCTCGCGCCACTTCTCGCCGACCCCGACCTGTGGGTGCGCAAGTACACAACCCGGGCGGCGGGTGAACTCGGACTCCGGGAGACGATTCCCGCGGTGACGAAGATCCTCGACGAAATGAAACCGTTCGACCAGGACGAGCGCTGGGTCAGGCTCGAAGCGATCGTCGCGCTCGCCGCGCTGGGGGCGGAGGGAGGGTTGAAGCGCCTTGGGGAGAACCTGGGCTGGCTGGATCTGGCGATGACGCGCGGCGCCATTCGTGTGATGGCTGCGGTCCCGGGCGCGGAGGGTGCGGCGATGCTGGAGGCGGGTCTTAAGGGGACGCGGTGGCAGGATGAGTACGCGGGGGCGCTGATGGCGCGCCTGGACCCGGCGTGCAACGGGATCGTCGGGGACTATCTGTCCTCGATGGAAGCGCGGGCGCGAATCGCCGCGGCAGGATGGCTGGCGATGGCGGGCGACAAGCGGGGAATGGAGACGCTGGAGACGATGTTGCGGTCCGGGGAGGACGCGGGGCGGCGCACTCTCGCGGCGATCTGGTGCGGCCGCGCCCGCCGAGGCGGCGCGCCGCTCCTCAGGCACTTCGCGGACTTCGATGCGGGCACGAGCGTTGCGGCCGCATGGTCGCTCGGCGAGGTGTTTCCGCCGGTGGACTCCGACGACCTTGCCACGCTGCTCGAAAAGGAGCAGGTCGCGGAGATCCGGATGTTCCTCCGCGCGTCGCTGGACAGGTGCCGCGGACAGGAAGAACGAATTCGCCCGAAGGCGGCGAAAAAGGCGGCGGCCGACCTGAGGGACATGGCGGGCACACGCTGGGACCCGGTCGCCGTCCGCCTGGCGGTCATGGGGCAGGTCCTCGCGACCGACGAGGATTCGGCGAGATTCCTCATCGAATCGCTGGATGACGCCCGGAGAGTCCCCCTCGAAGCCGCAAGCGAGACCATCCTCGAAGGCGAGATTCGATTCGACGCGGTGATCGCGCTCTACGGAATCTCAGCCGTCGAATTCCGGATGGGCGACGACATGGAGGAGGAGATTGGGAAGTGGAAGAAGTGGTGGGCCGACAGGAATCGGTAGCCGCGAAGCGTATCTTCCCGGATACGCCCCGCCCCGGCGGATACACGCGAGAGCCCCTTCCCCCTGCGGTTCCGCAGGCCCGGCGTTTGCGACTTTCCCAGGCAAAACCCATCGAGGTTCCTCCCATGATCGACCTCACCGCCCTCATGCTCCTGCTCGCCGCGCTCAGCGCAGCGCCCGCGGACGCGCCGGCCCTGTTCGTCGACCGGATCGACGTGGCGGCGGGAACCGTGCACTCGATACGCGCGTTCCGCACGGAAGACGGTTTCGTGCTGTGGGCGGGGGACGAGGGGATGAAGTTCCGCCGGAAGGGGAAGGAAGGCGGGTTCGAGTTCTTCACGGAGAACGGAAAAGAGGAGGACTTCGTCGCGCTGGAGATGAAGGAAGTGCTCGAAAAAGTCGCGGGCGACTGGGAGAAGCGCGCGGTGAAGATCAAGGAGCGGGAGTTCTCCTTTGTGAAGCGCGACGATCACGTCTACGTGACGTCGAAGGAGGAGGGGGTGTGGGTCGTGCGGCCCGGGCGGCTGGAGACGCACCGCGGGAAGCTGGAGGTTCGGGAGGCGCCGGGCACGAAGAGCGTCGAGAGCTACCGTGGCGACCTCATCCGCATCACAGGGGAGGACGGGAAGGCCGTCGACCTGCGGGAATCCGCAGCGGCAAAGCTCGAGGATCTGAAGAAGCTCGGCGGGAAGACGGTCGAGGTCGCGGGCTATTTCGACGTCGGCGAGTTCCCCGGGAACCACGGGCAGGCGTATCCGCAGGACCCCTCCGGCGAGCCGGTCGAGCGACCGAGGCGGTTGGTGATCTCGACGATCAGGACGATCGAGTAGCGGCCCCGCCCTTCCGCCCTCTCGCCCATCTACTTCGGCGGCCCGTGCGAGTGCCCGTGGTTCCGGTCCACCAGATCCACCTGGTACTGCTTCGCCCCGACGCGCACCGCGAACCGGCTCGAAAGCGCCGGCGGACCCGCCTTCAGGTCGCCCCCTTCGAATTCGAACTGCGAAGCGGCGCCGTCCTTGAGCCCGACCGCCTTGCCGACCAACTGAACCGCGCCTTCCATCGTATCGAGATTCAGGCGCGGCGCGTCCTTCAGCGGCAGCGGCGCCTTTCCGTCCTTGTCGAACACCCGGATGAACACCCGCCCCTTTTTCTCCAGGTACGTCATCTCCAGATGCCCGACGTCCGTCCCCACGTGCAGCCAGCTCGGCGCGGGCGGCGCCGGCTCCGCCGCGTCCGTCTTCGGATCGGGCGCCTCGAACTCGAACTCCGACGACGTCCCGTCCTTGAGCGCCAGGGCCTTGCCGGGAAGCGGCGACTCCGCGCCGAGCAGTTTGAGCTCCGGGGCGTCCTTGAGGGGAAGCGGCGTCGTGCCGTCCTTCTCGAACGCATAGACCGTCGCGCGTTTCAGTTTTTCGTCGGTGACGACTTCGAAGCGCGCGGGATTGTCCGGGACCTCGAGCCACGAACCGCCGTGCGGCCCCGGAGCGGCGGCGTCTTCGGCGACGGCGCGCCACGCGAAGGCGGAGAGAACAAGCAGGACGATGGCGGCAAGTCGGCTCATATCGCGCACAATTCTAACGACCTTCTGAGCGGAGGGCAATCGATCCCACGAGCTCCCGGTGACCCGATCAACGCCGAACTCCGAACGCCGAACTCCGAACCCGCCCGCGGAACCGCACCCCGCCCCCCCCGCGCCCGCCTCTCCCGTCGGACCATCTGAAAAATGGACCCGCCCCTCCGCCACCGCTATACTTTCTGAATTCGCGCCGGCGCCCCCGCACGAACCGGGCGCACCGTCCCTCCCCGCCACAGGGACCGGCGGCCCGACGGCCCGACCCACGGCCGCACCGGCCCGCGCACAGCCCGCTTTCTTGAGGAGGATCGATCCGATGGCAAATAGCCCTTCCCATAACTCCGACGCCCCCGCCTGGGTCCAGAACGACGCCCTCAAAACCTGGGTGGCCGAGGTCGCCGCCCTGACGAAGCCCGCGAAAGTCCACTGGTGCGACGGGTCGGTCGACGAGAAGAATCGACTCACCGAAGACGCGGTCGCCGCCGGCGTCCTCATCCCCCTCAATCCGAAAAAGCGTCCGGGAAGCTACCTCCACCGCTCGAATCCGAACGACGTCGCGCGCGTCGAGCAGCTCACGTTCATCTGCACCCCCACCAGGGACGAGGCCGGCCCCACCAACAACTGGATGGCCCCCGACGAAGCTTATTCCAAACTCCGCAAACACCTCGACGGCGGCATGAAAGGCCGCACGATGTACGTCGTGCCGTACGTCATGGGACCCCTCGGCTCCCCCTTCTCCAAAATCGGCATCGAAATCACCGACAGCGTCTACGTCGTCCTCAACATGCGCATCATGACCCGCATGGGCCGCGCCGCCCTCGACATGCTCGGCGCCGCGCCCGACTTCAACCGCGGACTCCACGCCGTGCTCGACTGCAACCCCGAACGCCGCTGGATCTGCCATTTCCCGCAGGACAACACGATCTGGTCCGTGGGAAGCGGCTACGGCGGGAACGCGCTTCTCGGCAAGAAGTGCCTCGCGCTGCGCCTCGGCAGCTACTACGCGGTGCGCGAGAACTGGCTGGCGGAGCACATGCTGATCCTCGGCGTGGAGAGTCCCGAGGGGCAGAAGACGTACGTGGCGGCGGCGTTCCCGAGCGCGTGCGGCAAGACGAACTTCGCGATGCTGATTCCGCCGCGGCGGTTCGCGGGGTGGAAGGTGTTCACGGTGGGCGACGACATCGCGTGGATGCGCGTGGGGTCGGACGGGCGGCTCTGGGCGATCAACCCCGAGGCCGGGTATTTCGGCGTGGCGCCGGGGACGAGCACGAAGTCGAACCCGAGCGCGATGAAGACGATCGAGCGCGACACGATCTTCACGAACGTCGCGCTGACGCCGGACAAGGACGTCTGGTGGGAGGGGATCGACGGCGAGATGCCGGAGGGGACGCTGGACTGGCAGGGGCGGCCGTATGTCAAGGGATCGGCGGAGAAGGCCGCGCACCCGAACAGCCGTTTCACCGCCCCGATGGCGAACAACCCGGTGCTGTCACGGCACGCGGACGATCCGGAGGGCGTGCCGATCTCCGCGATCATCTTCGGCGGCCGGCGCGCCACGACGATTCCGCTCGTCCTGCAGTCCTTCAACTGGACGCATGGCGTCTACCTCGGAGCGACGATGGGCTCCGAAACCACCGCGGCCGCCGCGGGCAAGACGGGCGTCGTCCGCCGCGACCCGATGGCGATGCTCCCGTTCTGCGGCTACAACATGGGGAACTACTTCGCGCACTGGCTCAAGATGCGCGGGCAGATTCCGCTTCCCCCCAAGATCTTCATGGTGAACTGGTTCCGCAAGGGCGCGGACGCTTCGTTCCTCTGGCCCGGCTACGGGGAGAACATGCGTGTTCTGAAGTGGATCGTGGACCGCGCGCTGGGTCACACGGGCGGGCAGGAGACGCTGGTCGGCTGGGTGCCGCGCGAAGGGGATCTCGACCTTTCGGGGATGGACATTTCGAGCGAGAAGTTCCGCGCCGCGACGGCGATCGACCTGGACGAGTGGAAGAGCGAGCTGGCGGGGCAGCAGGAGTTCTTCGACAAGATCGGGCCGACGATGCCGGCGGCGCTGAAGCTGCAGAGGGAGATGCTGATCGCGGCGATTGACGCGGCGAGGGCGAAGTAGGGAGGGCGGAAGGGCGAGAGGGCGGAAGGGCGGAAAGGCACGAAAGAAAACGGGCGACTGGGGCCACTCAGTCGCCTTTTCATTATAATTCAATTGACTATTACTATTTATAGTGTATAGTTCAATATCGAACCCAGGAAAGGAGCGCAGCTATGAGAGGCTACAGGGACCTGATCGTCTGGCAGAAAGCCATTGACCTGGTCGTGCCCACCTACCGGATCGCGGAGAGACTGCCGCGCATCGAGATCTTCGCCCTCGGCGCTCAGTTCCGGCGTGCGGTCGTTTCCATTCCCGCCAATCTGGCGGAAGGACATTCACGCCGGGGCACTTCGGAGTTCCTCCACCACATGAGCATCGCGCGCGGAAGCCTCGCTGAAGTCGAGACGCTGGTTGAACTGGTCGTCCGGCTGGGCTATGCCTCCGAAGTCGACCTGCCCGACGTGAGGTCCCGCCTTGAGGAAATTCGCCGTCTGCTCCAGGCGCTGATGCTCGCCCTGGAACGTCGGCTGAAGCTCCCCTCGTGGAATCCCGGCAAGTCGCCGGCCTCATGAGGCAGGCCCTACCGCCCTCTCGCCCTTCCGCCCTTCCGCCCCCCCCAATTTGCTCTAATCCTCCCAAGCCATGAAGACCCCACTCCTCAGCATCGCCATGTACTCCCTCGCCTCCCTCCTCGGCGCGGCGGGACAGTACCTCTACAAGACCGGCGCCGAACGCGCCTCGGGCTCCGCGTGGAGCTACGTCGCCAACGCCGCGATCTGGGGCGGCGTCGCCTGCTACGTCGGCGTGATGGTCCTGTTCGTCGCGGCGCTCCGGCGCGGGGGGTCGATGACCGTGCTCTACCCGGTGTACGCCACGACGTTCATCTGGGCGGCGATCATCGCGAAGGTCGCGTTCGGGACGCCGATCCGCGGGCCGCACGTGGCGGGGATGGCGCTCATTCTCGCGGGCATGTTCCTGATGGGACGCTGACGATGGCCGAGCCTGCGGGACTCGACCGCCGCCCGATCGCCGCGCGCCGGCTGCGCGTCTTCCAGGCGATGGCGTCGTGGCTGGCGCGACGCGGATCGTCTGCGAACCAGATCTCCATCCTCGGGATGCTCTGCGGCCTGGGCGCCGGTTTCGCCCTGTTCTTCACGTCGGAGTTCCCAACGTCGGCCCGCTGGCTCTGGTTTGCGGCCGCCGCCCTCGTCCCCCTGCGCCTCCTCGCCAACATGCTCGACGGAATGGTCGCGCTCGAACGCGGCGTCGCGTCCAGAGTCGGCGAGATCTACAACGAAGTCCCCGACCGCGTTTCCGACAGCGCCGTCCTCGTCGGCCTCGGCTACGCTTTCGGCGGAAATCCCGCCTGGGGCTGGGCCGCCGCGCTCGCCGCCATGCTCACGGCCTACATCCGCGCCACCGGGAAGGCCGCCGGCGCGCGCAACGAATTCTGCGGCCCCATGGCCAAGCAGCAGCGGATGGCGATCGTCATCGTCACCGCCGCCTGGTGCGGCGCCACCCCGTGGACCTGGCAGACCTTCACCGCCGGAAAATACCGCTTCGATGTTCCCGAAGCCGCCCTCATCCTCATCACCGCCGGCAGCCTCTTCACCGCCGCCCGCCGCCTCGCGCGCATCGCCGCCGCCCTCAGGAACCCCGCATGATCCGCGAACGACTCGTAGGCTGGCAGCACGCCTTCGACCACCGCGTCACCGTCTGGATCACCGCCGGCGTCGCCGCGCTCCTCGTCCTCGCCTGCGCCGCCGTCCTCCTCCTCTCCGCCACGGGATTCGTCCGGCCCGAACTCCGCCGCGAACTCTGGAAACGCATCGCCTCGTGGGCCGTCCTCGCCCCCCTCCTCCTCGCCCCCGTCCTCCTCGGCGCCGCCTGGTTCATCGCCGCCGTCGCCGCCCTCTCCCTCCTCTGCTACCAGGAATACGCCCGCGCCATGGGCCTCTTCCGCGAGAAACTCGTCAGCGCCCTCGTCGTCCTCGGCATCCTCTTCGTCACCCTCGCCGTCGCCGACCACTGGTACCATTTCTTCGTCTGCACCTTCGCCCTCTTCCCCGGCATCATCGCCGTCGTCCCCATCTTCCAGGACCGACCCCAGGGCTACATCCAGCGAGTCGCCCTCGGCATCTTCGGCTTCATGCTCTTCGGCGTCTGCCTCGGCCACCTCGGCTACATGGCCAACGACTGGCACTACCGCCCCGCCGTCCTCACCGTCCTCCTCTGCACCGAACTCAACGACGTCTTCGCCTTCTGCTGCGGCAAGTCCATCGGCGGCCCGAAACTCGCCCCCAACACCAGCCCAAACAAAACGATCTCCGGCTCCGTCGGCGCCGTCGTGCTCACGACCGCCCTCGCCGCGACACTCGGGCATTTCGTCTGGCAGGACACCCGCCTCGACCACCCCCTCCCCCTCCTCGCCTTCGGCCTCATCGTCTCCGTCGTCGGCCAGCTCGGCGACCTCACCCTCTCCTCCCTCAAGCGCGACCTCGGCATCAAGGACATGGCCTCCGTCCTCCCCGGCCACGGCGGCCTCCTCGACCGCTTCAATTCCCTCCTCTTCGTCTCCCCCGCCGTCTTCCATTTCGTCGGCTACTTCCTCGGCTGGGGCACCAACCTCCCCACCCGCATCCTGAGCGGCCCGTGACCGGCCCCGAATTCCACTACGAACCCGCCCACGACCTCGGCCTCCCCCCCGTCGAGCGCGCCCGCTCCCTCCGCCGCGAAGCCGGCCTCGTGGAGACGTTCGGACACTGGATCTGGGGAAGATTCGTCCGCGTGTATTTCGCGGGGTGGCACAGGCTTGCCGTGAAGGGTCGTTCGCGCGTTCCGGCGGCGCCGCCGTTCGTTCTGGTCGCGAACCACTCGAGCCATCTGGACGCGCTCGCGCTCTCGACGCTCGTGCGGGCGAAGTGGTGCGACCGCATCTTCCCCATCGCCGCCGGCGACACGTTCTTCGAGACGCCCGCGCGCGCGATCTTCGCCGCGCTCATGCTCAACGCCCTTCCCATGTGGCGCCGGAGCGCCGGCCGCCACGCGCTCGCCGCGCTGCGCGAGCGGCTGGTGGGCGAGCCGTGCGCGTACATTCTGTTTCCCGAAGGGACCCGCTCGCGGACGGGCGAGATGGGCCCGTTCCGGCCGGGGCTCGGAATGCTCGTCGCCGGCACGCCGGTGCCCGTCGTCCCGTGCCTGCTCGAGGGCGCGTGGCGCGCGTTCCCGCCCGGCGCGGCGTTTCCGCGGCCGAGGAAGCTGCGGCTGTTCGTCGGCGAGCCGATGACGTTCGAGGGGGAAGCGGACGAGCGGGCGGGGTGGGAGCGCATTTCAGAGAAGGTCGAATCCGCCGTGAGAGCTCTGGGCAAGGAGTGACTTTTCTTTTCGGAAATCCGCTTTTATCCGCTTTTATCCTTTTCAAAATGCCTTTCTTATCCGTCTTTCATCCTCGAAAAAATGCGGCTGAACGGCCGGATCAGGGAGGATAAGAAAGGCATTTTTGAAAAGGATAAAATCGGGTAAAGGCGGATACAGACTCGGCGAAAACAGATTCCTTCTCCCATCCTCCCGGCTACTCTCCCCCCATGCCCCCGAACATCCGCCGCCTCATCCTGACCGCCGTCTCCTCGGCCGTCGCCCTCTACATCGCCATCCAGCTCCGCCACGTCCAGTTCGCCACCGACCACCTCGTCAGCCGCGACGGCTATTACCACACCCGCTACGCCAACCTCCTCTGGCAGCGCGGCCTCTCGCGCGAGTTCGCGTGGACGCAGCACTCGTTCTGGAAAGACCGCTTCGCCGACAAGGAGCTCCTCTTCCACGTCTGGCTCGCGCCGTTCTGCCGGGGCGACGCCGCCCTCGTCAGGCACGGGAAGTTCGCCGCGTGGCTCCTCGCGGGCCTCGTCCTGGCAGGCTTCGGCCTCGCGCTCCGCTTCACCGAAATCCGCGCGCCCCTCGTCTGGACATTCCTCCTGTTCAGCTCCGGCAACCACTTTCTCTTCCGCCTCTCCGAATGCCGCGCGCACGTGCTGTCGATCCTGTTCTTCGTGGCGGGGATGGCGCTTCTCCTGAAAGGAAAATGGAAGTGGCTGATCCCGCTCGGCTTCCTCTATTCCTGGAGCTACGCGGCGCCGCACTTCCTGATCGGTCTCGCGATCGTCCACGCGGCGGCGACCGGGCTCTGGGAGCGGCGTCTCGAGTGGCGGGGAGTGGCGTTCGCGGCGGGCGGCGTGGCGGCGGGGATGCTGATCCATCCGTACTTCCCGAACAACCTGCACCTCTGGTACGTGCAGAACGTCGTCGTGCTCAAGCAGGCGTGGGGCCTCGGCGGCGACCTCGGGCTGCACCTCGGCGAGGAATTCGGCTCGATCCTGCCGCGGTCGCTCGTCATGTCATCGACCGCAGTTTTCATTTCGCTCGTCGGCGGCTCCCTGCTCGCCGTCCTCGCCGCGCGCGCCGGCCGCCTGTCCGCGCGCAGCTTCACCCTCCTCCTCGTGCTCTACGCGTGCTTCTCCATGTACTGCCTCTCCGCGCGCTTCATCGAGTACTTCGCCCCCGCCGCAGTCTGGGCGCTCGCTTCCGTCGCCTCGGACCTCGTGACCGCCGAAGGCCTCGCCGCCGCCTGGCGCGACCGTCGGGGCTCCTGCGCCTGGGCCGGCGCCGCCGCGCTCGTCGCAATCGCGCTCCTCCACATGCGCACGATGGACCGCACGCTCGAGGAGGTCCGGAAGACGAAAGGCCCGGTCATGGCCGGCGCCGCGCGCTGGACCCGCGCCAACGTGCCCGCCGGAAAGAACATCGTCCACCTGAACTGGGGCGACTTCGTCCAGCTCTTCCATTTCGATCCCGACCACCGGTACATCAACGGTCTCGACCCCGCGTTCATGTACGTCACCGACACCTCCCGCGTCCGCTACCTCGAAGACGTCCGCACGGGCCGCGAGCCGGTCGTCGCGAAGGATCTCGCGGAGGTCTTCAATGCGGAAATCCTGGTCGTGACGCGCGAAGTCCCGCGCCAGGTCCGGATGTGCGAGGACGCGCTGCTCGACCGGCTGTACGAGGATGAAGGGGCGATCGTTTACTCGCTCAAGCCGATCGGGCCGGCCCCGGGGGACTAAAGCGCCCCGCCGACCTCACCTGCCCCGATCTCCGAAGCGCCGCTTCCTCGCCGGTCTCGGGCCCTTCCCAGCGCACGACGAAGTGAAGGAACGCGAAGAGAGCGGGGACGCACAGGAAGACCGGTGCGCGCCAGGCGATCGCGAGAACGACGGAGCCGACGTAGGCCGACAGGAGCGCGTACACGCAGAAGAACCGGAGGAGGATGAAGAACGCGGCGAACCCGACGGTGCTGCGGCGCACGAGGCGGTGCACGATGCGGTCGATTCCGGTGTAGCCGAGTTCTTCCTCAAACGGCCTCACCCGGTCGCGCATTCGGGATGCGTCGGGGATCCGGTCCGCCTTCGACCAGGCCAGGCTCTCGACGAGGAGGTCCACGACTTCCCAGGGCAGGTAGGAGCGGAGTGCTTCCGGCGACATGGCGCGGTCGGGCCGGCGGCCCATCAGGATTTCGTGCAGCATGACGCCGATGGCGTAGACGTCTCCGGTGAGGGAGGGCGGATCGCCCTGGAGGCCTTCCGGCGGGAGATAGGGCAGGGTGCCGCCCCAGGACTCGGCCGTCGCGCTCATGGAGAGGCTGACTTTGTTCTCGAGTCGCTCGCCCTGGATGAGGCGGGCCATTCCGAAGTCGGTGAGCCAGGGGAGGAATTTCGAATCGATGAGGATGTTCTCGGGCTTGAGGTCCCCATGCAGGAAGCCCTGTCGATGCACGGCGGCCGTCCGCACGATGACGTGCAGGAGGATGCGGCAGGCGCGGGCACGATCGTTCTCCGTCCGGATCTCGTTGATCACGTGGCGCAGCGTGCGGCCGCCCATCCAGGGAAGCACGAGGTGGGGTTCCCTGGCCGCGACGTACCTGGCCGGGACGATGCCTTCGAGTCCTGCGCGCACGAGGTCGGTCGCGATTTCGGCCTCGGAGGCCAGGTTGGCGGCGGCCGCGGCGCTGACCGCAAATTTCACCGCGACGGCCGCGCCGTCCGAGACCCGGCGTCCGCGCCAGACCTCGCTGAGGTTGGTGAGGGAAACCTGCTCAAGCAGATTAATGCCGGGCGCTTCTCTCATTGCATCATGAACGACCAGAGGCGATGCCCCGGCCGTTCCTTATAAGTCTTCGCGGGCACGCGCCAGATCCAGGCGTTGATCGTGGTGACGCCGAGCAGGAGGCCGACGAAGCCCAGGGCGACGGCGCCCCCCACCGCCAGGAAAAGCGGGGAATCCTGGCCCGCGTCCTTGAATTCTTCCGCGCGGAAGGGAGCGGCCCAGGCGGCCGCGGCGACGACCGTGCAGAGGGCGGCAACCCAGAAGAGGACCCGCGCGCCGCCGGCCAGCGTCCGCATCCTCTCCATCGCGACGCGCCGCCGGGCGTGCCCGTCCCGCCGCACGAGGCATTGAGCTTCCGCCCGGATGAAAGCGTCGATCGCCGGCAGGAGGGCTCCTGCCCGGGGGAAGCGCGACGCCGGGTCATGGTGAAGCGCGGTCCGCAGAAAGGTCGAGAATCCGGGGGGCAGGAAGGGGTTGAGTGCCGAAGGGCTCACGCCGAACGCCGGGGGGCGGCCGCAGAGCAGCTGATGCAGGATTACGCCCAGCGCGAAGACATCGGCCGGGGGCCCCGGTTTATCCCCGGCGAGGACCTCAGGGGCCATGTACTCAAGGGTTCCCGCGAGCTTCTCGCCGGTGACGCTGTGCACCGAAGCGCGCAAAGAGGAAACCTGGCGCACGGCGACGTGGTGCTGCGCGAGACCGAAGTCGAGCACGTGGCACCGGCTGCCGGCCTCGATCCGGAGATTTCCGGGCTTCAGGTCGCCATGCACGACCCCCGCTTCATGCATCCGTGCGACCACCTCGGCGATCCCGCGGAACAGCTTGAACGCCTCGATTATCTCTTCTGGCGGCGGCGCTTCCGGCGGCAGCGCCAGGTCGCGCCCCTCGACGAATGGCATGACCAGGAACGGCGGCTCGTGGTCGAGGTGAGCCTCGCGGATCGCAACAACCTGCGGATCGACGAAGCGCCCCGCGACGACGGCCTCGCGCCTGAGGTGTTCGATGAGCCCTTCCGCCCGGGGCAGCTTGAGCGCGACCGTTTCTCCGGAGGCGAGGTTCTTCGCGCGGAATACCAGCGAGAATCCTCCCGCGCCCACCAGTTCATCCACGCGGAATCCGCCGATTTCGCGGCCGAGGAACGACTGGGCGGGGGGCGAAGGCTCCGGCGGGGCGCCGGAAGTCTGGAGGACGCGCGACACCTCCAACCGCCCGGCATCCGGTGCGGGCGACGGGCGTGAATTCAGAAGCGGATCGTGGTCATGCATGGCGATAGTCTACTGCAACCGGGTTCTTTGACTGTCGGCCGACAAACAGGGAATTCAAAACGGCAGTCCAGACCCGCAGCCTTCCGGTCAGAGGGAAGCCAGGAGTTCGAGAACGTCGCCGACCGCGCCCGTGGCGCCCCCGTCCTCGTCCGCCGGGTCCGCCGCGAAGCGCCGCTTCGCCGCTTCCAGCGCCTGCGTCAACCGGCCGGCGTAGCCCTCTTCACTCTCTCCCTGGCCCGCGGGCGTCCGATCGAGCACCTGAAGGGCTTCCTCGTAGCCCCGATCGCTCCAGGCCGCGATATTGTGGCCGCCGGACGAAGTCCAGAACGGGTCGGCGATCTTCGACCGGTTCTGTCGCTTGAGATTCTCGATTCGCGTGCGCAGGACGGCTCGCAGCGATTCGGCCGGGCGGCCGCCGTCGGGCCCGGCGCCGGAGCCCGTGAGGAGGAACCAGAAGCCGCCGCCCGCGAAGGCGAAGGCGGCGAGGAACCAGACCCAGAACGGAAGATCGAACGAGGCGTCGGGGATCCGCGACTCCGCCCAGCCGATCACGAGCAGCCCCGCCGCGTGGGCGAAGGCGAGGAGGGCCATCGCCCGTCCGCACCCTCGTGCCCGCCGTTCGCCCGCGGCCTCTTTCCCGGTTTGCATCCAGGTTCCCGTCTCACGTGAGGTCGCGGCATCTTATCCAACGCCGAACTCCGAACGCCGAACTCCGAACGGCGTTGACATTTCCGC
>JACPRD010000087.1 GCA_016190145.1 Planctomycetota bacterium | reverse complement strand
GGGAGGCAAAGCACTTCCTGAGAGCATGAAAAAATTCGATCGCAGGCGCGGTCGGGGCGAGCTCGCGAAGCGAGCGAGGTCCGACCACGCCGTAGATCGAATTTTTCTCATGCTCTCAGGCTACCTTGAAAACAGCCGGTTATTCTGAACCGGCCCAGGAGCAGGAGGAGGAGCAGGAGGAGGAACGGCCCAGGTGGGACGACCTCTTCCTGCTCCTCCTCCTTCTCCTCCTCCTCAGTCGTTCCGCGAGCGCAGTCGGAAAACGGCACCCCGTTGCCTCGTGCCCGCCTCACTTCTTTTTCACCCCCGAGGGTGATCCCCGATCATGGGTGACTCTCAGTTATTTCTTGTCGCCCTTCTTCAGGAAGAGGGAGTCCATGGAGAACATTCCCGGTCCCGCGAGGAGCAGGATTACGGCGACGGACAGGTAGACGGCGGCCAGCTCGTACGAGCCGCCCCTGCCGACGAAGGGCTGACCGGCGCGGAAGTGATGCATGGCGGCTACGGCCATGGTGCAGGCGAGTCCGAAGGACGCGAGGGGCGTGAGGGCGCCCAGGATCCAGGCTGCGCCGCCGCCGAATTCCGATATTGCGGCGAGGGCCTGGAGGATGCCGGGGTAGCCGGACTCCGGGCCCATCCAGCCGAACGGGTCGCGGATCTTGTCCCAGCCGTGGAACATGAACGCCGCGCCGGCGACGACGCGGAGGCCGAGGAGGCCGAGGGACGTCCGGAAGCCTGGGGAGGCGGGGAAGAAGAGTCCGCGGATCATGGGTTCGCCTCGAAAGGGGGGTTCGGGAACCGGCGCATTGTGGCGCGGAGCGCGAATCGGGGGAAGTGCTCTCATTGTGCGCGAAATCCGGCGTGCGTCGGCGTCGCGAAGCGAGGTCCGGACGACGCCGATCCCGCTTTTCGCGCAGAATGAGAATTGTCGACCACGGGATCCACAATAAGTCTTGACTGCGCGGGCGCGTCCGGCTCGAATTGTGGACAGACAGATCCATAATAAGGAAGAGGTCGCGGGTGCTGTCGGAGACTTCCGAGCACGTCCTGCGGGCTCTCCGGTGGATCGCGGCGTCGCCGCGTCCCGGGGCCCTCGTCGCCGAGGCGATCTCGCGCGGCGCTGAGGTCCCCCGCGGGTACCTGAGCAAGATTCTCGCACGGCTCGTGCAGGCCGGCGTGCTCACGGCGCGGCGCGGCGTGAGCGGCGGCTACGTGCTCGCGCGCCCCGCATCGCAGATTTCTCTCGTCGACATCGTGACTCCGTTCGAACCCGTGCTCGGGCACTCCGGTTGCGTGTTCGGTGGTGGGCGGGTCTGTAACGACGCAAACCAGTGTCCGGTGCATCGCGAGTGGGGAAGCATCCGCGATGCGCTGTTGAAATTCCTCGGTCGCACGACGCTCGCGGACCTGGCGGCCGGCGTCAAAAAGAAAACAAGGAGGACGCGCGCGAAATGCCGGTCGCGGAACAGGAGACGAAAGTCCGGTTGAGCGCGGAAGTCCCCGCCGAGGGACACCACCGCGCGCTGGTCTCCTGCCAGGCCGCCTGTCCGGTCCACACCGACGCCCGGGGGTACGTCCGGGCCATCGCCGAGGGGCGCTTCGAAGAGGCCTATCTCATTGCCCGCGGCCCGAATCCGTTCGCTTCGATCTGCGGCCGCGTCTGCGGGGCGCCGTGCGAAGCGGCGTGCCGGCGCGGGAAGATTCCGCGGACGGACGCGGACGGGGCGTTCGTGGCGGCGGACCGGCCGATTGCGATCCGTGCGCTGAAGCGGTTCGCGTGCGGATACGCGGGTGTGGACGTGCGCGAGCCGGAGGACGTGTGGCGGCGCTTGCAGGGGCACGTGCCGGTGGCGGGGTCGGACGCGGAGGAGATGGCCTCGCTGCTGCGGGCGTTTTCCGGATCGATTCCGCGGGTCGACGGAATTTCGGTCGGCATCGTCGGTGGCGGCCCGGCGGGGCTTTCGGCGGCGCACGATCTGGCGCTGATGGGATTCAAGCCCGTGGTGTACGACTGCGAGCCGGTGCCCGGCGGGATGCTCGCGGTCGGCGTGCCGCCGTACCGGCTGCCGCGCGAACTGATCCGGCGCGAGGTCGCGGTGATCCAGGCGCTCGGCGTCGAGATCCGCTGCGGCTTGACGGTCGGAAAGGACGTGAGCTTCGCCGAGCTGCGGCGCGCGCATCGCGCGGTGCTGATCGCGGTCGGTGCCAAGCGTTCGCGCGGCCTCGGCCTGCCGGGCGAGGCCGGGCCCGGCGTCTTCGGCGGCGTCGACCTCCTGCGCGCGGTTTCGGTGGGCGAGCCGCTCTCGATCGGCTCGGACGTCGTCGTGATCGGCGGCGGGAACGTCGCGTACGACGTGGCGCGCACGGTGCTGCGGCAGATTGCGTGGGACGCGGCGCGCACGGCGGCGCGGCTGCCTGCGACACGGCGCGTGCGGCTGGCGTCGCTCGAGACGCTGGAGGAGATGCCCGCGGACACGGTGGAGATCCGCGAAGGAGACGAGGAGGGGATCGAGCGGCTGAACGGGTGGGGGCCGGTGGAGATCGCGCGCGGCGCGGACGGGCGCGTGGCCGGCGTCGCGTTCAGGCGGTGCCTGCGCGTGTACGACGCGGACCGGAAATTCTCGCCGCAGTTCGACGACGCGCAGAAGCAGACGGTCGAGTGCGACACCGTGCTGCTCGCCACGGGCCAGACCACCGACCTCTCGTTCCTCGAGGACGGCGGGAAGGACGTCGAGCAGTTCCGGCCGGGCTGGCCGAAGGTGGACCGCGAGACCCTTCAGACCACTTCCCCCGGCGTGTTCGTCGCCGGCGACCTCGCCACGGGGCCGAAGCTGATCATCGACGCCGTGGCGTCCGGCAAGAAGGCGGCGCGGTCGATCTACGCGTACGTCACGGGCCGGCGCCTCGAACCCGAGATCGTCACCACGTTCGTCCCGTACGAGCGCTACGAGCGCGAGCGCGGGTACGAGGCGATCCGGCGCCTCGAAGTTCCCGTCATCGAGCCGCACGAACGCCTCGCGGCGCCGGACCGGCAGGTGGAGGCGGGGTTTTCGGAGGAAGAGGCCCGCCGGGAGGCGTCGCGCTGCCTCGACTGCGGAGTGACGCCGGTGTTCGACGGGACGCGGTGCGTGCTGTGCGGCGGCTGCGCGGACGTCTGCCCGACGCTGTGCCTCAAGCTCGTCGCGCTGTCGGACCTCGACGTCGCGGCGGGCGGAGAAGGGGACGCGGCGGAGGACTCCGCGATCCTCAAGGACGAAGACCGCTGCATCCGCTGCGCCCTGTGCGCGCACCGGTGCCCGACGCAGGCGATCGCCATGGAACGCGTGCAGTTCACCGCGAATTGGAGGCTCGCATGACCACCGACCCCGCGAAACCGGACCCGAAACCGTCACGGCTCGATCCCGAGGCCATGCCGCGCCGCGACTTCCTGGGCATCGCCGCCACCTCGCTCGCGTTCGGCGCGTGCGGGTTCGCGGCGATCGGCGCCGCGCGGATGCCGAAGGCCGCCGTGCTTCCCTCCGCTTCCAAGAAGTTCAAGGTCGTCCTCCCCGAGTCCCTTCCCCCGGGCGAGCCGTTCTTCCCGCCCGGCCGGTCGGTCGCGCTCTTCCGCGAAGGCGACCGGGTGCACGCGATCTCGACGGTGTGCACGCATCTCGGGTGCATCGTGAAGCCGATGACGGGGGGCTTCGAGTGTCCGTGTCACGGGTCGAAGTTCAAGCCGGACGGGTCGGTGCAGCGCGGGCCGGCGCCGAAGGCGCTCGCGTGGCTTTCGGTCCACGCGGCGGGCGGCGGCGCGGTGATGGTGGACGAAGGCACCCCGGTTCCTCCCGGCACGAAGGAGACGCTGTGAGCCTCGAAACGGAAACACCTCCCGGGCTGCGCGGGTTCATCGAGAATGCGAAGCGTGCGCCGCGCCGGTTTCTGGACTCGATGTTCCGGTCCGGGAAGCCGGTCACGGACCGCGGGCGGTCGAACTTCGTGTTCGGCAACGTGTACCTGCACCTTCACAGCGCGCGCACTCACCGCTGGAGCCTGCGCTGGCTCACGACGGGCGGGCTCGGGATCGTGAGCCTGAGCGCGTTCCTCATCACGCTCGTGACGGGCGTGCTGCTGATGTTCTATTACAAGCCGTACCCGGAGGCCGCGTACCTGTCGATCAAGGACATTCATTTCATCGTCCCGACGGGGCGGTTCCTGCGGAACATCCACCGGTGGGCGGCGAACGTGATGGTGGTGTGCGTGCTGCTGCACATGGCGCGGGTGTTCTACACGTGCGCCTACCGCAAGCCGCGCGAGTTCAACTGGGTGATCGGGATGCTGCTGCTCGCGACCACCCTCGGGCTCAGCTTCACCGGCTACCTGCTTCCGTGGGACCAGCTCGCGTACTGGGCGATCACGATCGGCGCGAACATCGCGCAGTCGCCGCGGGAGGTGACCGACGCCGTCAACATCACGCAGCACGTCGATCCCGGCGGATTCCAGAAGCTGATCCTGCTCGGGTCGGACGAGGTGGGTGAGGAAGCGCTGATCCGTTTCTATCTGCTGCACGTGATGATCCTGCCGCTGATCCTGGTGGGGCTGCTCGCGGTGCACTTCTGGCGGATCCGGAAGGACGGCGGGCTCGCGCGGCCGGCGGACGCGGACAAGCGGCTGCCGCTGCCGGACGTGAAGACGTACCCGGTGTTCACGGAGGCGCCGAAGAAGACGTACTCGCTGGCGGCGATCGTGAAGGGGCGGACGGCGGCGGTGGGGGCGGGTCCGGAGAACACGGTGCCGTCGATGCCGCACCTGTTCTACGGCGAGGCGGCGGCGTTCATGCTGACGGTGTTCGTGTGCGTGCTGCTCAGCATCTTCATCGATGCGCCGCTCAAGGAGCTGGCGAACCCGCTGGTGCCGGAGAATCCGGCGAAGGCGCCGTGGTACTTCCTCGGGCTGCAGGAACTGGTGGCGCACTCGGCGTTCGCGGGAGGGATCCTGATCCCGGGGATCGTAATCGTCGGGCTCGGGCTGATCCCGTACCTCGACCGCGAGAAGTCGGGCACGGGCGAGTGGTTCGGCGGGCCGGGCGGGCTCCGGCTCGTGGGCTGGTCCGCCGTGTTCGGGCTCGCCGCAGTCATCGCGATCGAGACCGTCGCCATCCGGTTCGGCTGGATCCGGCAGTGGTTCCCGGAAGCGCCGCAACTGCTCATTACGGCCATCAACCCCGGGACGGTCCTGATGGCCGTCTACGGCGTCTACTCCGTCTGGCTCGTGCGCCGGTACAACTCGACGCGCGCGGGCGCCCTGGGCCTGTTCACCTGCTTCCTCGCCGGGTTCCTCGTCCTCACCCTGATCGGCACCTACTTCCGCGGCCCGAACTGGGACTTCTTCTGGTCGCCTTCCCAGTGGCCGGGACACTAAACATGAGAGCCAACAAACACCTCCTGCTGTGGTCGAGCGCCGGCTCCCTCGCCGTCCTCATGTGGGCCGCGTTCTCGGAGAACGTCCTTGCCGACTGGCGCCAGGCGCAGGCGCACGTCGCGGACCGGCTGCCCGCCGGCGCGGACTTCGAGGTCCACCTCCGCCAGATCGTCGTGCCCGCGCGTCACACCGCCGACCGCTGCGTGAGCTGCCACGTCGGCATGGCCCCGGGCGAATCCGGCCTCGAGGGCGACCGCATCTACGGCAAGCACCGGCCCGTCGTTCACGACCCCGCCGAAATGGGCTGCACCGTCTGCCACGGCGGCCAGGGCCGCGCCACCACGAAAGCCGACGCCCACGGCGACGTCCCCCACTGGCCCGAGCCCATGATCCCCGTCCGCTTCGCCGCCGCCGGCTGCGGCACCTGCCACTCCCACGTCGCAGTCCCCAACCTCGACAGGCTCGCGCGCGGAAGCGCGCTCATGGACCGCTACGACTGTTACTCGTGCCACCGCGTCGACGGGAAGGGCGGCACGCTGCGGCCGGGCGGAGCGGGGGGCGGGGAAGGGCCCGACCTGTCCGGCGTGGGCGCACACGGCATCCCGGCGGACTGGTACGAGAATCACCTCGCGGCGCGCGGGAAGGGGACCGGCTCGCTTCCGTGGAAGACGTCCTTCGGCGAAGTCCCCGCCGCGGACCGCGCGGCGATCGACTCGTTCCTGCAGTCGCGCATCGGGGCGCCGAAACTGGCGGACGCGAAGTCCCTCTTCAATTCGCTCGGCTGCCGGGGCTGCCACAAGGTGAACGGCGTGGGCGGCGACGACGGGCCCGATCTGTCGCGGGCCGGGCAGCGCGATCCCGGCCTGACGAGTTTCAAGGGCGTGGCGGGCGAGCACTCGATCGCGAACTGGCACGCGGAGCATCTCCGGTCGCCGGCGGCGGTCGTGCCGGGCTCGATGATGCCGGAATTCGGGCTGCGCAACGACGAGATCGACCGCGTGGTGCTGTACCTGCTTTCGCTGCGCCGGACGACGGCGCCCGAAGCGCTCTGGCCGCGCGACCGCATGCGCGCGTTGCGCCTCGGGGAGCGGGAATTCGCGACGGACGGCTCGACGCTCTACGGCACGTTCTGCGCGGCCTGTCACGGCGCGCGCGGGCAGGGGATGCGCTACGCCGGCGGCCAGCCGTTCCCGGCCATCGGCAACCCGGATTTCCTCGCCGTCGCCTCCGACGATTTCCTGGTCGCCGGCGTGACGCACGGCCGGCCCGGCCGGCGCATGCCCGCCTGGGGAGAGAAGGAAGGCGGACTCCGGCCCGGCGAAATCGGCGCCCTCGTCGGGTTCCTGCGGACGCTGGGGGACGGGGCGAAACCGGAGCCGGACCCGAAACCCGCCCGCTGGGTCAAGGCCGACCCGGAGGCCGGCCGGAAACTGTTCGCCGACAACTGCGCCGCCTGCCACGGGAACGACGGCGAGGGCGGCGAAGGGCTGGCCCTGAACAACCGGATGCTGCTGCAGTACGCGACCGACACCTACCTCGTCGAGTCCATCCGCCGCGGCCGCGCCGGGACCACGATGCCCTCTTTCGGCCGCGGTTCCACCGTCCGCCGCGCGCTCGCCCCCGACGAAATCGAAGCCCTCGTCGCTTTTCTGCGCACCTGGGAGGAGAAGAAATGAGCCGGATCACCCGCAGGAAATTCCTGAAGGACGTCGCCTCCGCCGGATTCGGCGCGCTCGCGCTTTCCGCCCTCGACGGCTGGGGCGCGGACGACCCCTTCTCGAACCCCCTGGAAACCTACCCGGACCGCGACTGGGAGAAAACCTACCGCGACCTTTTCCGTGCCGACTCCGAGTTCGCCTTCACCTGCGGGCCCAACGACACGCATAACTGCATCATCAAGGCGCACGTGCGCAACGGCGTCGTCACGCGCATCGGCCCCACGATGGGATACGGGCTGGCGCAGGACGCGGACGGGAAGCGTGTTTCGTCGCACCGGTGGGATCCGCGGATCTGCCAGAAGGGGCTGGCGCTGACGCGGCGGTTCTACGGCGACCGGCGGATCCGGCACTGCATGGTGCGGGAGGGGTACAAGAAGTGGGTCGAGCTGGGTTTCCCGCGGGGCGAGGACGGGCTGCCGCCGCGCGAGTATTTCAACCGCGCGCGCGACAAGTGGGTGCGGGTGACGCACGAGGAGGCGGCGGAGATCGTCGCGAAGGTGCTGGTGAACATTGCGACGACGTACAGCGGCGAGAAGGGGGCGGCGCTGCTGGAGAAGCAGCACTACTACGCCGAGACCATCGCGGCGATGAACGGCGCCGGAACGCAGGCGATGAAATTCCGCGGCGGCATGCCGCTTCTCGGGATCACGCGCGTCTTCGGGATGTACCGGCTCGCCAACAGCATGGCGCTGCTCGACCACAAGGTCCGCGGGGTCGACCCCGACAAGGCCCTGGGCGCCCGCGGCTTCGACAACTACTCGTGGCACACGGACCTGCCGCCGGGGCATCCGATGGTGACCGGGCAGCAGACGGTGGAGTGGGACCTGAGCGGCGTCGAGCACTGCAAGACCGTGGTGGTCTGGGGCATGAACTGGATCGCGACCAAGATGCCCGACGCGCACTGGCTGACGGAAGCGCGCTCCAGCGGGACGAAGGTCGTGGTGATCGCGTGTGAGTATTCGGCGACGTCGAGCAAGGCCGACGAGGCGATCGTCGTGCGTCCCGGCACCACGGGCGCGCTGGCCACGGGCCTGGCGTACGTCATCATGCGGGACAAGCTGTACGACGCGGACTACGTGAAGAAGTTCACGGACCTGCCGCTGCTGGTCCGCATGGACACGCTGAAGAAACTGCGCGCCGAGGAGGTCTTCGGCGGGGAACAGGCGACGCTCACCAACTACATCACCGTGCTCAAGGCGGGCGAGAAGGCGCCGCCTCCGGGCGGGCAGAAGAACGCGTACGTCACGGAAGAGCTCCGGAAGGAGTGGGGCGACTCGGTGTGGTGGGACGCGAAGACGAACACGCCGCAGGCGATCAGCCGCGACCAGGTCGGCGCGCACTCCCCGATCGGCGACCCGCAGCTCACGGGCGCCGTCGAGGTCACGCTCAAGGACGGCACGAAAGTCCGCTGCCGCACCTCGTGGGACCTGACCTGGGAGTACCTGCAGTATTTCGATCCAAAGACGACCGAGGAGCTGACCTGGGCGCCCGCGACCGCGGTCGAGAGCCTCGCGAAGCACATCGCCTCGCAGCCCGGCCAGACGCTGTTCGCGATCGGCATGGGCCCCAACCAGTTCTTCAATTCGGACAACAAGGACCGGTCGATCTTCCTGCTCGCCGCCCTCACCGCGAACGTCGGGAAGATCTCCGGCAACGTCGGGTCCTTCGCGGGCAACTACCGCGTCGCCCTGTTCAACGGCGCCCCGCAGTACATCAACGAAAACCCGTTCGACCTCGAGCTCGACCCCGCGAAGCCCGCGCGGCCGAGGCAGTACTGGAAGCCGGAATCGGCCCACTACTGGAACCACGAAGATCACCCCCTCAAGATGGGCAAGGAGATGATCACGGGCAAGACGCACATGCCCACCCCCACCAAGTCGCTCGTGTTCGCGAACGCGAACTCGATCCTGGGGAACGTGAAGTGGCACTACAACCTCGTGAACAACGTCCTGCCGCGCATGGAGCTGATCTCGGTCAGCGAGTGGTGGTGGACGGCGTCGTGCGAGTGGGCGGACGTCGTCTGGGCGGTCGACTGCTGGGCCGAAATGAAAATGCCCGACATGACGGCCTCGGTCACCAACCCCTTCCTCTGCGTCTACCCGCGCACGCCCCTTCCGCGCTCCTTCGAAACCCGCGGCGACCACGAGGTGCTGTCGCTGATCGGGCACGCGATGGCGAAGGAAACGGGGGACGACCGCTTCGCGAAGATGTGGAAGTTCATCGACGAAGGCAACGTGCACCCGTACCTGCAGCGCGTGCTGAACGCGTCCACGTGCGGCAAGGGCTACCGGATCGAGGAGCTGGAGGAGAACGCGAAGAAGGGGATTCCGGCGCTGATGATGAACCGGACGTATCCGAAGGCGGTGGGGTACGAGCAGGTGACGGACTCGAAGCCGTGGTACACGAAGTCGGGGCGGCTGGAGTTCTACCGGGAGGAGGACGAGTTCATCAACGCGGGGGAGAACCTGGCGGTGCACCGCGAGCCGATCGACTCGACGTTCTACGAGCCGAACGTGATCGTGGCGCCGAAGCACGAGGCGATCCGCGCGAAGGGGCCGGAGGCGTACGGGGTGGATCCGAACGACCAGTCGTGCGAGGTGCGCCAGGGGCGGAACGTGGTGAAGACGTGGGCGGAGACGAAGGCGTCGCCGCATCCGCTGGCGAAGGACGGGTACAAGTTCGTGTTCCACACGCCGAAGTACCGGCACGGGTCGCACACGACGCCGATCGACACGGACATCAACGCGATGCTGTTCGGGCCGTTCGGGGACATCTACCGGACGGACAAGCGGATGCCGTGGGTGACGGAGGGTTACGTGGACATTCACCCCGACGACGCGAAGTCGCTGGGCGTGGAGGACGGCGACTACGTCTGGATCGACGCGGATCCGGAGGACCGGCCGTTCCGGGGCTGGCAGAAGGACCCGGAGAACTACAAGGTGGCGCGGCTGATGTGCCGGGCGCGGTACTACCCCGGGACGCCCCGCGGCGTCACGCGGATGTGGTTCAACATGTACGCGGCGACGCCGGGTTCCGTGGAAGGGGCCGCCACGCGCCCCGACGGAATCGCGCGCAATCCCCGCACGAACTACCAGGCGATGTTCCGCTCCGGCTCGCACCAGTCCGCCACGCGCGGCTGGCTCAAGCCGACGCTCATGACCGACTCGCTCGTCCGCAAGGACATCTTCGGGCAGACGATCGGCAAGGGATTCATGCCCGACGTTCACTGCCCGGTCGGCGCGCCGCGCGAATCCATCGTCAAGATCACGAAGGCCGAGCCGGGCGGGCTGGAGGGGAAGGGGCTCTGGCGCCCCGCCGCTCTCGGACTCCGGCCCCGCTACGAAAACGCCGCGCTGAAAAACTACCTGAAGGGCGGCTTCATCGGCTCGACCGGTAAGGAGAAACGCTGATGGCGCGCGTGTACAACTGGCAGCTCGGACGGGACATGTCGTACTGGTACCCGGAGGCGCGCCCCAAGGCGCAGTTCGGGGCCGTGTTCGACGTGAACAAGTGCATCGCCTGCCAGACCTGCACGCTGGCCTGCAAGACCACCTGGACCAGCGGCAAGGGGCAGGAGTACATGCTCTGGAACAACGTCGAGACGAAACCCTACGGGTACTACCCGCTCGGCTGGGACGTGAAACTCCTCGACATGCTCGGCGCCCAGGACTGGAAGAACGGAAAGTACGACGGCCGCACCATCTTCGAGTCCGCCCCCGCCGGCCAGCGCGTCCTCGGCTGGCGCCCCGGACAGAACGACTACGCCTACCCGAACGTCGGCGAAGACGACTGCACCGGAAGCGTCGACAAGGGCGCCCACATGACGCTTCCCCACATGAACTGGTTCTTCTACCTCGCCCGCATCTGCAACCACTGCACCTACCCCGCCTGCCTCGCCGCCTGCCCGCGCGGCTCCATCTACAAGCGCCCCGAGGACGGCATCGTCCTCGTCGACCAGGGCCGCTGCCGCGGATACCAGGAGTGCGTCAAGGCGTGCCCCTACAAGAAGGTGTTCTTCAACCCGATGACCGGCACGTCCGAGAAGTGCATCGCGTGCTATCCCAAGCAGGAGAAGGGCATGACCCCGCAGTGCTTCGCCAACTGCATCGGGAAAATCCGGATGTGCGGCCGCATCTCGCGTCCCGAGGACGCCCGCCCGGACAACCCCCTCGACTTCCTCGTCCACGTCAAGAAGGTCGCCCTGCCGCTCTTCCCGCAGTTCGGCCTCGAGCCCAACGTCTACTACGTCCCGCCGCTTCAGGCGCCCGCCGTTTTCCTGCAGCAGATTTTCGGGCCGGGCGTGGAAGAGGCGCTCAAGACGTACCTGAACGCGTCGAAGGATCCGGACCTCATGGGCCTGCTCACGCTGTTCGGGTGCACGGAGCAGATCATCCCGCGTTTCCGCCGCGAGAAGGACGAGATGGTGGGGCTGGACGAGAAGGGCTCGGAGCTCATCCGGGTTCCGATCCAGGAGCCCGCGTACATCCGGCAGGCGCTGGACGCCGCGCGCGGCGTGCTGTCGACGAACATCCCGTAATCGAATCCAAGGATCGGAGAGACGAGAGATGACCAGAAACCATGCGATCCGCAGCGCCGCGATCCTGCTCGCGCTGGCGGCGGGGTGCGGCAAGCCCGCCGCCCCGGCCGCTCCGGCGACCGACGTCCGCGCCGCGCACGCCGCGACGCTTCCCACGAACGCCGACGACGGCGCGTGGGGCGCGGCGGCGGAAATGAAGGCGCCGCTCGTTCTGCAGGACATGGTCGATCCGCGCAAGATGGAGGTCGGGATCGCCGAGGTCCGCGTGAAGGCGCTGACGGACGGAAAACGGATCGCGTTCCGGATGGAGTGGGACGATCCGACGGCGGACGACCTGCGCGTGCCGGCGCGCTTCTCGGACGCCTGCGCGGTGCAGCTGCCGGCGACGGCTTCGCCGGACTCTCCCGCGCCGCAGATGGGCGAGCCCGGCCGTCCCGTGACGATCACGTTCTGGACCGCTTCCACGCAGGCGATCCTCGACGGCCGCCCGCTCGATCTCAAGACGCTGTATCCGAATTCGAAGATCGACCACTATCCGGCCGAGGCGGCGGCGCTCGACAAGGACCCGGCGGGAAGGGAGCAGATGGAGAAGATGTACTCGCCGGCGCACGCGCTGGGGAACACGGAGTCGACGAAGCCGGCGAAGGCGGTGCAGGATCTGGTCTCGGAGGGGCCGGGCACGCTGAAGCCGGCGGCCGCGACGGAGTCGGAAGGCAGAGGGCGCCGGACGCCGAAGGGCTGGCAGGTCGTGATCACGAGGGCGCTTCCCGCGGGCCTCGCCCCGGGCGCGCGTTCTCTCGTGGCGTTTGCGGTATGGAACGGCGCATCGGACGACACCGGGGCGCGGAAGATGCGCACGATCTGGATTCCGCTGGCGATGCCCGGGGGGGCGGCGAAATGAGCGCGCTTGCCGAAGTCCGTGAAGCGCTGGTCCACGCCGCCGACCTGCGGCTGATCGGGCTGCTGTTCGAGCGTCCGTCCGAGTCCCGGCGTCGGCACGTTGCGGCGCTCGCGTCCGAGTGCGCGGATCCGTCGTTGCGCGCGACGGCCGACCTCGTCCGCGACGTCGACGGGGCCTCCTACGACTCGGTCTTCGCCGCGGGCGGCCCGGTTTCGCCGCGGGAGGCCGCCTACCTTGGCCGGAGCGACCCTGCGCGCGCGATGTCGCAGGTGAAGGACCTTTACGAGGCGTTCGCCTACCGTCCGCCCGAGGGCGAACCCGTCGACCACGTGGCGGTGGAGACGGGATTCGCGGCGTACCTCTGGCTGAAGGAAGCCTACGCGCGGGCGCAGGGCAACGCCGAAGCCGCGGAGGTAACGGCGGCCGCGCGCAATACGTTCCTGCAGGAGCATCTCGCCGCGCTCGCGCACGGGCTGGCGAAGCGTTCCGAGGGCGCGCCCGCGGCGGGGCTCGTCGCGCTCGTCCAGGCGCTCATCGCCCGCGTCGGGCCGGCGCCGACGGTTGAAGCTGGGCTCGACGAATCCGAGGTCGACGAGGATTTGAGCTGCGGTAACTGCGGGCAAAGCTGAGAGGGGGGACGGTGGGGCGAGCGGGTGAGCGCTCCGTCGTCGGGTTCGTTCCTCGTTACTCGTTACTCGTTTCTCGTTGTCGGCCGATCCGTGCTTCTCCGTCCATCCGAGGTTTCCGTGTTGTGCCCTTAAATTGAAGTCCTTTTCGCGGCCGGTGATTTCCATCAGGAAAAAAGGCAGAACACGGAAACCGCAGAGGGACGGAAGGACACGGAGACAGCTTCAGGCACCGCAGCGCGGGATTGCGGGCGGAAAAGCAACCCGGTGAAGAGGATCGGCTTCCTCCGCATTCCACACCGAATCCCTTGCCCCCGCCGTCCTCCGGCGCGAATCTCTTTCCGCCGGGCAATTCCGCCCGCGCGAATGGAGGTTCTGCAATGCCCGCCAACACGATGAAGAAAGTCCGCCAGCTCTACGAGCGGATCGCGCAGGAGCTCGAGTCCGCCGCCACGCATTCACAGGTCGCGGCGCACCACGTGGAAGCTTCGGACATCGCCCGCGCCTGCGCGCACGGGATGGCGGTCACGGGCCACGTCCGCAAGGCGGAGAGGATGCTGGGAGAGATTGCGGAGATCCACTCCGGGAAGGCGCGGGTGTGACCGGTCCTCAAAGGGCGAAGAGCAGCCACGAAAAGGCACAAAAAGCACAAAAAAGGAGACCGTTGCCGGAAATCGGGAAATCCTCTCCTGCGTCGAGACCGCGCGCCGCCGCGGCTGCCGCCGCCTCCGGCGCCGACCCCGGCCGCGCCGCCCTCGCCCTCGCCCCCGACGACCCCGACTCGCTCAACACCCTCGCCTGGACTCTCGTCACCGCCCCCGGCGCCAAACCCGAACACGGCGCGACCGCCGCCCGCTGGGCCGCCCGCTCCGTCGAACTCATCCGCACCCGCGGCCCCGGCCGGAATACCCTGGCCGGAGTCCTCGATACGCTCGCCGCGGCGTATCTCCTCGCCGGCGATGCCGCGAAAGCCGTAGAGGCGCAGCGTGAAGCGGTGGAACTTGCGGAGCCCGGGTTGAAGGCGGAACTGGAGGTCAATCTCCGGAAGTACGAGGAAGCGCTCCAACGGAAGTGAGGCCGCGACGCGGCCCCCCTACCCCCGCCCGCGCCCGCGCCCGCGCCCGGCAGTTGACTGCGAAGACTGTTCGACATTGTTCGAAGTGAAGGGCCGGGCGCGGGCGCGGGCGCGGGCGAGGGAACGGGCCGCTGCGCGGTAGGCCAGACCATCCCCCGATCCCCGTGTGTGGCTCTCCGTCGCGCCGATCTAGGCGTGACTCCTGCCCGGTATGAGAATCTCCGCCATCGCGTTGCCCTTCAGGAATCCGCCCCATCCCCGATGCCGCCCTCGGGGGTCCTGTTGCTTTCTTGCCTTGTCGGGTTCCTTGTCGCACTCGTAACGGGCAGTCTTGCAGCGGATGCAATCGGCCGCGTTGGGCGCTCCTCCCGGAGTCAGGACCAAAGGCTCGACAACCTCGACATGCCCGTTGCCGTGGAGTTTGCCGGCGAAACGGCCGCTTGCCTTCCGGTCGGCGGACGGGGGATCGCGGAACAGGTAAAAGAGCTTGTTCCCGCGGATCGCGTCGTTGACGGAGAAGAAGTCCGTCACGAAGCGCGGCCGACGATTCCGGCACGGCGCAGTTCGGCGACGGCGTCGATGGCAGCAACGTCGGAGACGCCCAGCATCCGGGCGACGTCTTCCGCGTCGATGCCCGGATTCCTGGCGATCAGATTGAGAACACGAAGCTGGAGCCAGTCCTCGGTCGGGATCGGCGCCGTGAGTGCCGTTTCACGCTCGCCGTGGAGAACCTCGCCGGCGTAGGCGAGGCAGGCGCGAATGTCCGCGGGCTTGAGACGGTCGTACTCTTCGAGAATCTGCCCGGTCGTCCAACCCGAGGCCAGCAGGTCGATCACGAACTCCACGGAGATCCGCGTGCCTCGAATCACCGGCTTGCCGACGAGGACTTTGGGGCTCACGGTGATTCGGGAGAGGAGGCTGGAATGGGATCTGCGACCGTTGGGGTTCGTACGTCTCATGGGGGAAGTATACCACTGCTCCAGTGGATGCTCCGGTGTCCACGTCCTGGGCCGCGAAGCGGCCTCCCTACCCCCGCCCGCGCCCGGCACTTGCCTGCGAAGAATGCCCGGCATTGTTTGGATTGAACGACCGGGCCCAGGCTGTGTATGGCCCGTTATGCGGTCAGCCCCACGTGCCCGTGCCTGTGCCCGTGCCCCTGCCCGTCTAGAACCCGGGACCGTACGATCAAAGCTCGCCTCTCTTGCCCGTCGCCCCTTGCGCCCTCCCCCCTGCCGCCGCCACGGTTAGCGACCGGGCAGGGAAAGGGGAGGGGGAAGGGCCGAGGCAGCAGAGGTGGACCGGTATCGGCGCCGCTCGGTTTGTGCACGGGCACGGGCAAAGGCACGGGCACGGGCACATGGGCCGCCGCGCGGCCTCAGATCGGCATCGGCCTGGTCTTCCAAACCTTCTCGCAGTACTCCAGGATCGACCGATCCGCCGAAAACCGCCCCATCCGCGCAACGTTCAATATCGCCTTCCGCGTCCACGCCGCCGGCTGTCTCCACAGCTCATCCACCCTCGCCTGGCACGCCACGTACGCCTCGAAGTCCGCGAGCAGGAGGAACGTGTCCCTGTCCAGCAGCGAATCCACCAGCGGCCGGAACAGCTCGCGATCCCCCCGCGAGAACGTCCCCGACACCAGCGCATCCAGCGTCTCCCGCAACGTCTCGCTGCGCTCATACACGTCATACGGCCGGTACCCGTCCCTCCACAGCTTCGCCACCTCCGGCACCGTCAGCCCGAACAGAAAGAAATTCTCCGCGCCGACGGCTTCCCGGATCTCCACGTTCGCCCCGTCGAGCGTGCCGATTGTGAGCGCGCCGTTCAGGGCGAACTTCATGTTCCCCGTTCCCGACGCCTCCTTGCCCGCCGTGGAAATCTGTTCGGACAGGTCGGCGGCAGGGTAGATGTGCTGCGCGTTCTTCACGTTGAAGTCCGGGAAGAACACGACTTTGAGCCGGCCGCGCACGTCGGGGTCGGAGTTGATCACCTCGCCCAGCGAGTGGATCAGCTTGATCACCCGCTTCGCCATGAAATACCCCGGCGCGCTCTTGCCGCCGAAAATGACCGTGCGCGCGGGCAGGTCGGCGGACGGATCGCGCTTGAGACGGAAGTAGCGGGCGAGCACATGAAGCGCGTTCAGGTGCTGCCGCTTGTACTCGTGAATCCGCTTCACCTGGACGTCGAACAGGCTCTCGGGGTCGACGGCGACGCCGGTGCGCTCGCGGATCAGTTCGGCGAGGCGGCGCTTGTTCTCGAGTTTCACGGCGCGCCAGGCGGCCTCGAACCCCGCGTCGCCGGCGAGCGGCTCGAGCGCGCGCAGGCCGTCGAGGTTCTTGAGCCAGCCGTCGCCGATGCGCGAGCTGATGAGCTTGGTCAGGCCGGGGTTGCTGAGGCCCACGAATCGCCGCGGCGTGACGCCGTTCGTGACGTTGTGGAATTTCCCGGGCCACATCGCGACGAAGTCGGGCAGCAGGTCGCGCTTGAGCAGCTCCGTGTGAAGCGCCGCCACGCCGTTCACGGCGAACGCGCCGACGGTCGCGAGGTGCGCCATGCGCACCGCGGGGCGCGGGCCTTCCTCGATGATCGAGACGCGCACGGCGCGGCCCTCATCGCCGGGGAAGGCGGCGCGGACCTCCTGGAGGAAGCGGTGGTTGATTTCGTAGACGATTTCGAGGTGGCGGGGGAGGACTTGCCCGAACACGTCCACCGGCCATTTCTCGAGCGCCTCGGGCAGCAGCGTGTGGTTTGTGTAGCCGAACGTCCGGCTCGTGATGGCCCACGCGGCGTCCCAGTCGAGCCCGTGCACGTCCACGAGCAGGCGCATCAGCTCGGCGATGCCGACCGACGGGTGCGTGTCGTTCAGCTGGATCACGAACCGCTCGCAGAACGTCTCGATCTTGCGGCCCATCGCGAGGTGCACGCGCAGCAAATCCTGCAGCGTGCACGCGACGAAGAAGTACTGCTGCTCCAGCCGCAGCCGCTTCCCCCGCGCCTGGTCGTCGTTGGGGTAGAGCACCTTGCTGATGTTTTCGGAGCCGACTTTCTCCTCGACCGCGCGCGTGTAGTCGCCCTGGTTGAACGCGGCGAAGTCGAACGACTCGAGCGCCTCGGCCTTCCAGAGCCGGAGCAGGTTGCACGTGTTGACCTTGTAGCCGGCGATCGGCGTGTCGTACGCCGTCCCCTTGACCACCCGCTCTGGAATCCACCTCACCCGGTACCGCCCCTGCGCGTCGGTCCCCGCTTCCGTGCGCCCGCCCAGCATCACCTCGTGCCCGATCTCCGGCCGGTGGATCTCCCACGGGTTTCCCAGCCGCAGCCATTTGTCCGTCATCTCGACCTGCCACCCGTCCCGGATCGCCTGGTCGAAGATCCCGAACTCGTACCGGATTCCGAACCCCATCGCCGGGACTTCCACCGACGCCATCGCCTCGAGGTAGCACGCCGCGAGCCGCCCGAGCCCGCCGTTCCCCAGCCCCGGTTCCTCCTCGACCTCGAGCAGGTCGTCGAGCCTGAGGCCCAGTTCCTGAAGCGCCTTCTCCGCCGCCTCGTAAATGCCCAGATTGAAGAGGTTCGCGCCGAGCTGCGGCCCCATCAGGAACTCCGCCGACAGGTAGCACACCGTCTTGAACTCGCGTGTCGAGAACGCGTGGATGCTCTCCAGGTCCTTCTCCATCAGCCGGTCGCGCACCGTCAGCGAGAGCGCGGTGTACAGGTCGTGCCGCGTCGCGACGGACATCGGACGGCCGATCGCGTAGAACAGATTGTCGAGGACCGACTGCTTCAGCGACGCGACGCTGTTGCCGGTGCGGATGGATTCGGGGACTTTTGCGGCGGTCGCTGCGGCGGCAGGTTTCTTCTCACGGGCCATCAAAAGAGGGTAATCCTGGGGGAGGCGGGCGACAAGTTTGTGCGGCCGGCCCGCCGACCCACAAATCGGAACCCCCGATCTCCCCTCGAATCCCAGTGACCCGCCGACCACCGCTCCCCCGAGATTCCGTGTTCTTCCGTCCCTCCGAGGTTTCAGTGTTATGCCCTTAAATCTTTCCGGTCCTCCTCCCCTCCAGCCTCCCTTGGATCGACCACCCGTCCCCTGTTCTTCCTCACCCCGCTGATCTCCGGGCTATCCCCGACTTCCTTGATCGCCGTGACCTCCGGCCTGGTCATCCACGACTTGTGTTCGTTCGTGAAAATTCTCCGGGTCACCTCGATCTTCTCCGTTCCGAAGTTCACGAGCAGCCCGACCTCGTAATCGCTGACATGCAGGTAGTTGAGCAACTGCCGGTTCTCGCCTTTCCCGAGCGAGGCCAGCGCCTTGGTCTCGAGAACCACGAGGTCCTCGAGGATGAAATCCGCCCGGAACTGGCCGATTTCACGGTCCCTGTAGAGCACGACGATCGGGGCCTCCCGGACGAAACGGAGACCCTGGGCGCGAAATTCGAGGTCGAGCGCAGCCTGGTACATGGATTCGGGGTATCCCGAGCCCAGGGCGCGGTGAACGGTGACGGCGCAGCCGAGGATGCGGCCGGTCAGGTCGGAGTGGAGCATGGGGATCTCCTTGGTTGGGGAAGTGATAGAGATTGTATGATACAAATATGATAAGTCAAGTGCCTATGTTGAAAAAGAAGAGATAAAAGATTAAGGACTAACACGGAAACCTCGGAGGGACGGAAGGACACGGAAGCGGCCGCGACGCGGGTGGGGGCTTAGGGAAGGGCATGAGTCGAGCTGAACGGAAACGCGGAGGGACTCCTCGCGGGGCGTTCCGCGAGCGTGGCTCGGTGAGGCGCCTGGTCCTGGCACCTACCACTGCGCCCAACCAAGAAACCGCTGAAGAAGCGGACCGCTCATTCGCCCAAGCCTTTTTCCGACCGCCGCGGCATCGAGCCATCGTGACTTGCTTCCGAGGACGTAGGACGGCCGCTTCAGCCCTACGGCTCTCCAATCCGGGTCAGGAAGATCGAAGAACGGTTGCTGCTTGCAGTCTTGCGCGCTGGAGATTGGCGCGATCAGGACAAGCAACCTGTTGGGATCGTTCGGGTCTGCGACCGGGCCGTCCACGATGATGAATGGTCGGGCGTAGGCAGCAAAACCAACCTCAATCGGCGCGTAGTAGACTTCGTGAAGTTGAGGCGGCATCCACCCTGCTATTCATCGAGAAAGTCATCAGGCTCAGGCGGATACTCCTGCATTTGCCGTCCAAACTCCTCCGCTGTGAGGATCGGGTAACCCCTCCAGGTCTCTCTGAGTCGCGGGGGTTCCGGAAGGCGCGCTCCCGTCTTCGGAGCAGGAGTGACGATGATCCCCGTCGCCCTGGTAACTCCAAGTTGCACACGCTCGGCGCGGGCGATCGACTCCGACCGCCATGGCTGAACTTCGACAATCGGTGTAGAACCCGTCGTGATGACGCTCATTTCCCAGCTCCTGCAGGTTTCACAACCGGGATAGAAATAACCTCGACGCGCCACCCGTCAAGCTCTCTGTCCCCCACCGAGAGGGCGATGCGATACGACCCGAGCTTCGGAAGGCTGAAGACGAAATCCAGGGCAGCAACGGCCCCTCCTCCTCCCGCCGGGATCTCGAAGGCTCCTTTGAGGTCCGGGGCGACCCGTTCGCCGTTCCCCGATTCGACACGTAGCGCGAACTCGTGTTTCCCGGCTTCCGAGGCATCGCCGTGAATTCTCAGGAGGACCGATCCGCGATGTATCAGCGGTTCACCTTCCGGAACGAGCACACGGTCGATACCGCCGCGAAGCAGGCTGAATGTGCCGTCCCCGTGAATCCGGGCCGAGTCCGCGATCAGCAAGAAACCCTTCAAGCCTGTAACTCCTTTCACACCCTGGCCTGAGTATACAACGACCAGCGGGCAGCTTTGCGTTCCGAAACCTCCGCGCCCCGGAGGCCCCGAGGGTCATCTCGTCTTCAAATACTCGATCAACTCCCTCTTCGCCTCCCCCGGCAGCCCCGTCCCGTAATCATGCCCCGCATTCGAGTTCCCCGGCGTCGCCGTGTCGAACACGTACCCCCCCTCGTCCTCATACCCCATCCCCGCCGCGTCGTACCTCCTCGTCCCCCGCCGCCACGTCTTCGCCCGCAACGCCGGCGGCATCAGCAGCTCGCCCATCGTCCTCACCGATCCATTGTGCAGGTACGGCGCGCGCGCCCAGACGCCCGCGAGATCGGCGGCCCAGTACTTCTGCGTGCTGCGGATCGCCGGCTCCTTCGAACCGTCGAACCCCGGCGCCTCGACCGTCCGCAGGAACCCGTTGAACCCCTCCGCCAGCTTCGGCGCGAACATCCGCGCCCGCACAGGATCCGTCCCGACCTCCGCCACCGCGAACAGCCGCCCGTCTCCCTCCGGCCCGTCGTGGCACCGCGCGCAGCTCACCTGGTAGCGCTCCGCCCCCCGTTTCGCCGCCTCCCCGTCGATCTCCCACGGATACTTCGGCGGCCGGATCGTCTCCGACAGCTGCGTCTGCCGCCGCAGCACCGCGACGTCCAGCACCGCCTTCTTCCCGAGCAGCGGCGCCCCGAGCCCCACCGCCGCGAGCAGGTTGCGCGCCATCGGCGACGGCGTGTTCCCGTCCCAGTGCACCCACCGCCGCCGGTCCACGTTCCACACCACCCCGAACTTCACCGGCGCATGCTCCTGCGGCGCCCCCAGCAGCACCAGCGACAGCAGCCCGAACGCGTCGTTGCGCCCCGGCCCCGACGGCGCCGGCCCCGACGCCGGAAGCTGGTCCGGTATGTGCAGCGCCGCGCGCATATTGTGGAAGAGCCGCAGGAGATTGCGGGCCAGCTCGGGAAGCGGCACGAGCGTCTTCGTGCCTGGCTCGTACACCTCGAGCTGCGCCGGCGCGATCACATGAAGCGCCCCCGCCACCGCCCCGCGATTCGCAAGCGGGTCTTCCTTCACCGCCGCCTCGATCCCCGCCGCGTCCGCCTCCACCTGCGTCCGCACCGCCGCCTCGGCCTCCGCCCCTTCCCGCGCGCGCGCGTACGCCGGCAGGAACTTCTTCATCGCCTCCGCGTCCGCCGTCTTCACCATCGCCACCACGACCGCCCCGAAGAACGCCTCCGCGTCGAACGCCGCCGGCCCGCCGAGGATCGTGACCCCCTTCCCTCCGCCCGCCCGCTCGACCTGCCCCGCGTGGCACGACGCGCAGTTGATGCCGATCGACGGCAGCCCGCCCAGGTGCTCGACCGCCCGCAAGCTGAACCCGAGCGGCGGCCCGTCCGCCCGCCCCGCGACGGCGCCGAAGTTCGTGAGCGTGACCGTCGGGAACAGGCCAGGCTCCGTCTCCGCCCAGGCCCGCAGCACGGCCTCCGGCAGAACTTCCGTCCCCATGGAGCCGTGCAGGAAGAACTCGAGGTCGGCGTCCGACCATCCCGCGGTCTGTTCGGGGAGGAGGGTGTAGGGGAGGGAGGTGCCCGCGTCCTCCGGTTCCTTGTCGCCAGCTCCGCCGCACGAGCCGAGGAAAACCGCCGCCGTAGCCATCAATGCCGCGATCCACGGATGCCGTTTCATGCGATCCCCCCCTGATGGGTGTGCCGTGGGGGGGAGTCTACACCACCGAGCGCCGTGCCCGACCGTCGCCGTTCCCCTACCCCCGCCCCCGCCCGCGCCCGCGCCCGGCAGTTGACTGCGACAACTGTCGGGCCTCGTTCGCAGTGACCAACCGGCCGCGGTAGTTGCGCGGCGAAGCCGCGCCCCTTGCCCTTGACCTTGCCCTTGACCTTGCCCTGCCCTTCGCCTTCACAGGCGATCCCCGGACCCAATTCCGTAGCCCCGGTTTCACGACGAGGGCAAGGTCAAGGGCCAGGTCAAGGGCAAGGGGTCCGCCTTCGCGCTCCGCGCGCCGGCGGACACGTCACCGGACACTTACGGTCATGCACGCGGGGCGGCGGTCAACATTGTTTCAAAGCCCTCCCACGGCTAGGATATCCCCCTTCTTTCCTCCCCCCCCATCCCCCTGAGGGCCCCCATGATCCGTCTCGCCACCCCCATC
>JACPRD010000089.1 GCA_016190145.1 Planctomycetota bacterium | reverse complement strand
CGCCGACTTCCCCCCCGCCCAACCTCCGCCCATTCCCCCTCCCAAAGGCCGCGTCATCAAAATCGACTCCGAGGAGGACCTTCAACGCGAAGTCAAATCCCTCCGCTCCGACACCACGCTGCTCCTCGCGGCCGGCACGTACCGCCTCACGAACACCGTCCACCTCACGGGCGGCGTGAAAAACGTCGCGCTGCGCGGCGCGACCGGCAAACGGCGCGACGTCGTGCTGCTCGGCAGAGGAATGCGCGTCGAGGCGCACGGCGATGTGCCGCACGGCATCATGGTGAGCGACGCCTCCGACGTGCTCATCGCCGACCTCTCCGTCGGCGACGTCTGGTTCCATCCGATCACGATCCAGGGCGGCGCGGGCAAGGTGCGCGTCTGGAACGTGCGGATGTTCGAGGCGGGCGAGCAGTTTCTGAAGTCGAACCGGTCGGCGGACGGCAAGGGGGTGGACGCGGGCGAGGTGGAGCACTGCCTGTTCGAGTACGCCGAGTCGGCGCGAAGCGACTACACGAACGGCGTCGACGTCCACGCGGGCAAAGGCTGGCAGATCCGCAACTGCGTCTTCCGCAACATCCGCGCGCCCGACGGGCAGCTCGCGGGCCCCGCGGTCCTCATGTGGAACGGCAGCGCCGACACGATCTGCGAGAACAACGTCTTCGTGAACTGCCAGCGCGGCATCGCCTTCGGCCTCATCGACCGCGAGGGCGGCCCCGACCACCGGGGCGGCCGCATCGCGGGGAACGCGTTCGCGCGCACCAAGGACCAGCCGGGCGACGCCGGCATCATGGTCTTCGACTCGCCGGGAACGAAGGTCGCCGGAAATGCGGTGGTCTGCTCGGGCACCTACGAGACGCCGATCGAAATCCGGTTCAAAGAATCGCAGGACGTGGAGCTCTCGGGCAACCGCGTGGACGGCCGCGTGTGGGAACGCGACGGGGCGCGCGCGAAGGAAAATGGGACGGAGAAGCTTTCGGAGGCGGAGGCGAGTCGGGTCGCCGAGATTGTGCAGAGGGCGGCGAAGGCATGCGCGGAACGCTGACTGACCATGCTGCCAGAAAGGTCGGCGGATGGAGATGACCGCATGCCCATGGTAGTATTGGGTCGTGACCCCAGACCCCGCCAACTTCTCCTACCCCTTCAACGAGGCCAAAGCCGCGCAGGCGGCAGCCTGCCTGGTGGACCTTGCGCAGGGAAACATGACGCGCCTCCGTGTCATCAAGCTGCTGTACCTCGCCGATCGCACTGCGATCCTTCAAATGCGGTGGCCGATCGCAGGAGGGACGTATTTCTCGATGGAGCACGGCCCCGTTCTGAGCGAAGTCTACGACCTGATACGGGACCAGCGGGAATCGGAGGGCCCCTGGCAGGCCCTGATTCAGAGCGATGGTCCCCGCGGGATCAGGCGTCTCGGAAAGACCGATTTTGAAGACCTCTCCGAGTCGGATCTTTCGACGCTCCGCGCGGTCCACTTCGAGCAGGCAGGCAAGTCCGACTGGGAGCTTCGAAATTTCACGCACGATCTCCCTGAGTATGAAGACCCGGGCAGAAGCGCGCTTCCGATCCCCGTCCGGCGGATTCTGCTGGAGGAGGGCGTCTCCATCGAGGAGATCCGGCGCCTGGGCGAAGAAGTCATCGAGCAGTCGTGGCACCGCGAGAACGTGGTGCGGCCCAGGTCCTAGATCAGGTTCTGCGCTTTCAGAATCGCGGCGATCCTTCTGACCGTGCGGCGCGACTTCGCAAATCCGTCCCGAATCCGGGCAAGCACTTCTTCGCTGACCGGCTTGTCCGGATTCACGAGACCCTGGGCATGAAGTACTACCAGGGTTTTGAGCTGGACAACCTCGGCAAGGCCGTACATGACGACACTCTCGTGGCGAATGAACGGATGATCCTCGGTTCTCAGGACGCATGTCTGGTCTTTCCACTCAGCCTGGGAGGAGATGTTCACGACGACCACCTGTTCCGGGAATGCGAGGGGGTCGCTCACGACGACGTAGAGGTGGACATTTGAGATCCGCCCCTGGTATGTGTCTCCTGCGTTGAACGGCATCGGGCCAGATTGCAGGAAACCCGAAGTGAATGGCAAGATCATTCATACGATGAGATTCAAGGACGTTTGGTTTGTCCAAAAGGATGTCTGGTTGAAGTACGCGGCAGCTCAAGAGGCGCTTGGGGATCGGCTGTACAATTCTTGGGAACCCGTTCAACACAAGAAACCCTGAGTCAGCATGGCGCTGTGCTCTTGGAACAGCGGCTCAGGGCCTGCCTTCCAGTTTTCGTGCCCCTCCGGCAAGTTGGAGCCCGCCATGAACCGCGCCTTCCTCTTCAGCATGCTCCTGCTGGCCGCCTGCGACCGCCCGCCGGCGCCGGCCCCGCCTGCGCCCGCCGCACCGGCGCCGATGGACGTCGCCCGGCCGCCGAGGGTCGAGCCTCCCGCGCCGAAGCCGGCGCCCGAGCGGCGCGTCCGCCTGGAGGTCACGGCGACGGCGTGGCACAAGGGCAAGCCGTTTGCAATCGAGCAGGACCTCCGCGCGAAGCTCGAGCGGGTCGGGGTGGAGGCCGTCGCGGGCGGGGAGGGGAAGGACGGCGTCGTGGAAGTGACGTACGAGGAGAAGAAGGGGAGGGCGTACCGGGACGAGGGATCGAGGGAGATCCTGGACGCCACCGACATCGTATTCAAGCTCTCGGTCCGCGCTCCGAAGACGGGCCAGGTTCTCCTCTTGCTCGAGGCGGATTCCGAGCTGACGGATGTGGTGACGGGCGATCTCACGGCCGTGGCGCGGGCCTCGTTCCAGCGGAGTCGCGCGTACGAATTCGCGGGCCCGATGGTCGCGGTCGCGCTGGGCGTGCGCTCGGCCGCGCCGGCGCTTCTCGCCGCCATCCAGTGGGAGGACACGCGTGAGGACGCCCTTCGGCTTCTCGCAGGCATCGGCTTCAAGCCCTCGGCCGCCGCCGATCGCGCGATCTGGGCCATCTCGAGCGGTCGGTTCGCGGACTGCGTCGACATCGGCCCCGACGCCGCTCCCTTCCTGGTGGAGTACATCCGCGGTCTCCAGGGCGACTCGGAACAGATGGGATTTATCGCTGAGGGAGGCGGGATTTCGGGGGCTCTCGATGCCCTGGGCCGCGTGGGCGGACCGGTGGCCCAGCGGTTCCTGTCCGATCTGCTCGAGAAGGACGGCAAGTGCTTCGGCTCGGGCCACGAGACGCGCCTCGCGACGATCGACGCGGTCGGGAATGGAGGCGTCGCCTCAGATCTTCCGATCCTGGACTGGATCGCGAAGCGGGGCGAAACCACCAGGGACGACGACGATTTCGTCGACCAGTTCCGCGAACTCGGAGACAGCGCCCGCAAGGCCGCCGCGGCGATCCGCCGGCGCGCGTCTGCGGAGCCCCGGTGACGGGGCCCGGCGGCGCGGCTATACCGGAGCTACCGGATCCGATTATTCTTCGCTCACCGGTCGGGAGCCTGTCCCATCCGATATAATGATTGCGTCGGTTGTCGGCCGTCGCCGGCGTTTGGCGACGCGCATCGTGCTCGAAGCTGTCTCAGCTCGCACGGCACCTGGAGATCGGCTGTTTCCGCGCGGGAATCCCTAGCGCCCCCCGGCCGCGGCGTCCGGAGTCGGACTACCTGCAGGAATCCAGTGGGGGCGCAGCACCAATGAAGGCTCAGGATACGCTCGTCGGCCGGACTCTCGGTGGATTCGTCCTTCAGGACCGGATCGGCTCCGGGGGAATGGGCGTCGTCTATCGCGCGCGCGACGAGCGGCTCAACCGCACCGTCGCCATCAAGGTCCTCGTCGAAAAGTGCGTCTCCGACGAAGTCCTGCGCCAGCGGTTCCTGCGCGAAGGACGCGCCGCGGCCTGCATCGATCACCCGAACATCGTGCGCGTCATCGCCGCCGGCGAGGAGGAAGGGCTCCCATATCTCGTCATGGAGTACGTCGAAGGCACGTCGCTCGCCCAGGAGATCGAGAGCGGCGAGCGCATGCCCCTCCTCCGGGTGCTCCACGTCGGAAGGCAGCTCGCGGAAGCGCTGGAAGCCGCGCACCGCGTCGGTGTGACCCACCGGGACGTGAAGCCCGCGAACGTGCTCTTCTCGCGCCAGGGCGAGGCGAAACTCGCGGACTTCGGACTGGCGCGTCAGCAGGACGGCGACGGCTGGGAGTCGCAGGAAGGGATCGTCCTCGGAACGCCGTACTTCATGTCGCCGGAAGCCTGCGAAGGGCACACGTGCGACGCGCGCTCGGACGTGTATTCGCTCGGCGTCGTACTGTACACGATGCTCGCAGGGCGTCTGCCCTTCAAGGAGACGTCCCTCACCGGCACGCTCCTCGCGCAGATGCACCGGGACGTGCCGCCGATCACGGAAGCTCCGCCTGCGGTCGCCGCGATCGTCTACCGGGCGATGCAGAAAATGCCCGCGGCGCGCTGGGCGTCGGCGGCGGACCTCGCCCGGGCTCTGGACGGAGCGATAGAGGATCTGCTCGACAGTTCCCCGACACCCGCGCCGATCGAGGCGCGCCGCACGCGCCGCTTTCTCTATCGCCCGGAAGACACCATCGCGGTCCCGACTCCGCCCGACCTTACCCCCAGCGCGGTGCCGCGAGCCGAGACGATTTCGCAGTGGCTGGGGCGGATGAAGCGGCCGCGCACGGTGGCCCTGGCGGCGGGGCTCGTCGCGGCAGGCGCGATGGGCGGGATTCCGTTCCTGAGGCATCGCGAACCTGTCGCGGATCCGGTCGGGCAGACCGCTGCGAAAGTGCAACCCGAGCCGCCGATCCCGGTGGAACGGGAGGACCCGCTCCCGCCTGCACAGATCCCGCCGCCGACTCCGCAGCCGGATCCGCTCCCCGTGTTCGACGCCGCCGCATGGGCCCGGGTGCTCGACGAAACCGCGCGGCGCGCTGGAGAACTGGAGAGCGCGGAAGAATTCCAGCACGCGCTGGAAATCTGGACCGCCCTCCAGCCGCCGACCCTCGAAAGCGCCGCCGACGTGGCGCGCGCCGTCGAACAGCTCCACGACCGCGCGGGACGCCGCGCGCAGTCCGAAATCGCGGTGCAGCGCGGCGCGGCCGGCGCCCGCCGCCTCACCGCGCTCGCCGCAAAGATGCCGCCCCGCCCGGCCGCCGCACTTCTCGCCGCCGCCGCCGAAGCCGCAACCCTCTGGGGACCCGCCGACGGACTCGCAGCCCTCGGGCCTCTCCTGGCGGCGCACGATCCGGCCAGGCTGGAAGCGGTGATCGCGGGCGCCGGCGAGGGGAGCGACGACGAAGAGCGCCGCACGATCGCCTCGGCGCGCCTCGCCGCAAAGCGCCTGCGCGAAACGGTCGAACGCGCGTTCGACGGATATCGGGCGCTCCGCGGCGGAACGGTCGAACTCCGGCGGTCCGACGGGACCACCCTCGCCGGCAGGCTGCTGTCCGTGGACGAGCGCGCCCGCAGGCTGTTCGTCGAAACCCCGACGGGCACCGTCATCCTCTCCCCCGCCGACCTCGCCTCCGCCGACCTCGCCTCGCGCGCCCTCGCCCACAACCCGCCCGACCCGGCCATCCTCGCGGCGCTCGACGTCGCCCTGCTCGGCGCCCCGGCCCCCGAAGCCTGGCCCATCGCCCTCCGCGCCCGCAGGCGCGGCCTCGAGATCGAACCCGACCGCGCCGCCCTCCTCGCGTCGCAGATCCGCCCCGAAGACCGCGCCGCCGCGGACGCCGCGCTCCGCGCCCTCGAGTCCGCCGGCCCCGCTTCCCTAGCCGATACCTCCTTCGAATGGCTCCGGCGCTTCCGCTCCCTCCCCCTCGATCCGCGCGACGCCGAAACGGCACGCGCCGCGCTGCGCCGCGCCGCGATTCCCGCCACGGCCGAGGTCCTCGCTCTCGCCACCGCCGCGCGCGTCACCGGCCGAGGCCCGGCCTTCCGCCTTTCATGGGACGACCCCGAAGCCGTCCTCGCCGACTTCGCCGCTTCCGGCCAGTACTCCATCGTGCCCGGCGGCGTCGCCTGCCTCAGTCCGGCCGCTCCTCCCTCCACCGCATTTCTCCGCGGCCTGTCCTGGCGCGAAGGCGTGATCGAAATGGACGTCTGCCCTGCCGCCGACTTCGCCGTCCTCATCGGACGCCGCGCGGGCGCGGAGGAATTCGCCGTTTCGCTCCGCCCCCTGGGCCGCAACCGCGTCGCCGTGATCCTGCCGCTCGAGGGCCGCGAATTCGAAACCGACGTGCTCCCCGGCGGCTGGGTCCACCTCCGCGTCGCGTGGGCCCTCCGCCGCCTCTCCGTGCAGGCCAACCGCGGCTGGGCCGAATGCTCCTTCCCCGCCTCCTGGCCCGGCGCCCTCGGCCTCCGAACGGCGGCCCCGTTCTCGTTCAAGTCGATCGACATCTTCGGCAAGGCCGACACCGCGGAGGACCTCGAGCCTGGAGTCGAGCCTGCCAGCTTCAAGGTCCGCCGCGAAGTCGAGTCGACCTGGGCGCCCTGGTCGCAGCCGCCCGTCCCGGCCCAGCTCAAGCTGAAGGGCGGCGACGATTTCGCCTGGGCCTCGCCCGCGCGCTGGAAAGCCGGAAGCGACTACCGCGTCTCGTTCCGCGCCCGGGCTGCCGCAGGGGCCTGCCTCGCCTTCGATCTCCGCCAGGGCGAGATGCGCCGCCGCGTCGCGTTCGGCCCCGGCGCGCGCACCGGCCTCGTCGCCGGCCCCTGGCTGCTCGACAACGGCGCCGGTCCGCCGATGCCTCCGCCGGAAGCCCGCTACGCGATCACGGTGAAGGGCGACTGCGCCTGGATCGATGTGGACGGTAAGACGGCCTGGAAGGGGCATGCGGTGCCCGCGGACGCGGGAGGGGTGTCGTTTGGAGTGAAAGGTGGAAGCGTGACGCTGGACGAGCTGAAGATCGAGGAGCTCGAGAAGTAGCCGGATCTGGCGCCGCATTTCCGCGGAGCCTCGCCGCCGATTTCTGGGCGGCAGCGCCGTAATTTCGGCGTCACTCCCGTTCGGTTCGCCCGGGCTCCCTCCACGTGCCGGCCGCCGGCACCGGAGGCTCGAGAATTGCTTTTGACTCATCGCGGACACGAGGAACCGCCCCCTCTTCCCCACCCCTCGAAAGGAGTCCCGACCATGGGTTCCACCATCCTCGTCGCCGACCCCGCCTGCGTCGACCGCGACGCCTTTTGCACCGCCCTCGCCTCCACCCACTATCGGGTCGTCGGCAAGTGCCGCCACGGCGACACGCTGCTCGAAACGGTCCAGCGCCTGAAACCGTGGCTCGTCGCCATCGACCTCCACCTCCCCGGTCTCTCCGAACGCCCGGGCGAGGCCGCCGTGGTCGTCGTCCAGCGCGTCACCGACCGGCACCCGCAGGTCAACGTCCTCGTCCTCCATGACCGCACCAACGCAAATCTCGTCGTCAACGCCATGGCCGCCGGCGGAACCGCCTCGCTCCGCAAGCCCCTCCGCCCCGAGACACTCATCGAAACCCTCGACAAGCTCAATAACCCGCGCGGCGAGATCGCCTCTTCCAAGATGCTGGCCGTCCGCGTGAAACGCTCGGTCCCGCTCTCGTACAAGGGGGTGGACGAGGGTTTTTTCGCGGGGAAGCGCGACGCGCTCGCGACCGAGCTGGGACTGATGAGCGTGGTCATGCACACGGAGGAGAAACTCGCGCGCGGCAGGATCATCGCCGTCGAGATCGCGCTGCCGGGGGAGGCGCCGCTCAAAGCGAAGATGCAGGCGAACGCGGTCGACGCAGTGCCCGGATTGAACCGGTTCGAGGTCACGCTGGGCTACGTCGACATGTCCCCGGAAGAGCGGACGCGGCTGCACGCCTGGTTCAGGCGGATGCTGGAACGGCCTTCGAGCTTCCCCCGGACGTAGGAGTCTCGTGCCCGTGATCGGGATCTACTCTCCGGGCAGGACGTAACTCTTGGCCGCGATGCCGCCCAGATCTTTGCCGGAGATTCGAAGGGGGACCACGGCGCCGTTCCGATTGACGGTGAGGACGACGTCAGTCTCGGAATCGGAGTGCGCGGACCGGGCCGTGTTCCAGTCGTCGGCGCTGCGAATCGACACACCGTCGACGGCGGTGATGACGTCTCCGCGGCGGAAGTCGGCTCCGGGCGAGCCGGCGGTCGGGATCCGCTCGACCTGCATCCCCGCCGCCGGAGGGGAGCGCCGGAGCAGCTGCCACCCTGCCGCCTCCGCGATCGACCCGTCGGCGTCATGCGCCAGCGCGCGGAGCAGCGCTTCCGAGCCGTCCGTGCCGAGGCTCTCGATGCGCAACAGCATCGAGTCGACGACATGAGGGTCTTCGGCGTGCGCCCTGGCCACGCCCTCGAGGTCCGGCAGCATCGATTCGTCGACATCGGACGGCATGAAGATCGCCAACTGCTGCGCGACATCGGGATCGCGCTCGTTCCGGAGGAACCCCAGGACGTAGGCGGCGGACAGATCGCGCCCCGTAAACGACCCCGCTGCCTCCAGGCGGAGTTCCTTGGACGCGGATCCCGGGTTCATGAGCGCCCAGACCGCGAGGTCGGGCATCCAGTGCGTCAGCGCCGCGACCCGGTCCTCATATCCCACCCCGAACTCCGGGTCGCCGATGAGCGCTTCCCAGATGCTCGCCGCGTCGGACATCCCCTCCCCGCCCAGCGCCGCAAACTCCCCCATGAGCCGCAGCAGCTGCGGGCCGCGCCGGGCCCGGAGAAGCTCCTCCATCTTCGCCCTCAGGAAGCCGAGCCGCCCCTCCGAAAGCTCCGCCGCCCGGACGCGCAGCGCCGCGAGCTCCGCCTCCGCCCGGGCCAGTTTCGCTTCCAGCTCGGCCTCGCGATCCCCTCCCCCCGAGGCGTCGACTCCGGAGACCGGCGGAAGCGGCTTCCGCTGGAACGGATCCGGATCGGCGACGCGGAGAACGCGGGCCCGGCCCGCGAAAAACCCGACCGTGAGCCCTAGAAGGCAGGCGACGAATGCGAAGCGCGCGGTTCTCATCTCATTTCAGCTCCCGCGCGTACCGCGAAAACTCTTCCTCGAACTCCGCCGGCCCCTTCCCGAATTCCTTCTCGAACGTCCCCTTGTCCGATTCGCCGCGGGCCACTACCTCGAAGTACGCGATGAACCGCTCCCGGTACTTCCCGCCGCCGGCGTGAAGGAAGAAATGCGCGAGCACCGCGGCCTGCTGGTAATCGTGCGCGAGCGTCTCCTGCGTCGTCAGCACGAATTGCGCGAGCGGCTTCAGCTTGCCTTCGCGGGCTTCTTTGGCGCCGAGCGCGAAACGAACGTGCGAAGGATCTCCGGCGAGGATCTTGCCCTGGCGGGACTCGACGGACTCGAAGTAGGAGGCGAGGCCCTCCCATGCCCAGAAGCCCGGGCGGACGTTCATCCAGCCCTTCGCGGGGAAGGCGCTGTCGGAGGCCTGGTGCGTGCACTCGTGCCGGACGACGTCGTCGCGGGAGAGGACCGAGCCTTCGGGAAGCGGTCCGAAGTGGGCGGCGCCCTCGCCGGGGGTGAAAAAGCCCGGTACGTTTTTCGGTGCCGCGCCCTCGCCGCCGTGCTCCCTGCGGCAGTGCTCCTGGAGATCCTCGAGCGTGGCGAAGTCGAGCACGGGCATTTTTTTCGGAAGAGGCGGCGGGTCGACGACGCCGAGGATCTCGCGCGAGAAGGCCGCGTGGGCATCCTCGGCGCGCGCGAGCACGCCGCGCGCCGAGGCGAGAGAGCGGTTGGAGCGGACGCGGTAGTGCGGGCCCTCGACCTCCCAGGCCTCGTCCCATTTCGAGCGGCGGCGGCGCACTTCGTCTGCCGGCAGCCATTCGCCGCCGATCGGCAGCAGGCCCTTGCCGCGCCGGACCGCCTCCTCCTCCGGCACCCACGCGCCCTCGAATTTCTTCTCGCCCAGCCGTGCGCGCGCCTCGGCGCAGTCGGGATCGAACGCGAACGCCTCCTGGCAGGCTGCCCACGCGCCGTCGCGGTCGCCCGCCGCGTCGCGCCCGGCCGCGAGCGCCGCCCAGCGCCCCGCGAGGTCCGCGTACGCGCGCTTCCGCTTCTCCAGCCATGCCTTGTATTTCGCATGCGTGCCTTCGTCCCACGCGAGAACCCACGGCTTTCCGCTCTTGGAAAGCCCGCCGCTCGCCTCCGCGTTCGCCGGATCGTCGCGAAGCGCGAGCTGCCACTCCCGGATCGCTTCTTCGACGAGCCCGTCGCCCCATGCGGCCTGTCCGAGCGCCGCTCGAGCCCGGGCGGCGGCCTTTCGCAGCGCGGCCTCGTCCGCCGCGGCCGGAACCGCGGGCCGGTCCCCTTTTACCCAGGCCTCCCACGCCTCCTGGAACTCCCCGGGCTCGCGCCCGAACGCCTTCGAGAACGTCTCCTTCTCGGCCTTCCCGCGCGCCACGACGTCGAAGTACCTGAGGAACGCGGCGCGGTGTTTCGCGCGGTCCGCCATGAGAAAGAAATGCGCGAGGGCCGCGGCCTGGTTGTAGCGGCCCCGGATGCGGTCGCCGTCGAGGAGGACGAATTCTTCGAGGGGAAGTGTGCGCCCGTCCTGGAGCGCGCGGAGGGCGACGGCGAGGCGCGGATGGTACCGGCTGCCGACGAGCACCTTCCCGTCGCGCACCTGGACCGATTCGAAGAATCCGGCGACGCCCTCCCACGCCCAGAAATGCGGCCGCTCGGCGAGCATCCCCTCGGGCGGCCAGATCGCGTCGCAGACCTGGTGGGCGATTTCGTGCCGGGCGACGTCCACGTCCGCGAAACCGGTGCCGGCACCGAGGGGGGCGAAATGGCTCGCGCCGTCGGCCGAACTGAAGAACCCCGGTGAGTCCCGGTGCGTGCCGCCCCCGTCGTGCGCCGCGTCGAGGTGCGCGAGAAAATCGGCGCGCGTCGCGAAGTCGTAGACGGGAAGCGGCTTTCGCGGCGGGGGATCCACGCGTCCGCAAAGCTCGCGGTAGACCGCGGTGTGCACCGCCGCCGCGAGCTCCAGCACCGCGCGCACGGACTCGGGCGACCGATTCGAGCGGACGAGGAAACGCCCGTCGCGGACTTCCCACGCCTCCGCCCAGGTGGCGCGCCGCCGGCGGACTTCGTCCGCGGGCAGCCATTTCCCGCCGATCGGCAGCAGGTCCTCGAGCATCCGGTCCGCGTCCGCGCGCGGCACCCACGCGCCGCCCGCGAGGACCTCGCCGAGTTTCTCGCGGGCGGGGGCGAAATCGGGGCGGAGGAAAAGAGCGCTCTCCGGGTCCCCGGCGTCCAGCCATCGGCGCGCGAACACGTCGAGCAGGGCGTCGCGGCGTTTCACGTAGGTGAGGTATTTCGCGTGGAGATCGTCGCTCCAGTCGAGGACGTAAGGAGGCGCGCCCGTCGCGGATCCGCCCGCCGCGAGCCTCTCCCGCGCGGCTTCCTCGACGAGACCGTCCTTATCGCATTCCTCGGCGAGCGCCACGCGTTCCCGCGCGAGGTCCCGCCGGATCGCGGCCGCGTCCTCGGCGGACGCGGAGATCGCGAGCAGCAGCCAGAGATGCCGCTTCACTTCAACGCCCGGACCCAGGCCTCCCACTCCGCCTGGAACTCCGCCGGCTTCTTCCCGAACGCCGTCTCGAACGTCCCCGCCTCGGCCCGCGCCTCGTGAATCACCTTCACGTACGCCACGAATTTCTCCCGGTGCTTCCCGTCGCCCGCGTTCATGAAGAAATTCGTGAGCGCCGCGCATTGCCCGTATTTCCCAGACACGCCGCGCTGGTCGAGCGTCACGAACTCCGCCAGCGGCACGTGCTTCCCCGCCGCGAATTCCTCGCGGAACTGCTTCACGCGCAGATGGTTCGGGCTCCCCACCAGCACCTTCCCGTCCCGCACCTCCACCGACTCGAAATACGTCGCGAACCCCTCCCACGCCCAGAAATGCGGCCGCGACGGCGGCTGCCCCTGCGCCTTCCAGAGCCAGTACGCCACCTGGTGCGCCCCCTCGTGGCGGACGATGTCCTGAAGCGAGTTGAGGGCGTTCGCGGGAAGGGGAAAGAAGTGCCCGATGCGGTCCTCGTTGCTGAAGAAACCCGGCGCCTGTTTCAGCCCCGGGCGGTCGCCGTGCGCGGTGCGGTCGTGCTCGTCGAGGTCGGCGCGCGAAGCGAAGTAGTAGATCTTCATGAGCCCTTCGGTCGCGGGCGGCTCCGCGAGCCCGTGCAGCTCGCGCACGACCGCGCGGTACATTTCCTCCACGCGCGCGAGCACGTCCTGCGCCCCGGCGAGGGAATGGTTCGAGGTGACTTCGAAATGCTCGCCGGCGACGACCCACGCCTCCGCCCATTTCGCACGGCGCGCCTCCACCTGCTTCGCCGGCAGCCACTCCGTCCCGATGGGGAGCAGGCCCTTCCGGCGCTTCTCCGCCTCTTCCTTCGGGAACCACCCCTGTTTCTCGACGAGCGCCTCGCCCAGCTTCTCGTGCGCTTCCTTGTTCTCCGGATCGTACGTGAGCGCCCACCGCCACGCCCTCGCCGCCAGGGCCGCGTCCCCCGCGGTTTTCTTTTCGTTCCCGAGCGCCACGATCTTCGCCGCCGCCGCCTTCCGCATCGCCTTGCGCTTCTCCGCGAACGCCAGGTACTTCCGGTGCTGCGCGTCGTCCCAGCGCGTGATCCACGGGCGGCCCGCGACGTCGGCCGCCACTTTCGCCGCGGGATCGGACCAGCATTTCACCCGGGACTCGATCCTGACTTCCTCGAGCGCCTCCTCCAGCAGTCCGTCCTTGCGCGCGGCGCCGAGCAGCTTCATGTGCTCGTCGGTCAGCCACTTCTGCGTGCCGCTCTCGTCGGCGGAAACTCCGGCGGCGAGAAGAAGATAGAGCAACAGCCGCAATGGCGAACGCGGATGGAAATTCCGGTGCAACCGATTTCGGACGCGGATGGGGGTCATTTGAGGGCCTTGATGTAGGCGCGGTAGGGCGCGTCGAAGTCTCCGGGAGGCTGCCCGAAAACCTGCTCGAACGTGTCGGAAACCGCTTCCCCCCGATGGACAGTACGGACGTAATTCAGGAATCGCTCCCGGAACTCTCCCGACCCGGCGTGCATGAAGAAGTGCACGACGCCGGAGGCCTGGTCGTAGTGGTCGCCCATGTCCCCCTGCGTCAGCGCGAACAGCTCGCCCAGCTTCAGCCCCTTCCCCTTCGCCGCGAGAACCCTCGCCACCTGGAACGGCGGATGGCGCGCGAATCCCGTCAGGACCTTGCCGTCCAGGTTGACGATCGACTCGAAGTAGCGAGCGAAGCCCTCGTAGACCCAGAAATGCGGGCGCGCGGTCGGGTCGTCCTCGAACGGAATCCAGCGGTCCATGACCTGGTGCAGGCATTCGTGCCGCACGACGTGCTCGAGCGGGGTGACCCCCTCCTCCTCGCGCTTCCAGAAATGCGCGGCTTTGTCCTCGTTGCTGTAGAACCCCACCGCGGTCCCCGGGATCGTCCCGCCGTGCGCGGTCCGGTTGTGCGCGTCGTAGTCCGCGCGGGTCGCGAAGAGGTAGATCGGCATCAGGGACTTGTCGTCGGGGGCCTCCAGCACTCCCGACGTCTCTCTCACGAACGCGGCGTGCATCTCCTCCGCCCACTCCAGCGCTTCGCGCGCGGCCGGCTCGGAGAGATTCGACTTCACCGAGAAATGCGCGCCTTTCACCTCCCACGCGTCGGCCCATTTCGCCCGGCGCGCCTTCACTTCCGCCGCCGGCAGCCATTTTCCCCCGTACTGCAGGAGCCCCCGGGCCCGTTTCTCCGCTTCCGCCTTCGGCACCCACCCGGCCCCGTCCGCCTTCGCCTGCCCGAGCAGCGCGCGCGCCTCCGCGTAGTCGGCGTCGTAGTCGAGCGCGCGGAGCCACGCGGCCTTCGCGCCCGTGGGGTTGCCCGAAGTTTTCTTTTCGGAGCCGAGGGCGAGGAAACGCTCGCTCGCCTCGTAGTTCAGCAGCTTCCGCAGGTCGCGGTACTCCAGGTACGCCGCGTGCTCGTCCTTCGTCCAGTCCGTCACCCAGAGCCGCCCCCGGTCCGCCAGCATCCGCTCCGCCGCCGCGTTCCCCGGATCCGCCGCCAGGATCGCCCGGAACTCCCCCACCGCCTCCTCGCGCAGCCCCTTCTCCAGACACGACCGCGCCAGCTTCTCGTGCTCCGCCACGAGATACCTTTTTAGCTCGCGCTCGCGGGCCGCCAGAGCATCCTCGGCAGGGGCGAGGGAGGCGAGGAGAAGGAGCAGGGCTGCGGCAGTTGGAGTACTTTTCATGCGCTCGTGGGTCGGGGCCCCCTTGGAGAAGCGTATCCGGGACGGGGGGATGGAGGCAAGGGCCGCGCCGGCCGAAACTCATGCCTCGGCCTGAGTCCACCGGTATACTTCCCCCCGCATGCCCCACGCCGTCGCGCCTCCGGCCGCCGAAATTTCCGTAAACCCGTTCCCCCGGGAGATCCCCGCATGAAAACACTCGTCCTGCTCCGCCACGGCGAATCCGACTGGAACCGCGAAAACCGCTTCACAGGCTGGACCGACGTCCGCCTCTCGGCCCGCGGGGTCGAGGAGGCGCACGCCGCCGGGAAGCTGATGAAGCAAGAGGGTTTCGTGTTCGACCTCGCGTACACGTCGGTGCTGTCGCGGGCGATCCAGACGCTCTGGATCGCGCTGGAGGAGATGGACCTCATGTGGATCCCCGTGCACAACTCGTGGCGGCTGAACGAGCGGCACTACGGAGCCCTGCAGGGATTGAACAAGGCGGAGACGGCGGCGAAGCACGGGGAGGCGCAGGTCAAGCTGTGGCGGCGGAGCTACGACGTGCCGCCGCCGCCGCTCGAGGTGAGCGACGCGAGGCATCCGTCGCGCGACCCGAGGTACGCCGGCCTGAAGCCGGAGGAGGTGCCGAAGGCCGAGTCGCTCAAGGACACGGTCGCGCGGTTCCTGCCGGCGTGGCACGAGACGATCGCGCCGGCGGTGAAGTCGGGGAAGCGGGTGATCCTGGCGGCGCACGGGAACAGCCTGCGTGCGCTGGTGAAGTTCCTCGACGGGGTATCGGACGCGGACATCGTGGAATTGAACATCCCGACCGGGATTCCCCTCGTTTACGAGCTGGACGACGATCTCCGGCCGCGTGCGCACCGGTACCTGGGCGATGCCGCGGCGGCTGCGGCGGCTGCGGCGGCGGTCGCAAAGCAAGGCGCGGGGAAAAACAAGCCATAAGCCATAAGCGGCGGCCTCCGGGGTTGTCGAGCGGGCGGAGCCCGAAGACTCCGGCATGTCGCTTAGTCGTCGAGATTTGTCGGGGTGTTGATCCTGGCTTATGGCTTCTGGCTTATGGCTTATGGCTTCCTCTCTGGCTTCCCGCTTCCGGCTCGTGTTAAATCACTGACATGCCCCCTCCGCCCTTCCCACTGAGCCCCGAATTCCGCCGCATCCGCTGGTACTCCACCGCCCTGCTCGGCACGTTCGGCGCCCTGATGGCGGCGGCGTTCCACGTGCAGATGAAGGCGCTCGCGTGGGCGGAGGGGACGGAGCCGGTCGCGACCGCGGCGAGCGCCCAGGACCGGACGCCCGCGGTGCAGGACGAGGCGTACGGCGAGCTGCTCAAGCGGGCCGCGGGCGGCAAGCTCGGACCGGGCGAACGGGTGCCGTACGCGGGGCTGATGGAAAACCCGGCCGCGCACCGCGCGAAGACCGTCCGCATCGAGGGCGTCATCCTCGGAGCGCCCGCGCGCAAGACGGTGGAGCCCGTGCCGCTCGCGCCGGGAGAACCGCCGCCGGAGCTCGGGCAGGCCTGCGAGGCCGTGGTGCTCGATCCGGTGGCGGGGACGACGTACGCCGTGACGTTCCTCGAGCCGGGGCCGCGCCCCGCGGCGCACGGGCGGATCGTGGTGGACGGCGCGTTCTGGAAAGTCGTGACGTACCAGAACCGGCGCGGCGACGTCGTGGCGGCGCCGTACCTCGTGGCGCGCACCTGGACGCTGGTGCCGCGCGAGGAGGGGCCGGGAACGATCCCGCTTCTCATGGGCATCACGGGAGGCCTGGCCATCGCTTCCATCATGATCGGCGCCCAGGCCAGCCGGCGGAGGGACGAATGGAAGGCCTGATCCGCCTGCGCGAGGCCGTCGGCCGGTCGCCCTCGGCCCTCGTCGCCTACTCGGGCGGCGTGGACTCCGCCCTCGTCGCCCTCGTCGCCCACCAGGTCCTCGGCGCCCGTGCGCTCGCCGTGCTCGCCGTGTCGGAGAGCCTGGCGCCCGAGGAAGAGCGCCAGGCGGACCGGACCGCGACCGAGGCGGGATTCGCCCTCCGCAAGATCCGCACGAATGAACTCGAACGCGGCGACTACGCGAAGAACCCGCCGAACCGCTGCTATTTCTGCAAGAGCGAGCTGCACGACGCCCTTCTCCGGATCGCGAGGGCCGAGAATTTCGCCGACGTCCTCGACGGCCAGAACCTCGACGATGCCGGCGACTGGCGCCCCGGCGCGCAGGCCGCCTCCGAGCGCCGGGTGCGAAGTCCGCTTCGGGAAGCGGGGTTCTCGAAGGCCGACGTGCGCGAGGCCGCGCGGGGGCTCGGGCTGCCGAACTGGGACAAGCCGGCCGCGCCCTGCCTCTCCAGCCGCTTCCCCTACGGGACCGCCATCACTCCCGAGAAACTGCGGCAGGTCGGCCGGGCGGAGGAGGTTCTCCGGGCGCTCGGGTTCCGGGAATTCCGCGTCCGCCACCACGAGGCCGTGGCGCGGATCGAGGTTCCCGAGGGAGATTTCGCGCGGGTCGCGGAGCACCGGGCCGAGATCGCGGCGAAGCTGCGCGATCTGGGTTACACGTGGGTGTCGCTCGAGCTCGAGCCGCTCCGATCCGGCAGCCTGAACCGGGCGATCAAAAGATGATGACGAAACAGGGGTTCATCCCGACTCGGAGTGCGGGGAGCACGAAACAGGGGTTCATCCCGACTCGGAGTGCGGGCGCGCCAGTGGCGCGCCCGCACCGGTAAAAAGTGCTTCCTATGTTCGTTGTAATCACCGGCCTCGGCATCGGCCTCCTCTACGATCCGGACTGGGCCCTCCCGTGGTTCGACGCGCGCGTCTCCCTCATCGTCACCCCGGCGCTCGTCGTCCTGCAGGCCGCCGCGGGCCGACTGCTCGTCGCCGCGGCGCGGAGCCGCGGGCGCTACGCGACCTGGGAAGAATTCGTCCGCCGGCTCATCCGCTCCTCGAATGCCTACCGCGTCCTCGCTCTCCCCCTGTACGGCGCCTCCGTGTGGCTCCTCCACTGGCCGCGCGTCGTCGCGGACACCTGGCACCTCGACGGCGTGCCGTTCGTCTCCCTCCTCCTCACCCTCCTCCCCTTCCTCCTCCTCCTCGGCGCCACCTTCCTCGGCCTCCACGCCGCCGAATCCCTCGCGCGCGGCGAACGCCTCCCCCTGCGCGACTACCTGTCGTTCCACGTCCGCATGAGCGTCCTCCTCCCCCTCGTACCCGCCTTCACCGTGTTCACCCTGTTCGATTCCCTCCAGCTCTCCGAAACCGCCTCCACCGCCCTCGCCGTCTACCCCTTCCTCAACTGGCTCCTCCTCCTCGCGGTCGCGCTCGCGTTCGTCGCCTCGGCCCCCTGGTTCCTCACCACCGCCTGGGGCGCAAAACCGCTTCCCGAAAGCGCCCTCCGCACGCGCCTCGAACTTCTGTGCGACCAGGCCGGCGTCCCGCGCCCGAAGTTCCTCGTCTGGCCCACGCGCGGCTTCGGCCATGTGAACGCAGCGGTCGTCGGGATCTTCGCCCGGAACCGCGCCGTCATGTTCACCGACGCCATGATCGCCGCCTTCACGCCGGACGAAATCGCCGCCGTTCTCGCCCACGAGCTGGGCCACGCCCGCCACCGCCACCTCGCCTTCTACTTCGCCCTCGCCCTCGGCGCCGCGCTCTTCGCCAACTTCGCCGACTTCGCCCTCCAGGGCCTCGCCCCCGAGTCCGCGCGCCTGGGCGGCGCCCTCGCCTTCCTCGCCCTCCTCGCCGGCGGCGCCTTCGGCTTCTACTCCCGCCGCTTCGAACGCCAGGCCGATCTCTTCGCCGCACGCCTCGTCCCCGCCTCCCTCTACATTGCCACCCTAGAGAAAGTCGCCTCCCTGAACGGCAACGTCCGCAAAGTCTGGTTCTTCACGCACATGTCCATCGAGCAGCGGGTGAATTATCTGCTGGAAGCGGGTGTGCGGCCGGATTCGGCGGGGGCGTTCGAGCGACGGCTGCGGCGCGCGGTCGCGGCGGGCGTCGCGTTCGCCGCGTTCTCGCTCGGCGGCGCCGCCTGGACCGTCGCGCGGCAGGTCGAGGCCGCCCCCGCCGGCCGCGAGCGGATCGAGGCCCGCCGCCTCGCCGACCGGGCAGGAGCAGCCTGGGACGCCGGCGACCGCGAACGCGCGGCGACGCTCCTGGGCGAAGCCGCCGCCCGCGATCCCGCATGGTCGCTCGCGTGGGCGGAAGTGCTGTACGCGTCGGGCCGGGCGTTCGAGGCGGAGGCGCCGTACCGGAAGGCGCTGGACCTGCTGCCGGAGGAGACGGACGAGACGGCGCGGGTTCGCGAGAGGCTTGAGATAATCGAGGAGATGAAGGTACGGAGGGAACGGTAGGGGGTCTCTGCTGGCACGCCCCTTTCCGATTTGGTCAAATCGCGGGAGAACCGATTCAAGGAGTCGCGACATGCGCCTGGGCCTCACGCTAGCCTTCGCCGCCGTCACCCTGCCTCTTTTCGCCGACGAGGACGTTTTCGAGGGGCTGAAGCGCGGGGACCGCGTTCTGATCACGATGGTTGAAGGCGGGAGTTTCAAGGGCGTGGTGAAGTCGCTGGTCGGCGACAACCTGAGGATCGACGTCACGGGCGATTCGAGCGCGGCGTCGGGTTCGGTGGTGTTCGAGCGTCGGGACGTGAGGAAGGTGGTGGTGCTGGGGACGCTGACGCCGGAGGAGATGGACCGGACGGGCGAGACGGGGAAGGAAGAAGGCGAAGAGACGGGGACGAAGCCCGAAAACGGCGGGGAGGGCGAGAAGCCGAAGGAGGAGGAGCCGACCGAGGAGGAGAAGGCGGCGGCGCTGCTCGCGAAGTTCCCTTCGCCCGACTGGAGTGCGAAACGGAAAGCGGAGATCGAGGCGAAGGCGGAATTCGAGCGGAGCGAGGAGGAGCGGGAGTTCCTCGTCCGCTACGGGGACTGGGCGAACGCGATGGAAGGGCTGGCGAAGCTGGCGCGGCTGGAGTTGCTGAAGAAGTTCCCACCGAAGGACGGGTGGGGCGAGCCGCGGTACAGGAAGTTGAAGGACCGGTTCATCGTGATGGGGATCCCGCTGGCCGAAGACGAGCAGGAGTTCGTGGACAGGTTTGAGGACTGGAAGAAGGGGCTGGCGGAGTACGAGGCGCT
>JACPRD010000088.1 GCA_016190145.1 Planctomycetota bacterium | reverse complement strand
GAGACAGTCCATGTCCTTCACCGGATCCTTCCCGCCCGGAGGCCCGCCCCCGGGCGGCCCCCCGCCCCCAGGCCCGCCTCCCGGCGGCCCCATCCGACCCTCCAGCGCCTCACCCTTCTTCTTCCCCGCCAGCTGCGCCAGGATCGACGCCACCCGCTTCTCCACGAACGGCTTCAGCCCGAACACCTTCGACTGCCGCGGACCCATCCCGCCCCCTCCCAGGTCCTGCGTCATCGACTTCGCAAAATCGTCCGTCGACCACTCCTTCATCGTGTCCTTCGCCGCGGCGTCCTTCGTCAGCCGGTAGAGCGCCTCGATCCTCCCCGCCATCGCCTTCGGCGCGTACTCCCGCCCGCACAGCCCCCGCAGCACCTGCACGTACCGCGCCTTGAGCGCCGGCACCGCCAGGAACCGCTCGATCAGCTTCTTCGACCCCGCATGCGGCGCGAACACGTCCCAGTCGAGGTGCGCCTCCGGCTCCCCCATCTGAAAGTTCGCGAACGCCTCGTTCAGATCCCACGGAATCAGCACGAATTTCCCCGTCGCCGGATCGTCGTACAGGTAGAAGTTGTGCCCGGTCCCCGCGTAGCTGTCCAGATTCACCAGCGCCGACGTCAGCGCCAGCCACTTCGCAAACGACTCGACGTCCAGCCACTTCTCCAGATCCCCCTTCCCCTCCGCCACCGCCCTCACGAACTCCACCAGCCGCGTCCGGTCGTTCGCCTTCTCGTTCGTCTTCAACTCGACGTTCCGCTCTTCCCCGATCCGCCCCTCGTCCGCCCGCTCGAACAGGTCCTGGAACCCCTCGATCTTGTACAGATTTCCCTCGTGCCCGCCGAATCGCTCGTCGAGAAAAACCCCGTCGACGTGCTCCACGAGCGTGTAGAGGCCGAAGTATTTTTTCTCGAAGCGGCCTTTCGCCGTGACGAACACCATCGCGTGGGCCGCGCGCGAGGCGGGGCCGCCGAGCGCCCGGTGCAGGTCGTACGCGAGCTTTTCGCGGATGAGCGAAGGGTCTTTGAACCCGTTGTTGAGCACGAGCATCCTCAGGCCGTGAAACGTCTGTTCTTTCGTGAATTCGCCGAAGTCGATCTTGAAGGGCTTCTTCTCGGAGCGGATTCCGGAGGATGAATTGCCCTTTTCGCGCAAGCCGACCCCCTGGACGCGCTCGCCGTCGATCTCGACGTCGCCGGGGACCCACTCGAACGGTTTCTTCCCGATCCTGTCGTATTCGGCCGCGTCCAGGATGAGGTGGACGGCGTGGACGCGGGTGTCGTCGAAGACGCGGGCGTACTCCGGCGTGGCGGGCTTCGACTGAGCCAGCGCGGCGGAAGCCGCGACGGCCAGGGCGACGAGGATGCGCAAGGTGTTTCCCCTGGGAGACCTCAGAGTTTGAGCAAAAATCGATGGGGGCACAGCGGCGCCGGCGAAAACAGCGTTTCCAGTCCGGAAACTTTGTGAGCGCCGTCGCCGCAGGCCCCCATCTATTTTTGCTCAAACTCTGGAGGACAAAGCACTTCTGAGAGCGTGAAAAAACTCAATCGTAGGAGCGGTCGGGGCGAGCGCGCGAAGCGCGCGAGGTCCGACCGCACCGCACTGCTCGGGCGTCTAATACGGAGATTGAGTTTTTCTCACGCTCTCAGGACTAACGCCCGCCCGCGGAAAATATTGTGCCCTTACTTGTCTCCGCGGACGTTTTTGAGTTGCTGAACCGTCCGCCCCGCCGTGCGCCCGATCCCCGACCCCATCCGCGCCTCCTGGATCTTCTCCAGGTCCTCGATGTACTCGATCAGCTTGTATTTCGTGAGCTCGAAGACGATCCCCTCGAAGAACTCGAGGTCGTCGATCTGCATCAGCTTCCGGATGTGGTCCCGCGAGAGCGTCTTGTCCTTCGCCGCGCAGTTGAGCAGCGCCGTGCGGGCCTCCAGCGCGGCCGCCGCCTCCGCGAACGGCGCCAGCGCCGCGTCGCGGTCGAAATCCTTCTGCACCGACATCTGCCGGACTCCGCTCGCCTGCGCCCGCGGGTTCGAGTCCGCGAGCCACGCCTGCGCGCGCTCGGGCTTGATCGGGATCCTCCGCTCGTACAGCTCGTCCCCGCAGATCCACGCGACCGCCGCGACCTCGGATCCCTCCGCCGCCGCCCGGATCGGATCCTCGGACCCCGCCCCGATGCAGTCCCGGAGCATGCTCGCGTACGTGTCGACGTTGCCGCCCGCGTCCGCCGTCGCGCGCGCGATTACCGCCGAAGCGCCCGCGGCGGCGTACGGCCGCAAAAGCGTGTGCGCGTCCTTTTTCTTCATCCCCAGATCGATGATCTTCTGAAGCACCCGGTCGTCCTTCGCGCTCGCCAGCAGCGTCGCGAGCTTGTACGCGTCGTCAAACGACGATCCGGTGTCCAGACGCTGCATGTACGTCGCCAGCACGTCCTTCACCTTGAGCGCCGTCTCCGGGTTGATCCCGTTGATGTACTTCCTCAGCTTGATCGGGTCGCCCATGTCAAACATCTTCTTGATCGCCGCGCGCCCCTCCTCGGTGTCGGCGCTGGGGAAACGGCCCTCGGAGGAGGACTCCCCGGAGTCGGTCTTCTTCTTCTCCGGCTCGTCGCCCTTCCCCGCGAAATGGACGATCAGGATGATCGCGACGAGCAGGACGCCGCCGCCGATGCCGCCCCAGAGGAGGCGCTTGTCCATGCCCGCGCCCTCCTCGGGCGCTCCGCGCCGCCCCGGCGCCGGGGCCGCGCCGCCCGCCTCGGGCGGCACGGGCGGAGGAACCGGTCCCCGCGGGGCCGGAGGTCGTGAACCGGACGCCGGGGAGCGGCCGGGGCTGCGGCCCGAGGGCCGGCGATTCGGATTGTGGGGAAGCGGCATGGGGGCGGATTGTGCCACAAGGGACGGGGAACGGGGAAAGGGAGAATGGGAAAACCGGCAGGCACGAGTCGACGGGGGGCCGTTTTCCGACTGCACTCGCGAAACGACTGAGGAGGAGAAGGAGGAGGCGCAGGAGGAGGTCGTCCCACCGAGGCCGTTCCTCCTCCTGCTCCTTCTCCTCCTCCTGCTCCCGGGCCGTTTCAGAACAACCGGCTGTTTTCGAGGTAGCGTGAGAAAAATCGATCGCAGGCGCGGTCGGACCTCGCTCGCTCGCCCCGACCGCTCGCGGTCCCTCGCCTTCTTCACGCGCTCTGTCCTGTTCTCCCGTTCCCCCCTTCCCCTCTCCCCGTCTATAATTCCGCCCCATGAGAATCCTCTTCGCCGCCCTCGCCCTCGCCTTGTTCGCTTCCGGCGCCGCGCTCGCGCAATCCGACGAGGAAACCGCGCTCGTCAACTCGCTTCGGGACAAGGACCCGGAGGTGCGCAAGGGCGCCGCGCGCGTGCTCGCCGTTTACCGGCTCCCCGAAACCGTCGAGGCGCTCGTCAAGGCCGCCCAGGACGAGAAGGACCCCGCAGTCCTCAAGGAAGTCCTCGCCGCGCTGCGCGCCACGACGAACCGGGACGAGGGCGACGACCCGAAAAAGTGGGATGAGTGGTTCGACAGGGAGGGAGGCCGCTTTGAGAAAACGATCTCCCTCTCCGCGCGCCGCGAACTCTCGAGCTACCGGACGTTCCTCATCATTTCCATCGTCTTCAACATCCTGCTGTTCCTGATCGTCGTCGGAGGCGTGATCACGTTCGGGGCCATGTCGTCGAACCGCATGAAGGCGATGAAGGAAGTCACCAGGTCGGCCGAGACGCTCATCGCCGAGGGAAACGAGGTCCAGCGCAAGTCGGGCGGGATCCTCGACGGCCTCGACTCCAAGAAGAGCGAGATGATGACGTTCTTCAGCAAGCTCAAGGACGAGAACGAGGGCGAAATCGAGCGGTACAGCGACATGCTCGAGCAGAACGTCGAGCACCGCATGCGCGAGATCACGATGCAGCTCCGCGAGAAGGCGGAGAAGGAGCTGGAGCAGACGTTCAACGAGCTCAAGGGCGAGATCGCCCAGCGCGTGAAATCGGCGTCCGAGGAGCAGAAGGAAGTCCTGATCCGGGAACTCACGAACCGCCAGCAGCGGTTCATCGCCGACGTCGAGGCCCACACTCTTTTCCTCGAAGCCAGCTTCTACTACATCAGCGGCAAGCTCCAGGACGCCCTGCGCGTCTACAAGAAGCTCCTCGCGCTCAAGCCCGACCACTACATCGCGTGGAACAACTACGGCACGATACTTCGCGACCTGCTGCGGTTCGACGAGGCGATGGAGTCGTACCAGAAGGCGCTGGACCTTTCGCCCGACAACGCGGGCGTGCTCTACCTGTTCGCGACGGTGTACGCGATGCAGAAGAAGAAGGACAAGATGATGGAGTATCTGAAGCGGTCGATCACGTTCGACGCGGAGTTCAAGGACGAGGCGCTGAACGACAAGGCGTTCAAGGAGTATTGGGAAGATCCGGAATTCAAAGATGTTGCGGAAGCTTGAGGCTCGACCCCGTCGCCTCCCTCCCGAAATAGAGAAGGCGCGCCGGAGGGGAATCACGGCGCGCCTTGCTGTCTCCGGCCGGGTGCCTTGGGGGAGGCTTGGAGGGGACGTCTCCCGGCCGGACCTTGGGGTCTGATTCTTCCAGCCAGCTCCGAGGATCGTCCGCGCGGGGCTGTTCGCCGGGCGACGGACGATCCTCGAATGCCGGTGCCGGATCCGCCGGCGGGGGTCGGGAACCCGGTAACCGCCCCCGCCGGTCCGGCGACAAGTCTTCTTCGCGCTACCCGGTCGCCATCGACGGCGGCGTGTAGTGCTCGATGATCAGGTTGACGATCGCTTTCTTCTGTTCGTGGTCGAGGTCGCTGAAACGGCATGACACGCTGTAGTCGAAGCTCGAGCCGGTGAGTTTGGTGATCTGGCTCGCGGTGGCTTCCACGAGGACGGAAACGTCGTGGCCGCAGATGGCGGCGACGAAGGAGCGTCCGCGGAGGCTTTCGGCGAGGTCCGGGAAGGGCTGTCCGCTGGGCTGGACGCTGTCGACCGTGTCGGAGGGTCTGACGCGGGCGGAGAGGGCGGCCGTGAAGCCGAGCGGGGTGATGGTGCGGATGTAGCCTGTGTATTCGGACTTGCCGGCATCGCAGAGCCAGACGGACGCCTTTCTGACGATCAGCCAGGTGGTATCGCAACTGCCCATGGCGGGTGACCTCCCTTGATCCGACGGAGGGAATGGTACCGCGCCTCTTAAGCTCTGTCAATAGCTTAAAGAGAATAAAATATCAGAATTTTTATGATTACCTCAAATCGCGTGTGCAGACGTGCACTTCACTCTCCGCAGCCGCAGGGAGTCCTCCCGCACCGCGGACACCCCTTCCCATACTTCCCTGCCGCCGCCGCCTCGAGATCCACCCCGCTCATCGACGCCAGCGTCGAAAGCCACGCCAGCACGTCCGCGAATTCCGAAGCCCGCTCCTCCGCCGTCCCGTGACGGATCGCCTCCGCCAGCTCCCCTACCTCCTCCACGAACCACAAGAACGTCCCCCCCACCCCGCGCCGGCTGTCCTTCGCGAAATACTGGTCACGGATCGCCTTCTGAAATTCCCCGATCGTCACGCCGACCTCCTCTTCCGAAACCGGAACACGTCCCGCGCCTCGCTCACCCCGAACGCGAGCGCGAGACCGAAATAGACCGCGACGCCGGCCGCGACCGCCGCCGGGACCTGCACGACGGGCCGCTCGGGCAGGACGCGCAGGAGACCCCAGCACGCCCCGCCCATCGCCGCCGCGAGCACCGCGATCGCCGCGGCGAACCGCGCGACCGGCGCCCACCGGACCTCCGGCACGCGGCCGCGCAGCACGAACGCGAGGAACAGCAGCTGCCCCGTCGCCGTGATCGACGTCGCCAGCGCAAGCCCCGCTTCCCGGAAACGCCCCACGAGCGCCACGTTCAGCGCCGCGTTCGCAAGAACGGTTGCGCCTCCCGCCCAGGCCGGCGTGCGGGCGTCGCGCGCAGCGTAGAACGCGCGCACCACGACGTGCTGCAGGCAGGCGGCCCACACGCCGGCGCCGTAGAAGGCGAGGACCGCGGAGGTGCGGGCCGTCTGCTCCGCGCCGAAGGAGCCGTGCTCGAAGATCAGGCGGATGATCGGCGCGGCGAGGATGGCGAGGCCGACGGAGGCGGGGACGGCGAGGAAGAGGACCATGCGGCACGCGCGCGCGAGCGAGGCGGCCAGGTCCGCTTTTTTCCCGCGGGCGAAGGCGTCGGCGAACTCCGGGAAGGCGGCCTGCGCGATGGCGATGCCGATCAGGGCGAGGGGAAAGTTGAACAGCCGGTTGGCGTAGTAGAGCGCGGACACGGCGCCGTCGCCGGGGATCATCGCCTCGGCGATCGCATTGTCGACGAGCACGTTGATCTGGATCACCGCGATCCCGAGCGCCATCGGCGCCATGCCCCCGAGGACGCGTTTCACGTCCGGCTCCCATTTCATCAGCGGCGCGAACGGCACCTTGTGCGCGCGCAGGGCGGGGATCTGGAGAACGAGCTGGCCGAGGCCGGCGAGGGTGATGGAAGCGGCGATGACGGCGGCCTGGCCGCCCTGGGTGGAGGCGAAGAGGCCGACGGCGAAGAAGGCGGCGATTTCGAACAGGTTGAGGACGGAGGAGGCGAGGGCGGGGAGGAGGAAGTGGCGGTGGACGTTGAGGATGCCGGTGACGAGGGCGACGAGGCAGATGAGAGGCATGTACGGAAGGAGGAGGACGAGGAGATCGCAGACGAGGCGGGCCTTGGGGTCGGCGAAGGCGGGTTTCAGCCCGGCGCAGGCGGCGATGCCGAGGCCGGAGACGACGCCGAGGAACAGGGCGAGCATGGTCATGAGGGAGCGCGCGAACCGGTCGGCGTCGGCGCGCGGCTTGTTGGCGATGGCGTCGGCGTAGGTGGGGATGAAAGCGGCCGTCAGGGCGCCCTCGCCGAAGAAGCGTCGGAAGAGGTTGGGGACGAGGGTGGCGAGGACGAAGGCGTCGTTGACCCAGCCGCCGCCGAACAGGCCCGCGAGGAGAACATCGCGGACGAGGCCGAGGATGCGGGACAGGAGAATGCAGGCCGAGACGATGCGCGCTGCGGAGACGATTCCGTGGGCCGAGGTCTGGGGTTGCTGGGTCGGCATCGTGGAGGTTACCGGCATCTGGACTACATCGTCACGGCGGCGGTCCGGGCTTCACAGCGTGCCGCGGGCGCGGGGCATGCCCCGATCCTGCATAGGGCAGCGGATCCTACTGACCATTTTCGAACCTGAAGCCTCCCGACGCGCGGAGGCGGAACCCGTTGGCGAACTCGTCCGCCGTGAGCGGTTTCCGGCTCTCCGGCTGGAGCCGCGTCAGGTCGAGGGCGCCCGCGCCCGCGCGGACGCGGATGGCGGCCCTGCGGACTTCGAGGACGTCCCCGGGCGCGCCGGGGAATTCGCCTTCGACCGGGTTCGCGGCGAGGACGAGGACGCGGGCGCGCCTGCCGTCCGGGCGCACGAAAGCCGCCGCGGCGCCGGGCCAGGGGTTCATCGCGCGGACGCGCCGGGCGAGCTCGTCGGCGGGGCGATTCCAGTCGAGAAGCCCGTCTTCGCGCGCGAGCCTGGGAGCCAGCGTGGCGCGGGCGTGGTCCTGCTCGACGAACGGCGCGCCCGCCTCGAGCTTCGCGAGCGCCTCGAGCAGCACGGGCCCCGCGCGCTCCGCCAGCAGCCCTTCCAGATCCCCCGCATTCGCGGCCGGCGGGACGTGAAGTGTGCTCGTGTGGAGGACCGGCCCCGCGTCCATTTCGCGGACCATGCGGAAGACGGAGATCCCGGTTTCGGCGTCACCGGCGAGGATGGCGGAGGCGACGGGGGCGGCGCCGCGGTGGCGCGGGAGAAGCGAGGCGTGGACGTTGAGGCCTCCGAGGCGCGGGAGGGCGAGAAGGCGGTCGGGGACTTTCTGGCCGTAGGCCGCGGTGACGAGGACGTCGGCGCGCGCCGACCGGAGATCCTCCTCAGCATCCCGCAGGCGCTCCGGCTGGACGCAGCGCAGCCTCATCGCATCCGCCGCCGCCCGCACCGGCGTCGGTTCGAGCACGCGCCCCCGTCCCTTCGGCCGGTCCGGCTGCGAAACCACGAGCACGACCTCGTGGCCCGAGGCCGCCAGCGCCCGCAGGACGGGCACCGCGAACGCGGGCGTGCCGGCGAAGATCACCCTCATCAGGCGGGCGAGCGCCTCAGGACCTGCGTGTTGTCGTGCAGCTCGACGGGCTTCTGCTTCTTCCGGAAACGCATGTTCAGGATTTCGACGAAGAGGGAGAACGCCATGGCCGAGTAGATGTAGCCCTTGTTGACGTGGGTGCCGAAGCCTTCCGCGAAGAGCATGACGCCGATCAGGTTGAGGAACGACAGGGCCAGGATCTTGACGCTCGGGTGCTTGTGGACGAAGTCGCCGATGGCGTTCGCGCTGGCCATCATGACGCCGACCGCGACGAACATGGCGATGACCATGACGAGGATATTGTTGGCCATGCCGACGGCCGTGATGACGGAGTCGAGCGAGAAAACGAGGTCGAGGAGGATGATCTGGAAGATGATCGACCCGAGGCCGGACGTTCCGCCGCCGCCTCCCGACTCGTGCTCGTCGCCCTCGAGCTTGTGGTAGATCTCATACGAGGCCTTTCCCACCAGGAACAGCCCTCCCCCGATCAGAATCAGCGACTTCCCCGAAAACTCCTTGCTCATCACCGTGAACAGCGGAAACGTCAGCTTCATCACCCACGTGATGCTGAAGAGGAGCCCCAGCCGGCACAGCAACGCCAGCGCCATCCCCACCTTCCGCCCGAAATTGCGTTTCTCGGCGGGCAGCTTCCCCGTCAGGATCGCGATGAACACGACGTTGTCGATCCCGAGGACGATTTCCATGAGCGTCAGCGTGACGAGGGCGGTCAGCGCCTCGGGCTTTGCGAGCGCCGCGAATTCGAAATCCATGAGGCCTCCGCGTGAGTTTCGGCGCGGAGGTTAGCTCCGGGCCGGGAGGCGGACAAGCAGGAATTGTGGTAGCATTTCGCGTCCGTGTTCACCCTCGAAGAACGCACCCTCCTCCTCGCGCACGCCCGGTCGTCCGTCCGGACGACGGTGCTCAAAACCGGCGACCGGATGCCGCCCCACCCCGGCCACCCGGCCCTCGAAACCCCCGCGGGCGCGTTCACCACCCTCCACGACGCTGGCGGCCGGCTGCGCGGGTGCATCGGATTCGTGGAAGCGCGCTTCCGGGTCTGGGAAACCGTCTGGCGGACCGCAGCGGAGGCGGCGCTGGAAGATCCGAGGTTCGATCCGGTGGCGCCGCCCGAGCTCGCCGGCCTCTCCTACGAAATCTCCATCCTGTCCGCGCTTCGACGCGCGGCCGCGAACGAAGTCCGGGCGGGCCTCCACGGCGTCCTGCTCTCGCGCGGCGGACGGCGCGGGCTGCTGCTGCCACAGGTGGCCACCGAGCACGGCTGGGACACCGAGACCTTCCTGGACGCCTGCTGCGAAAAGGCCGGACTCGCGCGCGGGTCCTGGCGGGCGGAAGCGAAGATCGAGGTTTTCACCGCGGAGGTCATCTCGGAATGAAGATGCTGATCGTCGCCGGCGTCGCGTTCGCGGCGGCGGGCTGCACCGCCACCGTCGAACCCGGGCTGCGCGAGGGTTACACCACGAAGGTCGACTGGCGGGGAACGGCGTGCCGGGTGGAGGCGCGGAAGGAGGCGGCGACGGTGTCGGGCACGCCCGGGGCGGTGACGTACGAGTTCGAGGGGGCGAAGTGGGCGGCGTTCCTGGCGGCCTGCCTCGCGGAGGACCTGGATAGGCTCGGCGCGGCGAAGGCGGAGGCGCCGGTCTTTCTGGTGGCGCTGGAAAGGGTGGTGCTGGAGGACCGCGCGATCTCGCAGGCGTCGCGCGCGGAAGTCTACCTGAAGGTCACCTGCGGCGAGTTCTCCCGGATCTACCGGGGGCTCCACGAGAGTCAGCTCAACTTCCCCGACGCCTCCCGCCGCGCCGCGGCGGACGCGCTCAAGGCCGCGGTGGAGGACGACGAGCTCAGGCGACTCGCGGCCCGGCCATAAAAAAAGGGCCCCGCTCGTCGCGGGGCCCCTGGTTTCGACTCTTCGACTACTTCTCGCCTTCCACCCGGTACGGGTCCGTCTCCGTGAACCGGATTTCGACGCGCCGGTTCTTCCGCTTGTTCCCCGCCTCCGCCGGCTGGTGCTCGCCCCAGCTCACCATGTGCAGCTTCGCCGCGTCGATCCCGCCTTCCTTCTGAAGCATGAGCGTGACCGCCAGGGCGCGTTCCGCGCCGAGCTCGAAGTTCGAGCCCGTCGGGAACTTGCCGAGCGACCGCTTGATCGGGTCCGAGTCCGTGTGGCCGTCGACCTGGATGTAGAACCCCTTCTCCTTCAGCTCCCTGGCGACCTCGAGGAGAAGCGTCTTCCCCTGCGGCTTGAGATCCGTCTTGCCCGCGTCGAACAGGACCTCGCCCGAGAACCGGATCCAGTTGGAGCCGATCTCGATGTCGCTCTCCCCGCTCGACCCCTCCGGCGGCACCAGCGAGGCGAACTTGGCCATGATCTCTTCCTTGATCGCCTTGGCCGCCGCCAGCTCCTTGTCCTTCGCATCCAGCATCACGTCCTTCGTCTGGAGCTGCGCGAGCCGCTTCTCCACCTCGAGCTCCAGCTTCGCGTTCCGCCGCCCGAGGTCTTCGGTGACCCTCATGTTCTTCTCCGACAGTGCCGAATACCGCGCCTTGAGGTCGTTGTACTCCGCCATCGAGACACAGCCGCTTCCCGCGACGGTCAGGACGAGCGCCCCTGCGATCGTGACCAACGGCTTGAGCATGACGGGCTCCTTTCAAGTTTTCTGGCCGCCCGGGCCCTGGGCTCCGCGCCCGGGAAGTGCGGCCGACCCATTCGAGGAATGGCCCCTCTCCTGAAAGGGCCTACTCAGGTATCGGCACGGGGGGGCGAGGGGGCTTGAGGCGAATTCTGCCGGGGGCGGCGAATTCCGCGGGGAAAACTGCCGGCTGCCGACAAAAAAACCGTCCCGGGCACGGGCCCGGGACGGTTCTAGAAATGCCGGTTTCCTACTTCTCTTCCTTCGCTCCGCCCTTCGCCGCCGGCGCCTTCTCGCCCTTCATCAGCTGGTCGATCCGCGCCTCGACGTCCTTCATGCCGAACGTGCCGACCACGATCTTGGCGATCTCGCCCGCGAAGCCGCTGGGCCGGTTGATCCGCTCCTTGTCGCCGTCCGTCACGACCCGGACCGTATCCATCAGCACGGCGCCCATCATCCCGAGGAACACCGCCGCGAGCACCAGCACGGTCGTCAGCACCGGGTGCGACTGCACCGACGGCACCGGCATCATCGCCACCTGCTGCTGTACCGCGGGCTGACGAAGACCGCTCTTCGCCGCCTTCACCGACGGTTCCTGAACCGTCGCCGCTCCTTCGGCCGCCTCGTCGAACTTGAGCGGCTCCGTCGTCAGGCCCGTGCCGCCTTCGCCTTCGATGAACGTCTCCTGCGTCTCGATCCCCGTCCCGCTCGCCGGACCCTCGTTCGTCACGGTGAGGTCGCTGTCGTCGAAGATCATCTCCTCCGTGATGCCCGTCGTGTCGCCGGAAACCGTCTCCTCGTTCGCCTTCGCGCTCGGAGCGCCGCCGCCGGTTTCGAGCTGGGGAAGCGCCGTTTCGTCGGCGCCGCCGCTCGAGAGGTTGTCCATGTCGAGCAGGGTCTCGCCGGTGTCCTGATCCTTCGCCGATCCCGCGCCCTGCGCCGGAAGAATGATCGTCGGCTCCGTCACCCGCCCCTTCTTCAGGGCGTCGACGTCGTCCTTGCGGAACTTCATCTTGTTCTCGTCACGGAAGGCGCGCAGTTCGCCTTCCGAAACCATCCTCTTGAGCTCGTCTTCGTCCAGCTGAAGCTCGCCCAGGACGTCTTCAAAACTGAAGTAGTCAGCCATCGGGGTCTGACCTCCAATCGCGGTTGGGGCCGGTGATCGTTGGGGTTAAGGGGCGCTTACTTCTTGTCCTTCTTCTTCTTCTCCTCGTCCTCGATGATCTTCTGCGCTTCGGCGACCGAGAGGCCCTGGCCCTTCGACGTGAAGTCGTAGGCCTTGAGATCCCAGACGATGCGGCGCGAGGCGATCAGCACGAGTTCCTTGCCCTGGTTGACGCGATAGACGGTCAGCGTCGCGTCCTCGGGAGGCGAAGTCTTGAGCACGTAGATCAGGCTCCCGACGTCGCCGGACGTCGAAGACGGCGTCGCGAGGACGAGTCCGCCGCCCGCTTCGCCGTTCGCCTCGGCGTGCGCGGGGGTGTTGCTCCTCGTGACGACGAACCCCAGCGTCGCCACGATGGCGCCCGCGAGGATCCCGGTCAGGAACACGTTCAGGCGGTTCATGCTACCTCCGTTACTGGGCGACAGGGCTGAAAGCCCCCCCGTGAAAGCCAGCACCGACAGGTGAAGGTAGCATCGGCCGGGGAGGCGTTCAAGATTCTTTTGTCGAAAACGCGCGGCGCAAGAAGCGGGGGCTGAAGGGGTTGCGGGTCATGTGGAGGGAAGGGCGTCGAAGAGTCCCCAGAACGTCGGGAAGGACTTGGAGACGACTCCGGGGGAGGCGATGCGGATTCCCGGGACGCGCAGTCCCGCGACGGCGAAGGACATGGCCATACGGTGATCGCCGTGAGCGTCGATCAGCGCGGCGCGCGGCGGACCCGGGCGGATCGTCCAGCCGTCCTCGTGCACGTCGACCTCCGCACCCAGCTTTCTCAGTTCGGCCGCCGTGTCCGCCAGCCGGTCGGTTTCCTTGACCCGCAGGTTCGTGCAGCCGCGGAGCCGGCTCTCTCCCGACGCGAGGGCCGCCACGACCGCGAAGGTCTGCGCGGAATCCGGCATGCGCGAAAAATCGGCGTCCACGCCGCGCAACGGCCCCCCCTTCACCTCGATCCCTCCGTCCTCCGCGACGCGACAGCCCATCCTCTCGAGCACCGCGGCGAACTCCACGTCTCCCTGCACGCTTCCACGCCCGAGTCCGACAACCCGCACGCGCCCGCCTGTGGCGGCGGCCGCGGCCAGGAAGTAGTTCGCTCCGGTCGCGTCCGGTTCGACCTGGAATTCCGACGCGCGGGGAGGACCGCAGACCGACCAGCCGCCGGGCCCCGCGGCGACGCGCACCCCGAACGCCTCGAGCGCCGAGAGCGTCATGTCGACGTACGAAGGAGAGGCCACCGCGCCCGCCGCGCGCACGAGCAGGCCGGGGGGGTCGACCGCGGCGCCGGCGATCAGAAGAGCCGACAGGAACTGGGACGAGACCGAGGCGTCGACCAGCACGCTTTTGGGGGGGAGGCCGAAGGAGGAGATCCGGAGCGGCGGGAATCCTTCGCGCCCGAGCCACCTCAGGGCCGCCCCGAGGTCCACCGCCGCACGCGCGAGGTCGCCCACGGGGCGCTCCCGGAGCCGCGCGTCCCCGTCGAGGGTGAAGTCGCCGGGAAGCGCGATGCAGAGCCCCATCATGAATCGAAGCGCGGTGCCGCTTCCGCCGAGGAACAGGTCGGCCTTCGTCGCCTGCGCGGGGCCGACGACGCGCAGGGCGCCGGGCGTCGGGTCGACGCGCGCGCCGAGGGCCGTGAGGGCTTCCAGGCATCGGCGCACGTCGTCGCCGTCGCCCCAGCCCGAGAGGACGGATTCGCCGTCGGCGAGCGCGGCGAGGCAGAGGGCGCGCTGCGTCCAGGATTTCGAGCCGGGGACGGCGACGTCGGCGTCGACCGGCCCGCGCGGGAGAATGTCGTGGGGATCGGAGATCATGGCTCCGTGGGGCAAAAAAAAATCCCCGCCCGCAGGCGGGGATTTCGGTTCGGAAACGTTACTTCGGGTCGTAGAACTTGATCGAGCGCATGACGGCCTCGATCTCCGGGGCGGCCTTCTTCTCCTCGCCCGGCGCGCAATGGATCACGAACTGGAACGTGTGCTTGCTGTCCTTCTTGCAGATCAGGATCCGCAGGTAGTGCGAGCCGCCATACTTCTTGTGCTCGCCGTATGTGGAGAACTCGTACATCTTCCCGCAGGGGTAGGTCGTCGCCCCTGTCTCCTTCATGTTCTTGCAGTTCTTGTAGTCGCGGGTCGTGATCTCCTCGAACAGCGCCTTGGCGAATCCCTTGGTGCTCGTGGGCGCGCCTTCCCAGTCGCCGATCTTGTACTTGCCCATCGTGTCGTACCGCCACCCGTACATCTCCACCAGCGGCTGGCCCTTGGACAGGTCCCCCGCCGTGTTGTCGCTCTGCCACTTGGCGATGAAGAAGACGACGCCGTCCGTCTCCTTGAAGAATTTGTCCCAGCCGCCCTCGCCGACGAACTTCCACTGGGCATTGTCCTTCGGCTTCGCCAGCCTCACGCCGTACTGCGAGTTGTCCCAGGAGTCCTCGTTGGGTTTGGGATCCTCCGCCTGAACGCGGGGGCCCATCGAAAGTGCGACAAGGGCGCCGCACAAGGCCAGCACGGGCAGATACTTCTTCACGGCGACCTCCCTCTTATTCTCTTTAGAGATCATCCCGCTCAACCTGGAGGATCTCCGGATTATATGGCGACGAGGCCCAAAATACCAGTTTTCTGGAATTATCGGTTCGGGGGAAGCGCCCACGGCGGGGCGGCGTAAGGGTCGCGGTTGGGAGTGACGAAGCGGTCGTCGGTGAGGGCCGCTTCGGGCGGGACGCGGATGCCGGTCGAGGGGGGCGCGGCTGACGGGCAGCGCGGGAGGAGCAGGAAGTACCTGCGGTTCTCGAGGTTGTCGAGAAGCCGGATCGTCAGTTCCTCGAGGCGGGCCTCCGCGGCCCGGCGGTCGGCTTCCGCGCGCGCGGCGTCCGACCGGGCGCGTTCCGCCTCGGCACGGGCGGCCTCCGCCTCGGCCGCGGCCCTCTCCGTTTCGAGCGCGGCGAGGCGGGACTCGAATTCGGCGCGCGATAGCCAGGCGCCGGAGACCTTGACGTACCCGGCGGACGCCATCGCTTCGTCCGCGGTCAGCCAGCGGCCTTCGACGCGAGTGAAACCGAGGGCTTCCCGCGCGGCGGCGTTGTCGGGGTCCAGGGCGAGCGTCTCGTTCCAGAGCTGTTCGGCGGTTGAAGGGCAACCCGTCGCCTCGGCGCGGGCGGCGAGGCGTGCCCGCCCTGCGGCGTCCTCGGGGGCGAGCGCGGCGCGGACTTCGAGGATCCCCTCCAGCGCGGTCCTGCCATGGATCACTTCAACGACCTCCGCCCTCTCGAACGTGATCGAGCCCGTTTCGGTCCGGAGGACCCAGCCCGACGGCGTCTCCGCCACCCGGCCTTCCAGCCGGCCTCCGTTGCTCAGCACCAGCACGTCCGCCCGCGCGGAAATCGCCAGGCTAGCGGTGGTAAACGCCGCGATGAGGCCAGTACGGATCGAGCCTGTGAGGCCACCAAGGACCTTCATAGTAATAGTATACGCGTCCTGGCCTCCAGGCGGTCTGCAGCATCCGGCGAACAGCCGGGCCGCCGCCAGGATTCCCCGCGAACACGTCATTTCTTCCCGCCTCCGTCGCGTCCCCGCCGCCACGCCTGCCAGTCCGAGAGATAGGGCCCCAGCGAAAGCCCGGTCGACTTCTTCAGCGCCGCGTGCGCCGCGGCCTTCAGCCGCGACACGTCGCTTCCGAGAAGCTCGATCAGGAAATCGAGCGCCGGCTCCGTCGTCTCGAACCCTCCGAGATACTCGACCAGGATCGGCTTCAGGCTCGTCGTCTCCGCGCGCGCGGCCTCGATCAGCGCGGGCACCGCGGACTTCTCGCGGCGGGCGCTCAGTTCGCGGGCCGCGTTCCGGCGCGTCATCATGTCGCCCGACTTCAGGCCTTCCAGGAGCGAGGCGACGGTCGCCTCCGGTCGCGCGCCTGACGGGTCGTCGGGGTCGGCGGCCATCGCCCCGCGCCGCTCGTGAAACGTCCCCTTCACCGTGTTGTCCACGACCGTCTTCCACTCGGGAGCCTCGACGAGCGGCGACAGCCCGAACTCCGAGCCGACCTCGTAGCAAGGCAGGTAGCGGTAGTAGATCTCGAGGTTCATGACGTTCATGGCCGTGGCGTAGACGCGGCCGCCCATCGAGGCGTCGCTCGTGACCGGGTCCCAGGAGCCGAGCAGGTGGCCCTCGCGTTTCTGCGTGCGCAGGGTGCAGGCGCGCATTTTCGTGTTCCAGTCCTCCCACGCCTCGCCGCCGTGGTGGAACATCGCGAGCGTCGCGTTGTAGGTGTAGTAGAGCGACCAGTGCCCCTCGGCCTTGCTGGAGGCGAGATTGCTCCAGTGCAGGCACGCGCCCCAGGTGCTGTCGTAGCGCGGCGGCACGCGCCGGATCGCGGCCATGAATTTCTCGACGGTCGGATGGTCGTCGGCCATCCCCAGATACACGCGCGTCACCCAGCCGGCGGCGACCATCGCGTTGCAGCCCGGACTCACCGTCGAATTCGGCGGCTCGATCTCGTACCCGATCGTCCCCTTGTCGAGGTCCGTCACCGCCGTGAGGTACGCCTTCGCCCGCTCCCACGCCTTCTTCGGCACCGCCAGCCCCGCCGCCCGCGCCGACCGGAGGCACAACACCTGCCAGCTCGTCACGCTCGTGTCGCTTCGCCCCGTCAGCACCGGCGAGTAGTCCCACCCGCCCGCGCGCTGCTGCGCCTCGACGATGCGGTTCACCGCGAGCTGCGCGTGCGGGCGCAGGCGCGGGTCGTGCGTGATCGAATACGCCTCGATCAGCGCGAGCCCCGCCATGCCGTGGCTGTACATCGCCCGCTCGTATTCAGACTGCCCGGAGATCACCAGCCCGTCCGCGCGCTGCACCCGCGTGAGATACACCAGCGCGCGGTCGATCGTCCCCGTGTACCGGTGCTTCACCGGCCCGACCTGGTCCTGCGGCCGCAGGTGGTCGTCCATGTGCGAATAACCCGCCCCCAGGAACGCCAGCACCGCCAGCCCCGTCACCGCCGCCGTGTACCGCTGAAATGCGTACCCCCACTGCTCGTTCAGCCCCGCGTCGCACCGGCCGTCCGCCGGACACCGCTTCGCAAATCCCGAAATCTCCCAGCACCCCTCCGCACTCTGGTGCCGCGCCAGCCACTCCAGCCCGTCCACCACCGCCTGCTCGCTCTCGCCGTCGCCGCCGTACCTGCGAAGCGCATCGCCGCGCCCCGAGCCGCCGCGGCCCGCGTAGATCCCGCCGAATCCGTTCTCGCCGGAAGTTTCGCCGACGACGCCCATGGGAAGAGCCGGGGCGCGGCCGTCGTTGAGGGCGGGAAGGGAGGCGGTGTCGGAGGAGGGCGGCATGGGAAGGGGCGGGGCGTCGGGGTCGAGGTCGCCCGCGGGGGCGTTGTCCTCGTTGTCCTTCCCGTTCACGCCGGCGTCCTGCTCGCCCTGATCGGCGCCGCCCGGAGCCGCCGCGCGCAGCGACATGCGGAAGACCTGGCCGATGCGCGCGCCCTGCGTGAAATAGACGACGTTCATCATCACGACGGCCGCGACGAGGTGCAGGGCGAGGGAGAGCGCCCACGCGGGGCTCCGGCTGACCCACGAGCGCATGTCGCGCGCCTGCTCGCGCTCCCACTTTGCCGCGCGCTCCGCCTGCAGCTCGCCGGCCGTGCGGCGCGAAATCCCGCGGATTCCGGCCGGCACCTTGCCCTGCGGCCCGAGCGGCTTGCGCGCCGCAGAACCCTTCCACATGCGCCGCGCGGATTTTTTCATGGAAGGGGCCTGCGCGCGCGACAGGAAGTCGGCGACGGTGGAGGGGACGCGCGGTGCGGGAACGGGTTCGTCCATGGTTGCGGTTCCGGCCGGCCCACCCCCCCGGGAGAGCGTACGGCTACTTGCCCGACTCCTTCTCGTGCTTCTGGCGCCACTCCTTCCAGGCGCGCGCCTCCTCGCCCAGCGTCAGTTCGCCCGTCGCGCGCCTCAGGCCCGCGGCGGCCGCCGTGCGGTGGCGCGGCCGGTCTTCGTTTTCGAGCACGCCGATCAGGTAGTCGAGGACGGCGGGTTCGTCGCCGAAGTTGCCGAGATACTCGATCAGAACGGGCTGGAGGCTCGTCTTCTCGGCTTTCGCGGCGTCGATGAGCGGAACGATCGCCGTCTTCTCGGCGCGCAGGGAGAGATCCTTCGCGGCGTTCCTGCGCGTCATCATGTCGTCCGCTTTCAGGTCCTTGATCAGGTCCTCGACGCCCCGGGCCGGCTTCACGGGCTCCGGCCGCTTGTCGCGCGGCGCCTCCGCGTCGACGGGTTTCCCGGGCTCCTCGGGGGTCTCGCTCGCCGTGCCGGAGACCTCGCCGAACTTCCCCTTCTGCGCGTCCTCGAGCACCTTGTCCCACTCGCCGTCCTCGAGCAGCTTGGCCAGGCCGAACTCCGCGCCAACCTGGTAGCAGGGCAGATAGCGGTAGTAGACCTCGAGGTTCATCACGTTGAACGCCGTCGTGTACACGCGGCCGCCCCAGGCGCCGTCCCAGACCACCGGCTCCCACGAACCCTTCGCGTGGCCCTCCTTGTCCTGCGTCGGAATCGTCGCTTCCCGCATCTTCTTGTTCCACTCGTCCCACGGCGCGCCGCCGTGGTGGAACAGTGCGAGCGTCGCGTAGTACGTGTAGTACAGCGAGTTGTGCCCGTGCCCCTTGCGGTTCATCAGCCCGCCCCAGTTCGGGCAGCGGCCGGCGTACTCGTCGTACCGCGGCGGCACGGCCTTCAACTCCTTGATCCATTTCTCGGAGAGCGACTGGTCGTCCGGCATCCCGAGATACGTCCGCGTCGCCATCCCGATCGCGATCATCGCGTTGCAGCCCGGCGTCGTCCGCGTGGGAGGACCCTGCACGCAGTACCCGATGTTCCCCGTCTGGTAGTCCGTCACGTTGTGCATGAACCGCTTCGCACGGTCCCACGTCCGCTTCGGCACCGCGAGATTCGCCGCGCGCGCGGAGCGGAGCATCATGACCGCCCAGGACGTGATCGAAGTGTCGCTGCGGTTCATGTGGTCGGGCGTGTAGTTCCAGCCGCCCGAGTCCTGCTGCGCCTCGACGACGAAGTTGATCGCGCGCTGCGCGTGCGGCCGGAGCGCGGCGTCGTGGGACATCGAGTAGGCCTCGACGATCGCGAGCCCCGCGATGCCGTGCGTGTACATGTTGCGCGTCCCCGAGGGATCCACGCAGCCGTCCCGCTCCTGCTCGCGGCAGAGATACTTCAGCGCCTTCGTGATCGTCGCCGTGTACGCGTGCACCACCGGCCCGCCCTCGTCCTGCGGACGCAGATGGTCGTCCAGGTGCGAGTAGCCCGCCCCCAGGAACGCGAGCAGCGCCAGCCCCGTCGTCGCCCCGATGTACCCCGCGCTTCCCTTCTCGTCCGTGTTGCAGGAATCCCCCGCCGGACAGTTCGTGTCGTAGCGCTCGGGATCCCATGCGCCGTTCTTCCCCTGGTGCCGCGCCAGCCACTCCAGCCCGTCCATCACCGCCTGCTCCGAAACGCCGTCGCCGCCGTACTGCCGAAGCGCGTTTCCGCGCCCGGCGCCGCCCCGGCCGGCGTAGATCCCGCCGATCCCGTTCTGCCCCGACGTCTCCCCCATGTCGACCTTCATCGGAAGCCCGCCCGAAATCACCTTCTCGTCCTTCTTCTCGGGCAGGCCCTTGCTCGAAGCGGGCGGCGCGTCCTCGACCGGCTTGCCCGCGGGCGCCTGGTCCTCGTTCTTGTCCCCGTTGATCCCGTTGTCCTGGTCCCCCTGCTTCGCGCCGCCGGGGGCGGAAGCGCGGAGCGTCATCCGGAAGACCTGGCCGAGGCGGTCGCTGTGCGTGAAGTAGACGACGTTCATGAGGATGACGGCGGCGACGAAATGAAAGGCGACGGAGAGCGCCCAGGCCGGACTGCGGCTCACCCACGTCGAGATGTTCTGCGCCTCCTCCGCGTCCCATTTCTTCGTCCGCTCGGACTGCAGCCCGCCCTGGATCTTCCGCGTCAGCCCCTGGATGCCGGCGGGGACCTTTCCCTGCGGCCGAAGCGCCTTGCGCACGGCGGCCTTCCTCATTCGCGAACGGGGTCTGGCGGGCGGTTCCGGCGTCGCTGCGTTTTCCATCGCTTCGTCCTATTGTATCCCGCGGGTCGCCTTCTACTTCGTTTCTTCCCACCACCGCCGCCATGCTTCCGCCGACTCGTGCTCCAGCCCCGTCGCGTTCTTCAGTCCCCGGGCGGCCGCCGGCCCGATCGGATCCGCTTCACCCGCGAATTCCACGAGCGCCGCGATCGCGTCGGGGTTTTTGCCGTAACCGCCCAGGCTTTCGACGAGGAGGGCCTTCGCGCTGGTGGTTTCGGACTTCGCGGCCTCGATCACGGCGGGGACGGCCCAGACTTCGCGGCGCCGGGCCAGTTCGCGCGCGGCGCCCCAGCGGGCCATCATGTTCGGGCTCTTGAGATCGTGCACGAGATCCTCGAGCGGAGTCTCGCGCAGTCCGGGGCGTCTGGTGGCCTCGGAGGTCGAGTCGTCCAGCGGGGCGAAGCGCGCGTCGCTCTTGTACGCGGGCAGGTAGCGGTAGTAGACCTCGAGGCACATGATCGCCATCGCGGTCGTGTAGACGCGCCCTCCGCAGGTCGCGTCGTAGCCATGAACGTCCCACGAGCCGGTCGCGTGACCCGTCTTCACCTGGGAGCCTATGAGTTCCTTCTTCATCAGCTTGTTCCATTTCGGCCACGCCTCCCCTCCGAGGGTGAACTCCGCGAGGGTGGCGTAGTAGATGTAGTACATGGAATTGGCCCAGCCTTCCCGCGGCGTGTGGAGCTGGCGCCCGTAGACGGGAGGGACGTCCAGGATCCTGAGGGCGGCGAGTTTTTCAAAGCGATCGTCCCGGACGCCGAGGTAGGCGCGCGAAACGAGGCCGCTCGCCAGCGTTCCCATCGAGCCGCCTTCGCGCATTCCCATGTAGACGTCGTAGCTGATCTCGGATTTCTCCGCGTCGGAGGCATCGGCGAGGAACCCCTGCGCTCTTTTCCAGGCCGATTTCGGCACGATCAGGCCGCCGGCGCGGGCGGAGCGGAGGGCCATCACCTGCCAGCCGGTGATGGAGACGTCGCCGCGGCCGGTCCGGAACGACATGTAATCCCATCCGCCGTTTTCCTGCTGGGAATCCAGCACCCGCCGGATGCCCCGCTGCGCCGGCTCCTGGAGAGCCGGGTCAGCGGTCATCGCGTAGAGTTCCGCGATGCCGAAGGCGACGATTCCCTGCGAGTAATTCTGGTCGTAGCCGGTTTCCTTGAAGAGGCCGTCAGGCTGCTGGCGGCCGAGCAGGAACTTGACCGCCCGCGCGACGTTGGCAGCCCAGGGGTCCTTCTGGACCTCGCCGACGTGGGTGTGTCCGTGGCCGAGGAACGCGAGAAGCGCGAGACCCGTGGCCGCGACGGGCGCCTGCGACGTCATCTGGCCGCAGCAGCCCTCGGCCCGCCCGCAGATCGCCGAGCCGTCCTCGCCCGCCCACGACCCGTCGGCGCTCTGGTGATCGGCCAGCCACTTGAGCCCGGCCTCGACCGCCGCCTCCGTGTCCGCGCCGCCCCCGTTCGCCTGAAGACCCCGTTTCCGCCCGGACCCGCCGCGGCCGTCGTACAGGCCGCCGAGTCCGTTCCTGCCCGAGGTGCCCGTGCCGGGGATGTCGGAGCCCTTCCCATCGCCCGGCGTTTCGGGTCCGCCTCCCGTCCCCACGTGCAGTCCGGGCGCGATCTCGTCGGGGATCCGCGGGTCGGGGAGGTTCACGCCGGTGGGATTCGGGTCCTCCGGATCCTCGCGGCCCGCGGGATTCGACTCGTCGTTTTCCGTTCCGAACTCGCCCTTGTCCTGGTTGCCCGTCCCGCGATCGCCGTCCGGCCCCGGCTCGACCCGCGGCTCCAGCCTCGACTCCGCGGGCCGGAAGGAAATCAGGAACACGTCGGCCCGCCGCTGCCTCGTCGAGAAATACACGATGTTCATGAGGACGACGCCGACGACGAGGTGGAGGGCGAGCGAGATCAGCCACGCCGGCGCGTTCTTCGCGGCCTGCTCCGGCGTCAGCCCCTCCTTGTCCGCTCCCTGCGAACGCCCCGACGGATGCGTCGCCGCGCGCCCGACGAATCGCGGGCGGATCTGGCCGGGGGAAGCGGAAGCCGGCGCCGGAGGCGGGACCGGCACGGCCGCGACGAGTTCCGCCAGATCGCTGTTCACGGGCGCCGGCGCGAAATCGCGGAAGCGGTCGATCTTCTGCTGCCTTTCCTCGAGGGAGGCGCCGTCCCGGTGCAGGTCGGTGAGGAGATCCTTGATCCAGATGCCCGTCGACTTGGATTCGACCGCGACGGCGAGAGGGTGGGCGAGGTAGGTGGTTCTCGGGTGCGGGTCGTCGAGAATCGAGTTCACGAGGTCCGAGAGGTCGTCCTGGTCGGGCGGACGGATCGCGGGGTCGTCGCTGGCCGGGAGAAGCGGGTGAGGATCGCGTGAAGCGCGGTCCGCGGGCACTCCGGTCGCCGTTTCCCAGAGGAGTTTGTAGGCGATCTGAAGCACCTGCGGATCCTCGGGTCGGAGCCCGAATTCGCTCGCGATGCGCTCCAGGATCTCCCGCGTCAGCCGTTCCATGGTCCCCCGTTTCGGTTGGCTGCCATGGTACTCCAACTGGCGTGCCGCGCGGCGCCGCCAAAACATCCTAACATGAACCGAACATCCGCTCGTTTCCCTGATCGCCTGTAAAAAGTCTTGCAGTTCCGCTGCCGCAGGGTAATTTCACGCGCGCCCCGCTGATCGAGGATTCTAACGATTCCGAGCATCGATCCGATCGACATCTTTGAAGCCTCCGCTACCGATGTCGGCATCGTGTGGAAGGACGGCCACCGCACCGTTCTGCCTTTCCAGCATCTCCGCGAGAGCTGCCCCTGCGCGTCATGCAACGACCTGCGCAAGAAATTCGGCCCTCTGGTCATCAACAAGGACACGATCCGCATCACGGAGATCCGCCCGGTCGGCCGGTACGCGCTGAACATCTTCTGGAACGATGGACATCAGACGGGGATTTATGCCTGGGAGTTCCTGAGATCTTTGTGCCCTTGTGGGGATTGTCGGAAGGGGCAGGGGTAGAGCGGGGAACTTCAAAGGGAGAACTTCAAAGGCAAAGTAACTTCAAATTGAGAACTTCAAGGGACAACAGGCCGACATCATCCGGCGCGTCCCGGCGGTCTTGCAGCGGCCCCCACCTCTCCTTCATATCCATCGGTTGCCTCTTGAAGTTATTCGTTTGAAGTTAATTTGCCTTTGAAGTTCTCCTTTTGAAGTTACGCCGCCACTTTCCGCTTCACCAACAGATACAACGTTGGCAACACCAGCAGCGTCAACAAAGTCGACGTCACCAGCCCTCCGATCACCACCGTCGCCAGCGGCCGCTGAACCTCCGCGCCGACCCCCGTGTTGAACGCCATCGGGATGAACCCGAGGCTCGCCACAAGCGCGGTCATCAACACCGGCCGCAGCCGCTGCTCCGCCGCCGCGAGCACCGCCTCGCGCACGCCGCGCCCCGCGTCGAGGAACTGGCGGATCGTGGAGACCATCACCATGTCGGCCAGCACCGAGACGCCCGAGAGCGCGATGAATCCGATCCCGGCGGAGATGCTGAAGGGCATCCCGCGCAGCTGAAGTGCGAGCACGCCGCCGACCATGGCGAACGGAACGCCGGTGAAGACGCGAAGCGAATCCGGGATGTTGCCGTAGGTCGAGTAGACGAGGAAGAGGATGAGGAGGAGCGCGAGGGGAACGACCCAGGCGAGGGTTTTCGAGGCGCGGACGAGGTTTTCATACTGGCCGCCGAATTCCACGCGGCACCCCGCTTCGCGCAGCTCCTTCCCCAGCTCGGCGTCCACGCGCCGCTGCGCCTCCGCCACGAACCCGCCGAGGTCGCCGCTGTCGACGTTGACCGAGACGATGGCGCGCCGCTTTCCCCACTCGCGGTTGATCACGAGCGGACCGGACTCGCGCCGGATGGAGGCGAGGCTCGAGAGCGGAAGCCGCTGGCCGTCGGGGCACGGGACGAGGAGCGTGCCGAACAGCTCGGGCGTGTCGATGGTGCGCGCGGGCAGCCGGACCTCGAGCGGAAACCGCATCAGCCCCGCGCGCACTTCCCCGGCGTCCTTGCCCCCCGCCGCCTCGATCAGGTCCAGCACGTCTCCCGGCTGCAGCCCGTGCCGCGAGAGCGCGTCGTGGTTCAGCTTGACGCGCAGGACCGGCTGTCCGACCAGCGGCTCCGTCGAAGGCGCCGCCGCGCCCGGGATCGACCGCAGGATCGCTTCGATCTTCGCGCACTTCTCCTTCAGCACCTCGAAGTCGTCCCCGAACACCTTGACGCCGACGTCGGTGCGGACGCCGGCGATCATCTCGTTGAAGCGCATCTCGATGGGCTGGGTGAAGGCGTAGTTCATGCCGGGAAGGGGTTTCAGGAGGTCGTCGATTTTCCGGATGAGCTCCTCGCGCGAAGCCGCTTTCTTCCAGTTCTCGCGGGGCCGGAGCATGACGAACATGTCGCTGACTTCGATGCCCATGGGGTCGGTCGCGACCTCCGGGGTTCCGGTGCGCGTCCAGGTGCTCTCAATCTCATCGGGGAATTCTTTGAGGAGGCGCCGTTCGAGTTCGGTCGAGAGGCGCGCGGACTCCTCGATGGAGACGCCCGGAAACCGGATGGTGTTGATGACGATCGAACCCTCGTCGAGCTTCGGCACGAAAATGGACGGCAGCCGGAGCGCGACCGGAACCGTCCCCGCGACCGCGATCAGCGCGGCGCCGAGGGTGAGGACCGGCCGGTCCACCACGAACGCCACCACGGGCCGGTAAAGGCGGCGCAGCGCGCGGATGATCCACGGGTCTTCCTGCCCGGCGGACTTTCTGGAGAGGAAGAGGCTGGCGAGGACGGGCATGAGCGTGAGCGAGAGGACCATCGACCCGAGGAGCGCGAAAACCATGGTCAGGGCCATGGGGCGGAAGAGTTTCCCTTCGACGCCCTGGAGGGCGAGGATCGGCAGGTAGACGATCAGGATGATCAGCTCGCCGAACATCGTCGGCTTGCGGACTTCGCGCGCGGCTTCGCTCACGACTTCCACGACCGGCCGCCCGGACTCGTCCTCGTGCAGGCGCCGTACGGTGTTCTCGACCATGATGACGCTCGAGTCCACGATGAGCCCGAAGTCCACGGCGCCGAGCGACATCAGCGTGCCCGCGATGCCGGCCTGGAGCATCAGGCTGAACGCGAACAGCATCGAGAGCGGGATCGCCGCGGCGACGATGAGCGCGGCGCGGAAATGGCCGAGAAAGAGAAAGAGGATGGCGATGACGAGAAGCGCGCCTTCGAACAGGTTCTTCTTCACGGTCGCGATGACCTTGTCGACCAGCTCGGTGCGGTCGTAGACCACGCGGACGTGCGTCCCGGCGGGAAGGGACTTGCGCAACTCGTCCATCCGATTCCGCAGGCGCGCGGCGACGACGTGGCTGTTTTCGCCCATGAGCATGAAGCCGAGCCCGAGGACGGCTTCGCCTTTCCCGTCCGCGGTCACGACGCCCGACCGGATCTCGTGTCCTTCGACGACGTCGGCGACGTCCCGCACGCGGATCGGGCGGCCGTCGAGCGCCTGCAGCGTGATGGCGCCGATTTCCTCCGTGGTGGTGGCGGTCCCGATCCCGTGGATCAGCAGGATTTCGCCCGAGCCGTTCGCGGCGCCGCCTCCGACGTTGAGGTTGGAGCGCTCGAGCGTCTCGAGCAGGTCGCGCAGGGTGAGGCCGTGCTTCACGAGCCGCGCGGGGTCGGCGACGACGTGGAACTGTTTCTCGAATCCGCCCCAGGAGTTCGCCTCCGCGACGCCCGGCACGGCGAGGAGCTGGGGCTTGATGAGCCAGTCGTGGATCGTGCGCGCGTCGGTCAGGTCCCCATTCGGGGCCGTGACGATGTAGTGGTAGATCTCCCCCAGTCCCGTCGCGACGGGCCCCATCGTCGGCCGTTCGAGCCCCGCGGGCAATTCGACCGACTGAAGCCGCTCCAGCACCTGCGCCCGCGCGAACCACAGGTCCGTCCCGTCCTCAAACACGAGCACGACCTGCGAAAGCCCGAACTTCGACGTGGACCGGACCAGCTTGAGGTTGGGCAGCCCGCCCATCGCCGCCTCGACGCGCGCCGACACCTGCTGCTCCAGTTCCTCGGGCGCCATCCCCGGCGCCATGGTATTGACCTGCACCATGACGTCCGTGACGTCCGGGAACGCGTCGATCGAGAGCCTCTGCATCGACGCCGCCCCGAGCGCCCCGGCGATCAGCGCGAGGACGATCACGGTTCCCCGATTCCTCAGGGACACGTCGATGATCCAGTTCAGCATCCGACGGGACCCTCGATTGTTGTCCTACCCTTGTTTCGTGGTGCGGGCGCGCCACTGGCGCGCCCGTACGGGGAATCGGTAATAGGTTCTTTCCCTTCCATCGGGACCCACCGGGCCCCCTATTCCTCCGGACATCACCCCGCCCCCATCTGCCCCTTCATCACCTCCGTCTTCAGCAGGAACGCCCCCGTCGTCACCACCACGTCCCCGGGCACCAGCCCCGCCGTCACCTCGTACCCCGACTCGTACACGACCCCCAGCTCCACCTTCCGCGCCTGGTACTTCTCCGCCCCCGTCTTCAGGAACACCAGGCTGCAGTCGCCGTCGTTCTGGACCGCTTCCTTCGGCACCAGCATCTTCGGCTCCGCCGCCTTCACCGAAATCTCCGCGCGCCCGAACATCCGCCCGCGCAGCAGCCCGTCCGTGTTCTTCACCTCCGCGTGCACCGGCACCGTCCGCGTCCGGTCGTCCACCTGCCCGCCGATCGCCACCACCCGACCCGTGAACCGCTTCCCCGGCAACCCCTCCACCGTGAACACCACCTTCTGCCCCTTCTCCACCCTCGTGAGGTCCGCCTCGTACACGTCCGCCGACACCCACAGCCGCTCGACGTTGGCGACTTCGAAGACCGGCGCTTCCGGCGACACGAGCTGGCCCACGACCGCTCCCGCGAGAACCACGGCGCCTGCGAAGGGCGCGGGGATTTCCATGAGGGGGGAAGTGTCCTGCGACTCCGCCACGGCTTTGACGCGTTCCGGGGAGAGCCCGAGCCCCGAGAGCGCCTGCTCCGCGCGTCGCGACGCCAACCGGGCCTCTTCGAGCGCGGTCTTCGCGTTGAGGAGGTCGCGGCCGGAGGAGATGCGCTTATCGAAGAGGGACTGCTCCTGGTCGTACGTCTTCTGCCGCAGGTCGAGCACGGCCAGCGCCTGCAGATAGTCGGACTTCGCGTTGGCGAAGTCCGTGGACTCCATCACGGCGAGCGCCGCGCCCGCCTCGACTTCGTCGCCGAGGAGGACCTTGACCTCCCGGATCACCCCTGGAATGCGCGGAGCGACGCGGGCCCACAGCGTCGGCACGTACGCGGTCTCGGCGTTGGCCCGGATCGTTTCCGCGACGGGCCGCGCCTGGACTTCGTGCGTCGCCAGCCCGACGGCCTCGGCCGCCCCGGGCGCAAGCGTCACCATCACGAGCGTGTTGGGACACTCGCCTTCCTTCGGCTCCCGGAGCGGCGTCGTGAACGTCCCGCCGCGCCGCAGCTTCAGGTTGCAGACCTCGCACTTCGACAGCTCCACCTGGTGCGCCTCGCACCAGTCCGCGCCGTGCGCCGGGGGCTTCGCCCAAGGGTTCTTTCCGCCCGTAGCGACCCAGGTAAAAGCCGCCGCCAGCGCGAGAAGCGCCAGCGGCGTGACAATGCGGTTCATGTCCGTGTCCTCGACTTGTGGCTTGTTCGCGCGGTCACGCCGCGCCTTTCAAGGGCTCCGGCCGATCGACCCCGGGTCCTACTCTTTGCAGTCCCCGCACAGGTCGGCCTCGCCGTTGTCGCCCTTTTCAAACCCTCAGTTGTCGCAGTACGAGTAAATCGTCCACTTGTCGCCGTCCTTCACCTCGTACTTCCACACCTCGAGCGTCTGCGCCTTGTCGTACTTCCACGCGTGCACGCGCAGCGTCTTCCCGCGGAGCTTCTCGTTCGAGCGCAGCACATGGCCGCGCTTGTTGTCGAGCACGTTCCACAGCCGGCCGTCGCCGTCCTTCAGGGCCTGGGCATGTTTCGAGTGAAGCGTGCACTGCGCGTCGGCGCCGTCCGCTTCGAGCTCGCACCCGAGGCAGACGACGCTCCCTTCGACCGGGACCAGTTTCGTGAAGTCCTTCTTCGGTTTCTCCTCCGCCCCGAGAGCGAGCGGGAGGACGAGCAGGAAGAGGCACAGGCGTTTCATGGCGGACTCCTTGAAAGGGAACGTGTGGGTGAAGCGGGCGCACCGCGGGCGCGACCCGTGAGAGCTGAATTCGCCGGTCTAGCAGCGCAGGACGGCGGGAGGCGGCGGAGGCGAGGCCGCGGGGGCGGGCGGCGCGAGGGCCGCTCCGCCAGGGGTGGAGCCGTTCTCGACGCCGGTCGCGGGCAACTCGATCCCAGCGGCAACGGCGGCGTCGGTCGAGGGAATTCCACCGGGCAGAGGCGCGAGGACGTCGCTGCAGCCGCCGCAGTCGGGGGCGGCAGCCACGGACTCACCGGCCCCGCAGCCATCGCAGCAGCCCGAGACCGTCGCGGGGGCCTGCGCGTGCAGCTCGCCGCAGCACTCGTCGCCCCCGATCTCGTAGGCCGAGTGTCCGTCCGCCGCGGTGCAGAGCGGCACGCCGGCCGTCGCCGTCAGCGCGGCCAGGTAGGCCGCCGCCGCCGTCAGCCGGACAAGAGCCAGGAATCGCCCGTTCCGCATATCAGTCAGAGCTTATATAATGAGGCTCCCCCGTTCAAGGACGAACGCCATCCGGAACCTCGACCTCAAAGCGAAACTCTTCCGCGGCCTCGCCGACTCCTCCCGCCTCGCCATCGTCGAGTCCCTCCGCGCCGGCCCCCGTTGCGTCTCCGACGTCGTCCGCGCCACGGGCCTCAGCCAGCCCAGCGCCTCGATGCACCTCGACTGCCTCTGGTGCTGCGGCCTCGTGGAACGCGAGACCCGCGGCCGCTTCACCTGGTACCGCCTCCGCCCGCGCCGGGTCGCGCGGCTTCTCGCAGCGGCGGAAGATCTCCTCGCGGTCGTGGGCCGCCACGTCGAGGCGTGCGGACGATACCGGGAAGGGCGTCGTGCGGGACGGCCGTCCGGGTCGTGAGATGCGGATCGCCTTGTTCCTGCGGCGGTACCTGCCTCGGCACGCACCGGTACCACCGCCGGAATCGCTCCTGCCAAGGAGGCAACCCGAGGAAATCCGGCGGCGGGCACGACTACTGCCGGACGGCGGATAACGTGCAGTACGACCTGAGGTGGCCGTTCGGTCCAGATCATCTGGGAATGACATACCAGCACTCAAATTCATCCAGACCATCGGCCGGGCAAGAGACCATGATCAGTGCGCCATTTCGCCAGAGGTCGAGCATCACGCATCGCCTCTCCGATTCCGCTCGTCGGCATGCGGCGCCGAGGTCTGCGATGCCTCTGGGCGGAATGCCGTCGATGAGGACCACCAGATCGCCCGACTCAAGCATCTCTGGAAGTCGGGTGCGGTCGGAATCACCGAGCAGGACGCCCCGCGTCTTGCACGAAAAGCGGGAATCCGCGATACGAGTTTCTGACGACACAATCAGACTCGAAAACCCTGAGTACCCACTGAGGATTTCCTTTGGATTCCGCCGGAGTCGTTCTGCCAGATAAGTGAGCACCTTGCGCACCAAGGATCTCTCGTCAGGGTGATTGCGAAGAACATCGATTAAGAAGTCAATTGATGCATTGTTTCGTCGTGCATACAACTCGTTGAGTAATGCATCGCACACCTCGGCGCTTGTTTCGGCTGCGGCAGCCTGAGCGATGTAATCGACATCAATACGACAAGCCGAAGCGTGAAGATATCGGGCCGCTTCAATCTTGAGTTTTCTCAGACGATTGTCGGATTGCATCAGGAGCCACTCGATAAATGCCTCCTCCTGCACTCGGATTGCGCCGGCCAAGTCAAGAGGGACCGGACACTTACCGCCTTCGAGACTCAACAGAAGCTCCGCGGCGCCTAGCTTCTGAGATTCATCGCCTCGCGAAAGATGCCATATCTCGCGCAGGAGATCCCAGCGGTCGCTTGAGTTCTGCTCGGGATGATCTTGGCATTTGACATCGAGATCATCGACCGCGTCTGAAGAAATCGTCGTAGCGGCCAGAGGTAGCTCGGCTCCTCTACCGCTGGACGAGGCTTCATAGTCACAAGGCTGCTGGAACTCTTGCGACGATGGCCCCTGCTCGAAGATCTGGCTCTCAAATCGAGATCGCATGTGCCATCCCAAGCCGAATGCCGAGATTAGGGCAACTACGCTCATTGAGATCCTCAAACGGGAAGTCAACGACTTAGGCGTCTTTTCCATGTCCCTTTCCGGTTGGCGCAAAACGTCGCCAAGCCGATCCCGGGCGAATCCCCGAAGACATCCTGCGGATGCTGAGCGCACACCCGCGCACTGTCCGCGCGTTGCTCCGCCTGACCAGGCTAGTAGATCGTGTCCGCATGGGTTCTCTTCGATTCTTTCGCGAAATCAGCTCCGTCTGGCAGGTGTTGCAACACATCCTGTGCCGGTCTCACCTGACTATCAACGACGGCCGCAGCCCTAGAGTTCGGAGTTCATGCTTCTGTTGGTGAGCATCGACTCCAGTCTGCTTCGGCAGTGAGGTCCCGCCTGGGGGTAACCCACCCGGTCAGGGTTGGGTGCTCCCTTGGCCTACTTCCAAGTAGAATCGAATGCAGCGCGGGGGGTCTTCGGACGTCCCGCGCCACCGCCAAGCGGAGCGATCGCTGTGAGTGCGTTCGGTGCCAGGGAAAAACTTGCCTGGGGAGTTGCCTTCGCCGCTTCTTGCGCGGCGTTGTGGCTAGGGCTTGCTCCTGTGATCGGGAAGGGCGGCCACGACAAGGAATCGCCAGAGGCAGCAGGGGCCAGCGCACCTCGCCCGGATGCGGCTCAACCCCCGGTCGCGAAGTCACCCGAGGAACCGGCGAAAGTGCAGGCGACACCGCCCGGGAAACCAGACCGGTCACCGCTCGTCATCTCTGAAGAGGACTTTCCCGTACCGAAGAAGACAGAAATACTTTCCCTTGTGGGCGTTGCCCGACAAGGGGAGAAGGCCGAAGATCGTCTAGACGCCATTTACCGGCTGGCGATTTACATGAACGAACGGGAAGACGATGACTACGTGGAGGAGATCATTTCGGCTTTCGAGTTCGTTGCTCGATACGATGCTGCCGCCAACATCAGAAAAAAAGCCCAGAGCTGGCTCTCGGATCAGTACTCTCTCAAGGCCTTCGACGCCTGGCTGGACATCATTCACAGGGAAGAAGACCCCAAAGTGCGTTGGAATTGGCTGGAGGACGCTCGAAATATGGGGAGAGACGGAAACTATGACGCGTGGATGGATGCCTCGAAACCACGCTCGAACCCTCCTTCGGACCAGGACATCCAACGAGAATACGTGGCTCGCGCGCTCCGGACCGCGAGAACTCTAAAACAAATGGCGGAAACCTGGACGGATCCGGAGTACTGCAAGGCGGCGAGAGGACATGCCGTCAAGCTTTGCGAGAACGTCATTCTGGACTCCACCGACGACAACCAGGTCTCGGAGGCGAAGGCGATTCGAGCTGCACTTCAGAAGTAGCGCCGCTCGCAGATCGGCGCGACCGGAGCGACCGCGCGCCGGGCCGTAGGGCGGCGGCAGAGCCGCCGCGCAGCCTCCGCCCCCGCGATCCGGCCCTCGAGCGGACTACGCATGGGCGATTCCCTCGGAGGGTGACGGCGGCCCGGGATCGGGCGGCGCCGCGGGTTTCTCCGTGAACTCCTTCTCGAACTCCTCCATCGTGTCCGCCTGGGCTTCGTGATACGCGGCGAGCCGCTCCGCGGCGTTGCGGGCGAAGGTCCAGAAGAGGCCGGGGCGGACGAGGAACTCGAGCAGGGTGCTGGAGATGAGACCGCCGATGATGACGGTCGCGACGGGGAACAGGAGTTCCCGCCCTGGCTTGTCGGCGTCGAGCGCGAGCGGGACGAGCGCGATGCCGCTGCAGAGCGCAGTCATGAGCACAGGGACCATGCGCTCCTGCCCGGCGCGCACGATCATTTCTTTCGAGAAGGGCTCGCCCTCCTCGTGCATCAGGTGGATGTAGTGGTCGAGCAGCAGGATGGCGTTCCGGGTCGCGATACCGGCCAGAGAGATCAGGCCGACGAGCGTCGCGACCGACATCACCTGGTCGCTCAGGATGATGTAGAGCACCGCGCCGACGAACGCCATGGGGATGCTGGCCAGCACCTGAAGAGTCAGGCTGACGGAGCGGAAGTGAATGAAGAGGATCAGGCACATGGCGGCGAGCGAGACGATGCTCAGGATGGAAATGAGGCGCGTCGCCTCTGCCTGCGCGTCGAACTGCCCGCTGATCTGGATGGAGTAGCCGGATTGCCCGGCCAGCTCTTTCCTCAGCGGCTCCAGCGCGCGGTCCACGTCCGCCACGACTTCGCCGAGCGACCGCCCGCCCACGTTGTGCTGCACCACGATGCGGCGCGAAGCGTTCTCCCGGTTGATGTTGTTGGGGGTCTTCGCCAGACGCACGTCCGCGACGTCGCCGAGCCGTATCTGCGAGCCGTCGGACGCGCGAAGCGAAATGTTGCCGATCGCCGCCAGGTTGCGGCGGTCCTTCTCGTCGAGCCGGACGATGATCGGGTAGGCCACCTGGCCGACCATAAGACGCGAGACCGACTCCCCCGCCATCGCCAGCTCGATCGTCTCGGCGACCGACTCCACGGTGAGCCCGGCCCGCGCGAGCTGCTCGCGGTCCGGCTTCACCTCGACCTGGTCCACCAGAACCTGCGCTTCCACGTAGAGGTCGCGCACCCCGGCGATCGGCCGGATCGTCGCCTCCGCCTCCTCCGCGGCTTTCCGGAGCACGTCCAGGTCCGGCCCGTAGATCTTGACCGCCACCTGGGCGTTCACGCCGGAGAGAAGGCTGCTCAGAAGGTGCGCGAGCGGCTGCTCGACGGACGTCGCCACGCCGGGAAACTCGAACGACAACCGGTCCCGGATTTCCTCGATGACCTCCTCGCGCGGACGCTTCGAGGACGGATCGAACGTCACGATCGCCTCCGTGACGTTTACGCCCTCCGCATGCTCGTCGCCCTCCGCGCGGCCCGTCCGGCGGCCGACGTTCTTCACCCCCGCGACCTGCATGATCAGCGCTTCCATGCGGCGCCCGTACTCGTCGGACACCCTGAGGCTCGTGTCCGGCGGGAGAATGAGGCTGATCTGGGCGGAGCCCTCATTGAAGGCGGGGAGGAACTGCGACCCGCGCGTGCCGAGCACGAGGAGCCCGGCCAGGACGCAGGCGAGAAGCACGCCGGCGATCGGCATGGGGAACGCGAGGCCGAAGCGGATGGTCTTTGCGGCGACGCGTTTCAGCGCGCGCACCACGAACCCGTCCCCGGCGTGGCTGCGGGCGAGTTTTTCGCCGAGGAGGTAGTAACACAGAACGGGGGTGAGCGTGAGAGAGACGAGGAGCGACGCGAGCGTGCTGATGATGTAGGCGAGGCCGATGGGGGTGAAGAGCCGGCCTTCCATGCCGGTGAGGGAGAAGAGCGGGAGGTAGACGACGACGACGAGGAGGGTGCCGATGAGGATGGGGTTCCTGACTTCGCTCGAGGCTTTGAAGATGATCCAGAGAAGCGGTTTCGGCTCGGGCGACTGGGAGTTCTGGCGGAGCCTTCGGAAGACGTTTTCGACGCCGACGATCGCGTCGTCCACGAGGGCGCCGATGGCGACCGCGAGTCCGCCCAGCGTCATGGTGTTGATGCCGAGCCCGAAGGCCTGGAAGACGATCGCGGTGACGGCGACCGAAAGCGGGATCGCTGTGAGCGTGATGAACGTCGTGCGGAAGTTCAGGAGAAAGATGAACAGGATGACGACCACGAGGATCGCGCCGTCGCGGACGGCGTCCTCGACGTTGTCGACGGCGCGCTCGATGAAGGCGGACTGCTGGAAGAGGTTGTTCACGAGGACGACGTCGTCGGAGAGGGTCGGTTGGATGCGGGCGAGCTCGGTGTTAACGGCGCGGGTGAGGGCGACGGTGTCCACGGCGGGCTGTTTGAAGACGACGAGGGTGACGCCGGGGGTCCCGTTCACGCCGGACTGGCCGGTGAGAATCGTGGCCGGGCCGAACTCGACCTTCGCGACCTCGCGGAGGCGCACCGGCCGGACCGGATCGGCCCGCACCACCGCTTCCTCCAGGTCCAGCGGATCCTCGACGCGTCCCGTGTACGTGACGAGCGGCCCTTTCCAGCCGATGTCGAGCATCCCGCCGGTGGTGTTGACGTTGGCGCCGTGGATGGCCTCGCCGATTTCCTCCAGCGTCACGTCGAACGTGCGCATTTTGTCGGCGTCGACGGTGATCTGGAGCTGTCGTGGTGCGCCGCCGCTGGTGACGACCTGCGCGACGCCGGGAAGTGCGCGGAGGCGCGGCTTGATCTGGATGTCGGAGATGGAGCGGAGCGCGGTGGAGTCGGTTTTTCCCGAGCGGCTCTGGACGCCGATCATCTGGATCTGGCCCATGATGCTCGAGATGGGGGCCATCTGGGGCTGGACGCCGGGGGGAAAGGCGCCCTGGGCGAGCTGGAGTTTTTCCTGCACGATCTGCCGGTTGCGGAAGATCTCGGTTCCCCAGTCGAACTCCACGTGGACGACGGAGAGTTCGCGGCCCGAGGAGGAGCGGACGCGGGTCACGCCGGTCGAGCCGTTGAGGAGCTGCTCGAGGGGGACGGTGATGAGGCGCTCGACGTCTTCGGGGACCATGCCGTGGGCCTCGGTCATGACGGTCACCGTCGGCCGGTTCAGGTCCGGCAGCACGTCGATCGGCATCCTGAGCGCGACCCAGCCTCCGTAGAACGCGACCAGGAGCGACGCCGCGAGGACGAGCACGCGGCTGCGCAGGCTGGCGGCGATGAAGCGATTCAGCATCGGACGGTCTCCTAGTGATTATGCCCGGCGTGCGGATCCACTTCCTCCGACCCGGCCTTGAGCGCGAGGCCGAGCGCGAACGCTCCGTGCTGCGCGATCTCGTCGCCGGGGAACAGCTCGGAGTTCTTCCCGTCGAGCACCGCGACCTCGTGGTCCTGGTACAAGACCACGACGCGCGCGGGCTTGACGCCGTCGCCTTCCTTTAGGAACACGATCCGGTCCGGGCCGTCCTCCGCGACGGCGTCGCTCGGGACGACGTAGACGCCCTTGAAGGTTTCCGAGGGCAGCCGGAGCATGTAGCGGAGGCCGGGTCGGAGCTTCCAGGTGCGGAACTTCCCTTTCGTCCCCTCGTCGCGGACGTTCAGCGGCTCGTTCGCCGCGGGGACGACCGCCACGGTGCCGCGGTCCGAGACCTCATTGCGGACGTAGAGGATCCGCAGCCCCGCGAGGTCCGGCCCCGTCCCCGCCACGAGCGGCGTCGCCGCGACCGCGGCGTCTTCGCCGAGCGCGGCCAGGAGCGCCGCCGCGTCGCCGCCGGCCGCTTCGCCCTGCAGGTACGTCTCGCGGTGGTTGCGCAGGACGGCGACTTTCGCGCCGGCCTCCACGTGCTCGCCGGGCTTCACGAGCAGTTCGGCGAGGTCGAAATCGGCGAGGCCCGCGATCCGCGGCGCGCGCACCGGCACGACCGCCTCGAGCGCCCCGGCGTCGTTCAGATAGCGCACTTCCTCGAGACTCGAACCGCGCTGGATCAGCCCGCCGATCGTCAGGAAATGCTCACCCGCGTCCGGGTTTTCCTTGAGCCACGCCGCCAGCGGCATCGTCGCGAACCCGCCTGCCGTGAGCTCGCCGATCGTGCTGATCGAGCGGGGCAGATCGCGGACGTTTTCGGGAAGCGCGGCGTACAGGGCCTGCGCCTCGGGCGTCCAGAGACCGTTCAGCTCCAGGGCCTGCTTCCAAAACCGCTGCCCGAGCAGCGGCGTCGCCTTGCCCTCCTCGATCGCCTTGATCTGCTCGTCCGTGCAGCCGTGCCGGCGCAGCTCCGTCTGGAGGTTCAGGCACTCCTTTTCGGCCCGGGCGATCTCGTAGCGCAGATCGATCAGGTTCTTCCGCGGGAGGATGGGGTACCCCTCCACCGTTCCGGACTCCGAGAACTTCTCGACGCGCTCCAGCTCCATCTTCAGCAGTTCGAGATTCCGGTGCGCGCGCCGCGTCTCGCTGATCGCCTCGTGGAACTGCTCGTTGGCGGGCTTGAAGACTTCTTCCGTGAGTTCGAGTGCGGGAAGCGGAAGGGCATCCCTGAGAAGTGTGATGGCGGGCGCGCCGGCGTCCACGACGCCGCCGGCCGGGACGTGGGTCGTCATGACGCGTCCCGCCACGGGTGCGAAGAGCGGGAATTCACTGGCAGGGGGCTCGGCGACCACGGCGGGGATCGCGAGGGTGCGGCTGTAGTCCCGCGGCGCGGCCTCCGCGAACGTCACGCCCATGTTCCTGAGCGCCTGCGGGGAGAGGCGGGCCTCGGCGCCGTGCTCCTCGTGTTCTTCATGCTTCTCGCCCGCGTGCCCGCCGGCGGCCGGTGTCGTCTGGCGCGAGGCGTACCAGCCGCCCGCGAGGCCGATCCCGGTGAAGACGAGGCTGAGCACGATCCAGGACAGGGACTTGATCATGACAGGGACTCCTTGAATGCCTGCGACCCGCAGCCGGTTTCCTCGGGCTCGCGGTACGGCTCCGGCGGCCTCTTTTCCTCCAGCTCGCCGGGGAACAGGAGCAGCGGGCGGCCGACCGACTCCTCCAGGTCCGCCCACGCCTCCCGCGCCTCCGTCTCCGTCTCGATCGCTTCCACCATGACGTCGCGGAACGCCCGCTCCGCCTCCAGCACGCGAAGGGCGTCCGCGGCCCCCGCCTCGAGCGACTTCACCGCGAGGTCGAGCTGCCGGCGCGCGGCGACCACGACCTTCCCGCGGATCGCGGAGAGCTTCCGTGTGAGGATGCCGGCGCGCGCGTGGGCCCGCTCGAGCCGGGCGAGCGCGGAAGCGGCCTCCGCCTCGTACTTCGCGCGAATCTCCTCCCGGCGGGCTTCGGCCGCGGCGATCGCCTGCTCGTTGCGGTCGAACAGGGGCACGTCGATGCCGAGCGTGAGGCCGACGACGTACTTGCGCTCGCCGGGATCGCCCTCCGCGCTCGCGCCGAACCGGATGTCGGGATACTGCTTCGCGATCTCGAGGCGCAGTTCGCCCTCGGCCACGTCGTAGTCGGAGCGGAGCCGCGCGAGCCCCGGGTGGTTGGCGACCAGCCGCGCCTTCAGGTCCTCGAGCGTCGGCGGCGCCGCGGGCAGGTCGGTGACGGGCATTTCCTGCGGCGCGCGGAAATGCTCCGCGTGCACGCCCAGCAGCTCCGCCAGCTCGCCCTCGGCCGCCGCCGCTTCCGCCTCCGCGTCGTGCGCCTGCGCCTCCACGCGCGCGAGGTCCAGGTCCAGCAGGCTCCGGTCGAGCGCCGTCGCCTGCCCCGCTTCCACCAGCCGCCGCCCCCCGTCCGCCGCCGACGCCGCAAGCGCCGTCAGCTCGGCGGCCAGCACGAGCCGCCGCCGCGCGAGCGCCAGCCGCGTCCACGAGCGGCGCAGCGACAGGTAGGCCTCCCGGTGCGCCACCCGCAGCTCCACCTGCGCGCGCCCCGCCTTCAGCCGGTTGACGTCGTCCTGCCGCCCGAGCCGGCCGCCGATCGGAAGCGCGAACCCCAGCGATCCCAGCGGCTGGAGCCTGTTCGACTCGACGTCCGCGCCGAAGCCGTACGAGGGCCCGACTTCGAGGGAGGGATTGGGAAGCGGCGTGTCCACGTCGGCGAGCCCGAGGGCCGTCGCGTACTCCGCGCGCGCGATCCGAAGCGCCGGGCCGTGCTCGGCCAGCAGCTCCGCGGCGCGGGCGATCGTGAACTCCGGCGCCCTTTCTCCCGCCCCGCCCGCCGCCAGACGACGCACCGCGTCGACGCGCGCGAGCACCTCCTCGGGGCGCAGCGACGCTTCCTCGTAGGTCCTGCAGCCGGACATCGCAGCCAGCACGACGCACGCCCGCAGCAGGCGTTGGAAGGACATCTTTGTTCCTCGGTTGGGGAATCCGGCCCGCCTTCCCCTGCGGACGCACCGCGGGCGGAGCGGGAGATCAGGGACCCGGACGTCGAGGAACGGCTAACAACGGAGGGGAACGGGTGCGGCCGGTGCCGCCTGTGTGAGGACCGCGGCGGGACGGCACGCGGGCAGAGCGCCGGGAACGCGACCGTCGGCCACTCCGGCATCCGCGGGCGGCAGGACCACCGCCGTCACGCTCTTCAGGCCCGCCGAAACGGGCGATATCTCGTCCACGCAGTCGCCGCAATCGGGCGCGGATCGCACACAGGCTCCCCCGCAGTCCCCGCACGCATTTGCGCAGGTGTGCCCGTCGGCGTGAGGGGCTTCGGCTTCCGCCGCGCAGCACCCCCCCGCCTGCAGCTCGTACGACTCGTGCCCGTCCGCGCCGCGGCAGAGCGGGATCCCCGCGGTGGCGACGACCGCCGCGAGGTGCGCGAGGACGATGAAAACAGCCGCAGGCCTCATTACGGCAGAGCCTACCACAGGAGGCCGCGCGAAATCACAGTCGCTTTCAGTGCGCCGCGAGGAACCGGACAACAGCATCCGCGAACTCCGCCGGCGCCTCGACCGGCGACAGGTGCCCCGCCCCCGCCAGCTCCACGTACTTCGCGCCCGGGATCTTCTCCGCCATCGCCTTCGAGTCCGCCGGCGGCGTGAGGTCGTCCTTCTCCCCGCAGACGAGAAGCACCGGCACCTGGATGCCCGGCAGCGTCGGCCCCGAATCCGCCCGGTCGCGCATCCCGAGCAGCGCCGCGGCGATCCCCTCTTGCGAACCCGACCGGATCATTCCCTCGACCCAGTCGCGCAGCGACGGCGAGGCCGCCGGCGTCAGCAGCTTCGGCAGCATCTTCTCCACCGCCACCTGCGCCCCGCCCGCGCGCACCGCCTCCGCGAACGCCACCCGGTTCGCCTTCGCCTCCGCCCCGTCCGCCCCCGCCCGCGAATCCGCGAGCACGAGCGCGGCGCACCGCGCCGGGAACAGCCGCTGGAACGCAAGCGCGACGTACCCGCCCATCGAACACCCGCCCACCGCCGCCGTCTTCTCTCCCAGCCGGTCCATCAACTCCGCCACGTCGCGCGCCATCTCGTCCATCGTGGCCGACGCCGCCGGAGGCGTCCGCCCGAACCCCCGCATCGACGGCAGAATCACGGTGTGCTTCCGCATCAGCGCCGAAAGCGCGGGCTCCCACATCCGCCCGTCGAGCGGAAACGCGTGGACGAGCACCAGCGCGGGACCGTTTCCCGCCGCGATGTAAGCGACCTCCATGTCCTGGACCTCCGGAAAAACCGGTCGCCTGCCTGCACTTCGTCGAATTCGCGCGGGATTCGTGAAGGGGCAAGGCGCCGGCCCGCGCGCCCGCGCGCGGGGAATCCCGAAGTCGGACCCCGGGCCCGCGTCGCGCGCGAGCGCGCGGGCCGCGCGCCGCAGTCCCCTTCACGAATCCCGCGCGAATTCGATAGCGGAGGTGGGAGTTGAACCCACACGGGTGTGACCCCGACGGATTTTGAATCCGTTGCGTCTGCCAGTTACGCCACTCCGCCGAGTAGCACTTACGTCCTTTCCGGGGGAGAGCTTACGTCAACCGCCCCCACTACACAACCTGCGGCGCATGGTCGGTTTGTGCCGTACCTGTGGGACTCTCAGCCTGCTTCAGGCGTATCTGAATCACATTCTGAGCGAATCCCCCAGATGTCCGGCGATGTCCACGTTCGGTGTTGGACACGAGTGACCGCGGTCCCGAGAGTTCGGGCGCGACCGTTTCATGAGCAAAGCGGACATCACGTCGGGCTTTGACAAGTGCGGCGCGAAGTTGAACATCGCGCTTTGTGAACAGGGACTTGGTCATGCGGCGAGGCCCAAGGGTTCGCCGCCTCGCAACCCTGAGTCGGGTTTGTCCCAGATCGGGTTATGATCGCCGGGGTTCGGGCTGGACACCGATCCGGGGAGGCGCGATTGACCGAATCTGTCTGCCGCCTCGTGAGTGGGGAACTCGCGGCTGCGACCTCGCCGTTAGAGGTGCATTCGGCGGCGCTTGGGCTCTTGGGGATCGTCGCCTTTGCCGCCCTCTTTCTCTGGCTCGAAAGCGGCAAGCGTGGCAAGCGCACTTGGGAAGGCGAGTACACATCCACTCCCCCTAAGCTCTCGCCGCTCCTCGGATCCACGCCACCCACAGCCAGGGATTGCGAGGCGGCACCCTTTTCAGCGGTCATCAACGGCGACTCGGCCCCGACCTTGCGAGTCCTCATCGGCCTGATGGTGTTCGCGGACATCGTCGCGGGCGTGGTGATCGGCGTACTCCTGTTCGTGAACGGGCACCCTTGGTGGGGCGTTGCCTGGTTCTTCGGCCTCGGCGAGTTGGTGATGTGGCCCGTCGCTATGGCAGGCTGCGCGCTCTTGACGTACCTCGCCGCGCTGAGATCGCCAACTGCTCTCCCTGGAGGCACGAGCGCCGACAGAGTAACCAGACCCTCAAACTCCAAGGCTCGCGCGGCAAGGCTGTGGTGCGCTCTCGCCGCGTTGTCGATGTTCGCACTCATGGGGCTGTTTCCGCCGTGGTCACGAGAGGATGGGACCACGGTATACAGCCCCATTTTCTCGCGCCCGCCATGCCGCGAGTGGCACCCGGCAAAGTGGGAATTGCCGCGAGACTCCCCTGACTGGAAGCCGCGCGAATGGTGTGGCCCCGAAGATGCAGGACACTGGGAATCGTTCGGAGTAACACAAATCGACCTGATGAGACTTCTCGTGCAGGCTTTCGTCGTCGCCTCCGCGGCGGCAGGAGTCTTCGTCATCGTCAGCCTTCGAGAACGAAGATGACACGCCTCTTGCCGTGAGAGGGCTATACGGTTGACCCTGCCGTGCAACACCTCACAAAGCCCCCGGGGGAGGACGGTCCAGCGACTCAGTTCGAGTTCGAGGATAGCTTTGCGACGGAAGGGGCCTGGCGGGAGTACCTGGAGCGCCTACGGTGGCCAGACCGCTCCCTGTGTCCCCGTTGTGGGCACCGGCGGCCTTGGGGAAACCTGTTGAGCCACCGCCCCTAGGCTTGTGCGGCCTGGATGAACTTCTGAACTTCGGACGGCGAGAGGCCGCACTGCAGGAGAATTGCCCTTGCTTGATCTTCAGGGGTCATGTCGCGACGGGGAATGTTGACCCTGTCGACGCCCTACTTGTAGATGTTCACCCTGTCCGCCTGACGATGGAACGAATAGCGCATCTCGCGAACCTTGTTAATCAGATGGGTGGTGCGGATTCCACCCGGCGGGTTAGGCATGCACGAACTCGCGCGGCATGCTGGCGAGCCGCTTCACCTCCCAGGGTACATCAAACCGAACTCGCGACGTGGGAGTCAGCTTGACGGCGACGCCGTAACTCCACCCCCTCATCTTCAGGAAGGCGTCAAGATCTCCGGACTTGAGCAGATCCTGGAGCAGATCCTGAGTCACCCCTTCCATGTCGGCACTGAGCTCACTAAACGTCTCGCCGCTCGCTGTCAGCTTCAGCGGGTCGCACGCGCCGACGTACCACCCCGACTTGGAGTCTTGCCACACTCTCCAAGTAAGGTTGGCGTTTAGAGTGATGACGCTAGGCGTAGGCTCCTCCTGTTCTTATTTCCCAGCCTTGGTTCTTCGGCATCCTACATCGTAGGACGTTACTTTAACGCGCAGACAAGGCAAAAAGTTTCTTCGTGATCAAGTAGACTCCCAGACTCGGGACACCGAACTTGACCGATCCCCTTTCCAGGCGATTCGGAAGGCCCGCGACGAGTCCGTCATGACGGTTGGGATGTCCTGGTCATGAAGCCCTTCGCTACTTGAGCCCGGCGATCCACTCCCGCCATTCCTTTTCGAACGTCTCGGGCCCCCGGCCGAACGCCTTCTGAAACGTGTCCTCCCCCGCAGTGCCCTCCTGGACGATTCGGTAGAACTCGCAGAAGGCCTTGTGGTACTTGCCGTCGGCCGCGTTCAGGAAGAAATGCACGACGCCGGCGGCCTGCGGGTACCAGGGCTGGGTGCTGGACTGGTTCATCCTGAAGAGTTCCACGAGCGGTACCGCCTTGCCGGCGGCCATTTCCTCCCGGGCGGTGCGGATCCGCAGGTGGGTCGGGCTCCCGACGAGGATTTTTCCGTCGCGCACCTCGGTCGTCTCGAAATACGCCGCGAGTCCCTCGATGACCCAGTAGCAGGGGCGCTGCGTGTAGTCGCCGATCGCCGGGATCATGAAGTACGTCACCTGGTGGCAGCCCTCGTGGCGCACCGTGTCCTGGATCGTCGTGATCACGTGCGGCGCCATCGGGCAGATGTGGCACAGCTTGTCGTCCGCCAGGAAGAATCCCGGCCAGCTCGTGAGGTACGGGCGCCCCGGATGCGCGGCGCGGTCATGCTCGTCGAGGTCCGCCCGCGTCGCGAAGTACGCGATCTTCATCGGCGCGTCCAGTTTCGGCGGCGCGACAACACCGGAGAACTCCCGCATCAGCGCGCCGTACATCTCCTCCGCCCTCGCCAGCAGGTCCGTGGCTCCCTCCAGCGAATGATTCGACGTCACCTCGAAATGTTCCCCCTTCACCACCCACGCCTCCGCCCACTTTTTCCGCCGCTCCACCACGTCCTTCGCAGGCAGCCACTGCCCGCCGATCGGCAGCAGCCCCTGCGCCCGCTTCTCCGCCTCCGCCTTCGATACCCAGCCGCAGCCCTCCACGAACGCCTGCCCCGCCTTCTCCCGCGCTTCCTTGCAGTCCGGGTCGTACTCCAGCGCACGCTTGATGAAGGCCTCCGCGGATTTGGCGGCGGAAGCGCGGGTCGCGAGGGCGACGAACTTTTCCGCGGCGGCGGCGTCGAGCGTTTTCCGGTCGGCACGGTAGGCCTTGAACTTCGAGTGAAGGGCCTCGTCCCAGTGCGTGACCCAGAGACGGCCCGCGGTCGCGAGGCCTTTTTTCGCCTCGGCGCTCGCCGGGTTGGCGAGGAGCATCATGCGGTACTCGTCGCAGGCTTCCTCGACGAGGCCGTCCGCTTTGCAGGAAGCGGCGAGCTTGCCGTGCTCGGCCAGGAGCCACTTGCGGACCGCGCCCGCGTCGACGGCGGCGGGCGTTTCGGCCGATACGAGGGCGAGGGGAAGCCCGAGGAAGACCAGCGCCGGAAGGCAGCTTCTCATGTGTTTCTCCGCAGTCCCCCCGCGGATGTGCCCCTCCTGTTTACGGGGCCGCCGGCCGAAAGTTGGGCCGAACATGACCCATACGACCTTCAGAATCGCTCTCCTGGTGCGCTGTGCGCCGCGGCGAAACGGCCCTTGCAGACCGGGCGGGAGAATTTTTCGACCGCGCCTTCAAGGGGGTTCCCTCGCCCCCCCCTTTCTAGTACAATCACCTGTCCATGCCTACCTCACCATCGGCCAAAGCCGCAGCCGTTCCCGCCTTCAAGAAAGTCCTGTCGGACCCCGCCGTCCGTGAAGTCTTCCTTCCGGGCGGACCCGTCGGCATCTTCGCCCCGCACGGGGGCGGGATCGAACCCGGCACGGAGGAAATCGCCCGCGCGGTGGCCCAGGCCACGGGCGCGACGCTTTACGTCCTCTCCGCGAAGCGGCCGACAGGGAACGCCGCTCTCCACGTCTGCAGCGAGGACATGCTGGCCGGCATCTCGGCGAAGCTCGACTCCGCCGTGAAGGCGTGCCGCATGGGCATCGCGATCCACGGGCACGGGAAGACCAAGGGACATCCGATCTACGTCAGCGGCCTCGCGGACCGGGCTGCGAAGCTCGCGGCGGAGGCGATCCGCAACGCGATCGGCACGAACTGGGAAGTCATCGACGAGCACTCGAAGATCCCGCGCGAACTGGCCGGCGTCCACAAGAACAACATCGTGAACCGTCCTCGCGAGCACGGCATCCAGATCGAGCTGCCGAGGGCGCTTCGCGAAGAGGCCCGTCCCGCGATCCGCGGAGACGCGTCGCTGCTGGTGAACGCGCTGGTCGAGGTCGTGCGCCACCTGTCGTAGGGATCCCGGTGCACGGCACCCCTGCGCCGCCCTCTGGGCGGGCGATTCCCGCATCCATTCACCAGCGCGAGACGCGGGACCGCCGTAGCCGCTGCTCCCTGGCCACTGGTCCCTGGCCACTGGCAACTCGCCCCCGTCACTCCCCTGTTTACCTTCCTCCCCCCCCGCCCAGCCGCTTCAGCGCCTCCTCCACCGCCTTCTTCACCCCCGCGTCCCCGTCTTTCGCCGCTTCCTCGAGCGCCGCGCGGAAGATCTTCGAGTCTTCGCGGCGCGCGCCGCCCAGCGCGACGGCGGCGGCGGCGCGGACCGAGGGGTCCTCGTCGCCGAGTTTTCCGGCGAGGGCTTTGAGGGGCGAGGCGTCGCGCGCGGCGATGAGGCTGAGAGCCTGGATCGCCTCGATGCGCATGTTCGCGTCGGGATCAGCGGCCGCCTCCGCGATCGCGGGGACGACGAGCTCGCGGTAGAGCGCCGGCCCGGCTTCGAGCGCGCCGGCGACGTTGGCGGTGAGCGCGCGCAGCACGGCGACGCGCACGGCGGAGTCGGAGTCCTTGAGCATTTCCGAAAGCGCGGTCATCGTCTTCGCGAAGTCGGTCCCGAGTTTCGCCGCGGGCCCGACCGCCGCGACCCGGATGCCGGGGTCGGGATCGCGCAACGCGGCTTCGAAGATCGCGTTCGAGTCCGCGTCCGCCGCCCCGATCCGGCCGAGCGCGTCGATGGCGTTCCGGCGGAGTTCCAGGTCGGAGTGCTTCGCCGCCTCGCGAAGCTCGGCCGCGGCGCCCATGGCCGGCGTCCCGATGGCTCCGAGCACGCGCGCGGAAAGCCGCCGGAGCTCGATCTTCCCGGCGTCCAGGAACTCGACCAGCCCCGGCACCGCGACGCCGCCCATCGCCTCCAGAGTGCGCGCCGCGGCCTCGCGCAACAGCGGGTCCTCCGCGCGCGCCGCCTCGAGCACCGGCGGCACCGCGGGCACGCCGATCGCCGCAAGCGCCCTTCCCGCCGCGGCCCGGACCGGCTCGGATTCGGGCACCCGGAACACCGCCATCAGCGACTCCACCGCCTCCTTCCCCATCATCCCCAGCGGCGCCACCACCACCTCGCGCTCCCCTTCGCTTCCCTTGCGCAGCACCCCGATCAGCGCCGACAGCCCCTTCTCCCCCATCCTCGAAAGCGCGTAGGCCGCGGCGTTGCGCACTTCGGGAACCGGATCGGCGAGGGCCTTTTCGAGCGACGGGGCGGCCACGGCGGCGGCGGGGCCGATCTCCATGAGGGCCTGGGCGGCGCGCTGGCGCATCGCGGGGTCAGGTGAGGCCAGGGGGACGACGAGCCCCTCGACCGCGGCTTCGCCGACCTTGCCCAGCGCCCACGCCGCCTGTTTCGCCGTCTTCGGATCCGGATCCCCCATTGCCTCCACCAGCGCGGGCACGGCCTCGCGCGCGTCCGCCCCCGCGGTGCCGAGTCCGGACGCTGCCGCGGCGCGGGCCGCCGGATCGGCGTCGCGGAGGCCGGCGGTGAGAAGCGGCACTCCGGCGGGGCCGAGGGCGCCGAGGACCTTATAGATCTGGAAGCGCGTTTTCGGGGCGGCGTCGGGGAGGGCTTCTTTCAGGGCGGGGAGTACGGTGGCGCCGATGCGCTGG
>JACPRD010000094.1 GCA_016190145.1 Planctomycetota bacterium | reverse complement strand
CCCCCGCCCCGCGCGACGAAGAACCCCTTCAGCCCGCCCTTTTCGCCCACCGCGCGCGCGTCGGCGTCACGGAGGCGGCCCGGCGCGACGCGATCGACGAGTTGCTCGCCCGCGAGGCGGACTGGCGCGCGGAGGCCCTGGCGATCCTGCTGGAGTGGCGCGGCGTCACGATGAAGAATCTCGTCCGCACCGCCGACAGGCGCGCGTGGGCCCGCCTGGTCGACCTCCGGCGCCAGCTTTTCGAACTCCGCCTCGCCGCGGTTACGGCGATCCAGTCGAAGAATTACACGGAGCGCGAGGGTCAGGAGGAGGTGGACCGGCGGGTCCAGGCGGTCCGCGATTTTCTCGGGAAGTACGGCGGGCTCCGGATCGCGCCGATCTCCGCGGGCCAGCGCGAGCTGCTCGCGCGGATCGAGTGGATCGACTCGCGCCTCGCCGGTCTGGGAGTCCGCCCGCAGACCGTCCCGTCGTCGATCACGCTCCGGCGCGACGCGCCCGTCGACTTCGACCGCCTCCGCCTCGACTGGGAGCCCGGCACGACGGCGGAGCAGGACGACGCGACGCTCGCGTGGAACCGGAAGCAGCGGACGCTGGTGTCGGAGGTCGAGTGGGACGCGGCCGAGGCGCTCAACGATTACCGCGCGCTGCTCGGGCGGCCGCTTCTTCGTCTCGACGAGGGTCTGTGCCAGGCCGCGAGAACGCACGCGGAGTACATGTCGAAGAGAGGCCGACTGGTGCACGTCGAGCCCGACCCGGCGCTCGCGGGCCCCTGGGCGCGCGCGACGCATTTCGGCTTCGAATGCGACCGCGAGGGGATCGGCGAGAACATCGTGCCGGGGCGCTCGACGGGGCGGGCGGCGTTCGAGGCGTTCTACCGGTCGGCGCCGCACCACCGGAACATGATCCGGATGCACCACAGGTCGCTCGGGACGGGCCAGGCGGGGGGATGGTGGACGTGGGATTTCGGCAGGTCGAAGACAGGATAAGAACGGAATTCGGGGGCGGGCACCGGCGTGGCCGGCGCCGACCACATTTCTGAAACGGAGGTTCGTCATGAGAAGGCTGATGTGGGTTCTGCCCCTGGCGCTCCTCGCCGGGACGGCGCCGGCGCAGGGCGGCGGCGACACCACGGAGATCCGTCCGTGGGCTCAGGCGGTCTACGGGCAGGACCAGGCCAAGATGGACGGCAACGCGGGCGTGAACGCGTACGCGCCCGGAACTCCCCCGTCGTTCACCGACGACGCGGTCGTTCGCAGCAACGACCTCGTGCGCCTTGAGGGCAACGCGAGGATCGGCGGGAACGCGGTGTCAGGCGGAAAGGTGGAGCAGAAAGGCACGAAGACGGAAATCACGGGAAGCATCGTTGAGGGGGCCGACCCGCTCGCGTTCCCCGCGCTGACGGACTGGATCGCCTCGAAGGCGTCGGCCAACGACAACGCGACCGCCCCCGCGACTGAGAAAGGCAATTCGGCGGTGAAGGACGGCAAGCTCGAGGTGAAGGCGGGCGACACGCTGACGCTCGCGGAGGGGGACTATTACTTCACTGAGGTCGATATCAAGGGAACGCTCGACGTGTCGTCGGGCACGGTCCGGATCTTCGTCTCGGGCTCGACGGACATCTCGGGCGAGGTGAATCCCGACGGCGACCCGGGGGACCTGTGGCTGCTTTCCTCGACGACCAAGTCCAACGGCGTGAAAATGGCGGGAACGTCCACGGCGTGGATGGCGGTGTACGCCATGTCGGGCGAAGTCCAGGTCACCGGTGATGCCGAGCTGTTCGGCGCCGTCACCGCCAGGACCGTCCAGATCAGCGGCAATGGCCAGGTTCACTACCGCCCGGGGATGGGCGACCTGCTCATCGAAGTGGACCTCGAGACGGACGATCCGACCAAGAAGTTCAAATAGGGGAGAAATCCAGCGCGCGGGGACGCCGGACCTCCGGCGTCCCCGCTCAATTCCCGCCCGAACTCTGGATTGCACTGCCGTTCTGAACTACCCGCGCCCTCCACTCCCCCGGTGAACGCGAGCGGATCGAGCAAAGTCCGACCGCACCGCACTGCTCAGAGTTTGTGAAAAAATCGGTCTGGGATGCTCCGCCGGCCGGCGGGAAGGCACACAGTTGGCAAAGACTGAACGTGCCGGCCGACTCCGCCCCCAGGCCGATTTTTTCACAAACTCTGGGAGGCAAAGCACTTCCTGAGAGCGTGAGAAGAATTCGATCGCAGGCGCGGTCGGGGCGAACTCGCGAAGCGAGCGAGGTCCGACCACGCCGTAGATCGAATTCTTCTCACGCTCTCAGGCGTCTGATACGGAGATCGAATTCTGCTCGCGCTCTCAGGAGCGCAGCAGCTCGAGGAACACGGATCCCCAGGTCGCCAGTTTCTTCGGCCCGACCCCGCTCACGCCCAGCAGATCCTCCTCGCTCCGCGGACGGAGGCGGGCCATTTCCTGAAGCGTGCGGTCGGTGAACACCACGTACGCCGGAATTCCCTTCGCGTCCGCGAGCTTCTTCCGCAGCGCGCGCAGCTTCTCGAACAGCTCCGGATCCCAGTCGAGGTCGCCGTCGTGGGCGGGATTCCGCAGAAGGGGATCGCGCGCGGGCGCGGCCTGGAAAGCGCCGCGCGCCTTCTTCCCTTTCCGCCCCGGCGGAGGCGCTTCACCGAGAACGTCCGAAGCGAGGCACACGTCGCAGGAGGAGCCGCAGGGGGGGAGGCGTTCGCCGAACCAGGCGGTGACGCCCTGCCAGCGGCATCGGGGGCGGTCGGCGAAGTTGATCATGTCGCGGAGGTGTTTTTTCTGGAGGGCGGCGAGGTCGGGGTTGGACTCGGAGGCGAAGCGTTCGTAGGCCATGACGTCTGCCCAGGAGTAGAAGAGGACGCAGTCGGCGGGGGCGCCGTCGCGGCCGGCGCGGCCGACTTCCTGGTAATAGGACTCGAGGGAGCGGGGCATGTCGCGGTGGATGACGTAGCGGACGTTGGACTTGTCGATGCCCATGCCGAAGGCGACGGTGGCGACGATGACGCCGGCGTCGTCGCGGCGGAAGGCTTCCTGGTGGCGGTCGCGGACGGCGGGATCGAGGCCGGCGTGGTACGGGAGGGCGCGGACGCCATGCGCGCGGAGGAAATCGGCGGTCGACTCGGTGGACTTGCGCGACAGGCAGTAGACGATGCCCGATTCCTCGCGGCGCGCGGCGACGAGGCGCAGGATGGCGTCGCGGACGCCGAAGCCCTCGGTTTTCTTGTACGCGTGCAGTCGGAGGTTGGGGCGGAAGAACGAGCCGCGGACGACGCGCGGGTCGGACATGCCGAGCTGTTCGACGATGTCGGTCGTCACGGCGGGTGTCGCGGTCGCGGTGAGCGCGAGAATCGGGATGCCGCCGAACCGCGCCTTGAGCCCCGCGAGGTTCCGGTACGACGGGCGGAAGTCATGCCCCCAGTGGCTGATGCAGTGCGCCTCGTCCACGGCGATGAGTTTCAAATCGAGCGCGGAGAGGATCCGGCCGACCGACGCGTCGAGCCCCTCCGGCGCCGCATACAGCATCTCGAACTCGCCCGCGATCAGCCGGTCCACCCGGTCCGATTTTTCCTCGGCCCCCAGGCTCGAGTTCAGGAACGTCGCGCGTAGCCCCACCTGGTCGAGCGCGTCGACCTGGTCCTTCATGAGCGAAATCAGCGGCGAAATCACGAGGGTCGTCCCGCCCATCACGCGCGCGGGCACCTGAAACGTCACCGACTTCCCCGCCCCCGTCGGCATGATCCCCACGCAGTCCCGCCCCGCGAGCACCGCTTCGATGATCTCCTGCTGCCCCGGCCGGAACGAGTCGTACCCGAACGCCTCCTTGAGCACCGCGAGCGGCCTCGGGTCCGCGGAAGCGGCCTTGAGGCCGGCGGAAACCTCGCGCAGAACGGCGAGAGTCGCGGCGTCGAACAACTCCGGACGCGTCCTGTACAGCGCCCGGAGTGCGTCAAGGCGCGCGCGCACGGCCGCCGGGGCGGATTCCGAGCGCCAGTCGGCGGCGAGGGAAGCGGCTTCGGCCGAGACGGCGGCGGGACTGGTGAGGAGATCGGCGGGCACGCATGGAATCTACAGGCCCGCGCCGCCGGCGTCGAGAGAGCGGCCGGATTGTGGTAAAAAGACGCCCATGCCCCGCCGGTCCGCGCGAACGCCCAAGAAGCTGCACCCGCTCCTGGAGTCCATGGAGTCCGAACCGATCCGCCAGGACTGGCTTCGCCTCACCCCGGGCCAGCGCCTGATCCGCGCATGGCGCATGCGCCGTTTCCTCAAGGACCCGGAGAGGGCGCACGATGAAAAGTCTCTTCCGAAGCTTTGAGAAGGAGGGAGTCCGGTACCTCCTGATCGGCGGACAGGCGGCGATCCTGTACGGGGCCTCACATTTCACGCAGGACCTCGACCTGTGGGTGGATCCGGCGCCCGCGAACTGGAAGGCGCTGCTGCGTGCTCTCGCCCGGGTCCGGGCGACTGTCTACAAGTTGACGCCGCCCCTCACGCAGGCGTTCGTTCGTCGCGGCCACGGATTCCATTTCCTGATTCCGCAACGCAGCAGGCTGCCGGCATACCTCGACGTGATGGGACGCCCGCCGCGGGTCGGACAATTCCGGACTGCGGCGGGACGAGCGGAGAAGTTCCGAACGCCGTGGGGGGAGATTCCCGTCGCCTCGATCGAGGACATGGTGGACCTCACGAGGACGAACAGGCCGGGTGATTACGAGGTCATTTCGCGGCTGGTAAAATTGCGGCTGTCGAGAGAATCCAGACTGGATCCGCCGCTTCTGAATTGGGCCCTGGACAACTGTTTCCGGAACGACGACGCCCTTGAGATCTCCACGCACTACGGCGGGCTTCTCCCACCCGGCATCACCCGGAGACACCGTTGGCTGCGAGGCGCAGGGTCCGGCCGCCTCGAGTCGGCCATGGACCGCAGGCTTCTCGCTTCTCTGAAATCGGGAAGGGACTACTGGTCCCCCCGGATCTCGGAGCTGCGACGGTTGAAGCCCGCGGGGAAGCTGATCCCGGAGGGAACCCCCGTCGCCAATCTCCTTCCTTCTTAAGCCAGCGCCCCCGTGACGGACACCGCGAGCACGGCCCCGAGGAGGTAGACGAGCGCCGCTGCCGCGAAGAGGATTCCCGCGAGGCGCCGCTTCTCCGGCGACGCCCACCTCCGGAGCGCGAGCGCGCCCGCCACAGGCAGGAGCACGAACCACCCAGCCCAGGCGCCCGCGCGGCCGGTGGCCATCAGGAACAGCCAGACCGGCGCCGGCAGTTCGAGATTGGCGTCCGCGGCGGTCACGACGACTCGCGGAACGATGAAGACGCCGAGGAAGACGACCGCGAGAAGCAGCACGTACCCGATCGCGGGAGTCGACCACCCTGCGACGCGCGCGGTCCAGCCCTCCGCCGTCGCGACCACCGCCTCCCGCGGGTACTGCCGCGCGATCCGCCCGAGGTCGCCCATCTCGGACAGCGCCTCCGCCGTCGCCTCGAGCTCGCCCTTCCCCGCCCTGACCTTCTCTTCGACGGCGTCGCACAGGTGGTCGAGCAACTCCTGCCGCTGCTCCGCGCCGAGACCGGCGGCCGCGGGATGCGACTCCAGGATCCTGCGAAGCGATTCATCGCGCGACGGCATGGCGGCGCCCTCCGAAAAGGATGTTCGAGACGGCCTGGACCTGTTCCTTCCAGTCGGCGCGCGCGGTCGCGAGGACGGACCGGCCGCGCCGGGTGAGCGCGTAGTACTTGCGGCGCCGGCCGCCGGAAGCGGTGCGCCATTCGGACGAGACGAGCTTCCCGCGCTCCATTCGATGAAGCAGCGGGTAGAGCGTTCCCTCTTCCCAGCGCAGCCCCGACTTCGCCTTCGCGCGGCGCGCGATGAGGTAGCCGTAGAGCGGGCCGCCTTCGAGGATGGCGAGGACGAGGGGCTGGAGGTTCATGCCTTGATTCCCGAGGTATGAGTGCCTTGATTATCTAGGTATTGAACGAGCGGTTCAAGCGGGAGTTGGAGAGGGTTCAGTGAAGGCGCTTGACCCCGCCGGGCCGCGAGGCAATAATGTGATTATGTGATTCACACAGAGAGGAGCCTGGGATGAAAAGGAATCTCACTCTGGCGCTGGAGGAAGAGCTGCTCACCAGCGCCCGCGTCGCCGCCGCGCAGCGCAACAAGACCCTCACCGAGCTGATCCGGGAGTTCCTGAGAAGCCTGACCGGCGGCGACCGTGAACGACGCGCCTCGCTCAAGCGCCTCCGCAGGCTGATGGATGAGAAACCGCTGGGAGTTGGCAACGCGAAATGGACACGGGAAGAAGCCCATGAGCGATAGGGTCTTCCTGGACACCAACATCCTGATCTATGCGTTCGACGGAACCGACAAGAGGAAGCACTCGATCGCTCGACGCCTGGTCGACGAAACGGCCGCGGACGGCACGTTCACGATAAGCCTCCAGGTGCTCCACGAGTTCTACGCTGTCACCACGAGGAAGCTGAATCTCCGGCTCACACCGGAGAAGGCGGCGGTCATCGTCGCGGAATTCCTCCACCATCGCGTCGTCGAGCCGACGTCCGGCATGCTTCTCAAAGCAATGGACCTCGCCCGCGCGCGGGTTCTGTCGATTTACGACGCGCTCATCCTCGTCGCAGCGGCGTCCGCTTCCTGCACCACACTTTTCACGGAGGATCTGTCCCCCGGAAGCACCCTCGCCGGAGTCCAGGTCGTCAACCCCTTCACCGCCCCATCTCAGTATCCGCCGGGAGAAGCACCTCATGCGTAACCTCATCCTGTTGCTCATCGTGCTGCCGTTCTCCGCGGTCGATTCGCCGGCCGAGGAACCCTGGTTCCGGAACATCTCGAAGACCGCCGGCCTCGAGGGCGCCGCCGCGAAGGACGCCGTCCTCGCCGACCTGAACGGCGACGAGTACTGGGACCTCGTGCTGGATCGGCAGCGGTTCCTCCTGAGCGAGAGGGGCGCTTCCTTCAGGGAGCTGAAAGACTCCGGCATCGAATTCCCCGACGTCACGTTCGTGCCGATGACGCCGGAGGGAAAGGCGGACGCGGGGAAGGCCTCGAAGGGGAAGTTCGTGCCGGCGTACCTGTACTTCGCGGACGTGGACAACGACGGGGACGCGGACGCGCTTTACGGAGTGCGCTCGAACTGGGAGTGGTTCGACGGGAAGGGCTGGGCGGTCGTGAAGGAGTGCGACCACGGCGTGAGGAGCGCGGTGTGGCTGAACGACGGGAAGGGGAAGTTCGTGCGCGGGCCGGAGTCCGGTTACACGGCGAAGGAGGCGTACGGGCCTGCGTCGGCACTCGCTGTGTGCGACGTTGACAACGACGGGAATCTCGACCTGTACGAGGGGCGCGAGTACCGGCAGTACGGGGTGCTCTACGGGTGCGGTGTGGATCGGCTGTGGAAGGGGGACGGCAGGGGCGGGTTCACGGACGTGACGAAGGCGGCGGGGATGTGGCTGGAGGCGGAGCCGGGAACGGAGCGGAGCGCGCGGCCGAGCTACGGGGTGACGCACGCGGACTGGAACAACGACGGGCGGATGGACCTGCTGGAGATGGCGTACGGGCGGCAGTGGAACCTTTTGTGGCGGAACAAGGGGGACGGGGCGTTCGAGGAGGTCGGGATCCGGACGCATTTCGCGGGCGACGACATCACGCACGGCCGCTATCCGCCCGGATCGGGCCGCGCCCCGGAACAGCCCTTCCGCTCCAATGGCAACACGTTCGACTGCGCGGTGGCCGACTACGACAACGACGGGGACCTCGACTGTTTCCTCGGGGAGATCCGGCACGCCTGGGCGGGCGAGGCGTCGGATTTCCCGGCGCTCCTGATCAACGAAGGGAAGGAGAAGGACTGGGCGTTCCGGCGGATTCCGGTGACGGAGCTGCTGCCGAAGCGGGAGTTCCGGGACCCGGCGAACTGGAACTACGGGGACCTGCACGTCGCGTGGGCGGACGTGGACAACGACGGGCTGCTCGATCTTCTGATCGGAAGCGGCGACTATCCGGACGGGCAGTACCTGCGGCTCTACCGGCAGAAGCCGGACCACACGTTTGAGGAGGCGACGGAGGCGGCGGGATTCGACTGGGAGGGGTGCGGCGACCTGTCGATCGGGGACATCGACCGGGACGGGGACGTGGACATCGTTGCGGGGCGGTCGTTCATGCGGCTGTCGCAGGAGCATCGCGACAGGTTCATGGGCGGGATCAAGGTGAACGAGGTCGGCGTTTTTCGCAATGAGATCGCGAACCGGAACGGGAACCACTGGCTCGTCGTGCGCCTCGAAGGCAGGGACGCGAACCGCGCGGGGATCGGCGCGCGCGTGACGGTCACCGCGGGCGGCGTGACGCAGACGCGGGAGATCCGGGCGGGAAGCGGGCTGGGCAATCACCAGGATTCGCCCGAGGCGCATTTCGGGCTGGGGACGGCGACGGAGATCGAGACGCTGAGCGTCCGCTGGCCGGACGGGAAGCTCACGGAGCAGGCGTTCACGAAGATCCCGGCCGACCGGTTCGCGACCGTGCGGCAGGGCGCGGAGCGGCCGGCTCTCGACAAAAGGCACGGCAGGTAGCGGGCGAGTTCGACGGTCCGTATTCGGCTTTTTCATGACTGCAGGCGCTTGTCGAGTTCCTCAACGGTCACAACAAGAGGCGCTCGACGTCCTTCGGCCGGGCGGGTCGAGGCTTCACCCGACTTCGGCGACTCTCTGGGCGACTTCACGTGGCAGCTTGAGCTTCAGCTTCCGGGAGGCCTGGATCCCTGCTGACGACGATCGTGTATTTCAATGAAAGACCCCGCCGCTTCATGCTGCGCAGTGTCCCTCCGTCGGGAGACCGGCTCAGGCAGCATTTCGGCGGACGTGTCGGACATCCTGAAGCGCGACCGACGCAACTCCCTGCGGAATAGGCATTTCCGTCATGGCGGAAAAACGGTCGGACGGCCTGGGAGGCTCTCGCGCGGCCTCCGTATGAGGTGTCAAGCCCACGGCACCCGCCGCGATGGGCGCTCCCTCACCTGAACCCGGAGTCCTCCATGCGTCCCCGCCTCGTCGCCTGTCTCGTCCTCCTGATCGTCGTGGCCGTCCTGCTGCTCCTCCAGCCCGGCGACCACACGCCCGCGCCTCCCGATCGGTTCGCGATTTCCTCCGGAGACCCGGCCCGCGCCGGCGGCGCCTCGACGCTCCGCGCGGACTCGACCTCGGACGCGCCCGCCGTCCTCGCCTCCGCGAACCCCCGTAGCGCCGCGCGCGCGGATCTCGTCCTGCAGCTGAACTCGCCGGCGGCGATTCTCGAGGGAAAGCTCGCGAACCCCGGCGGCGACGAAGCCATCGATCGCGCCAACCGCCTGATCGCTTCCGAAGGCGCCACGCTTCGCCGCGCCATCGCGCTTCCCGCCGAAGTCCTGGACCAGATGCGGGCGCGCGGGGAGGAGAACACGGGGCGGCGGCTGGCGGACCTGAACGCGTTCTACCGGATCACGGTGGCGGAGGACGCGGCGGAGGGGGCGCTGGAGCGCGTGCGCGTCGGGCTGCGGACGGAGCTGGGGATCGAGGCGTCGTACGCGCAGGCGGGGTTCGTGCTGGCGGGGGACATTCTGCCGCCGGCGACTCCGGATCTGTCGCGGACGGCGGGCAACGGGTACCGGAGCGTGCGGGACGCCGCGCCCCGAGGAATTGACGCGGAGTATGCGGCGGGGCTGGGGTACAAGGGTCAGGGAAGCGTGATCTGCGACATCGAGCACGCGTGGAACCTGTCGCACGAGGATCTGATGTCGCATGCGGGGCAGTCGCCGCCGGTGGCGATGCTGCCTACGAGCCTCTGGTGGAATTCGCCGACGTCGTCGGTGGGCTCGCACGGCACGGCGAGCCTCGGCGCGATCGCGGCGGACGACGACGCACCGGGGATCCGGGGCATCTCGCCCGCGTCGCGGATTCACGTCATGCCGATCGAACTGGCTCAGGGCAGCGTAAGGGACCCGAATTTCGACGCCCGGACGGCCGTCGTGCTCGCGTCGCTGTTCCTCGCCCCGGGCGACATTCTGCTGCTCGAAATGCAGAACGCGGACTTCTACCCGTTCGAGACCGACCCGCTGGAGCGCGCCTGCGTCGAGCAGGCGACGGCGCTCGGGATCCACGTGATCGAAGCCGCCGGGAACGGGGAGAACGGGACGGGGCGCGGCGATCTTGAAGCGCTGACGCATCCGTTCACGGGCGCTCGCGTGTTCGACCCGCTGGCGTCCGATTCCGGCGCCGTGATGGTCGGGGCCGTCGCGTCGGACGAGTCTGTGTGGCAGATCGGAAACCAGGTGCACCTCGCCATGAGCTTCTCCAACCACGGCCGCCGCGTGGATGCGTGTGCCTGGGGCGAGAACGTGACCACGCTCGGCTACGGGCCCAACTCGCCGCGCAACGCCTTCCCCGCGGGGAGCGCCGACCCGAACCAGTGGTTCACCGACGGATACAGCGGCACCTCCTCCGCCAGCGCCATCGTCGCTGGCGCCGCAGGCGTCCTCGCGCAGATGTTCCGCGAGCGATTCGGCGCGAACCCCACGCCCGCCCAACTCCGCAATCTCCTGCGGATGGGCACGCCCTCCCGGCCCCGGCTGGGTGAAGTCGGCCGGATGCCGGATCTCGCGTACCAGCACGATCTGATGCGGAAGGCCGGCGTCCTCGAACATGTCTTCGTCGGCAACCGCGAGACCGTCGGACAAGGCGAATCCGTCGCCGGCGTCGGCGACGTCGACCGCGACGGCTGGGCCGACGTCGCCGTCGGCATCCCCGGCTGGTCGAACGCCTCCCTCGTCATGGCCGGCCGCGTCATCGTCTACTCCGGCCGCACCGGCGCCGTCCTCCACTCCTGGACCGGCTCGACTTCGTACGACCGCTTCGGCCACGCCGTCGCCGCCGCGGGCGACGCCGACGCCGACGGCTTCCCCGATGTCCTCGTCGGAAGCCCCGACATGGATACCTCTTCCTTCACCGACAACGGCCAGGTGCGCGTCTACTCCGGCCGCAACGGCGCCCTGCTCTTCCAGCAGGACGGAAGCGCCGACTACGAGTTGTTCGGCACGTCCGTCGCTTCCGTCCGGCTCCCCGTTCCGTCCATCGTCGTGGGCGCCCCCGGCGCCGACAATGGCGACGGCCGCGTCCGCGTCTACTTCTTCTCCGTCACTACCGCTCCCCAGACGCCGATCCTCGAGTGGCGCGGCTCCGACTACGGCGCCAGGGGCCGCTTCGGACACTCCGTCTCGAAGATGCCGGACCTCACCGGCGATCCCGCCGAGGAGATCCTCGTCGGCGCGCCGCACCTGAACTTCTCGCCCGGCGCCGTGCGCCAGGGCGCCGCGTTCGTGTTCAGCGGCGAGTTCTGGGGAACGACGCCGGGTCGCCTCCTGCAGCGCATCAACGGCGAATCCGGCTTCGCGAACCAGAGCGCGCTTTTCGGATGGTCGGTCGACCACGCGGGCGACCTCGACCGGGACGGGAAGCCGGACGTTGTGATCGGGTCGCCGGGCTGGAGCCGTAGCCCGGGCGGTCCGAGCACGAGTGGACGCGCATACGTCGTCTCCGGCAGGAACTGGACCACGCTGTTCACCGAGACCGGCACGCACGCCCGCGACCAGTTCGGGCACTCCGTAGCCGGCGTCGGCGACGTCGACGGCGACGGGGCCGACGACATCGCCGTCGGGCAGCCCAACATGGTGTTCACCATCTGGGCGGTCGCTCCCGGACGCGCGTTCGTCTTCCACGGACCCTTCGCCGGCTCCGACAGCGACGCCGACGCCGCGCCGGCCGACTCCGACGCCGATGCATCCGTCCAGCCGGCCCCGATCCAGCCGACCTGGCCGCCCGGCACCATCGTGCCCGCCCCGCCCCGCGCCGTCCGCCGCATGGAGCTCGGGCAGCCCGACCACAGCTGCCAGATCGGCTTCTGCGTCGCCGCCGCAGGCGACGTCAATCGCGACGGACGCGCCGATGTCGTCGTCGGCGCACCCGGCGCCTCGCGCGCCTATGTCCTCGCCTCACGCCCCGGCCCCTACCCCTTCCTCAAACTCGTCGGCTTCGCCGCCGACAATCCCGCCCTCGAAGTCGTCGACCGCGACAACAACGGCTTCGCCGGCGGCCTCTCCTCGCCCGAAAAAAGCACTCTGCGCATCTACGCCGGACCACTTCCGCCCGCCGCCCGCTACCGCGTCACCGCCACCACCGCCAGTTCCGATCCGCTCGCGAAGTCCCTGCTGTCCCGCCTCTCCGCGGCCCAGGGGACGTTCAACGGGATGGGTTACGCCGAGGCGAAATTCGGGCCGCTCCCGACCGTGAGCACTCCCCGCATGAACCCCGGCGACCTGCGCCGCCTCGTCGGCACCCGCTTCGAGTTCACTCTCGACATCACCCTCGACGGCACAAACTGGTTCCCGGGCGTCGCGCGGACGAGCGTCGTCCTGACTTCGGAATTCCCGTAAGGGCGTCGCAGAACCGGAACGACCGACTCCGGCTCGCCCTCGCAGCGGTCATCGCCGCCTGCGGGGGCGGGCGCCTCTTTGCTACCATCGCCGTCGCATGAGAGGCAACGACACGTCGATGGGCGGTGCCGGGCGCGGGTTTCCGAGCACCGTCTGGTCGGAGATTCTGGAAGCGGCGGACGCCGCGGGCGCGCGATATCGCGAGCTCATGGACGGACTGATCCGCCGCTACTGGAAGCCGGTGTACGCCTACGTCCGGATCGCGTGGCGGCGCGGCAACGAGGACGCCAAGGACGTGACGCAGGCTTTTTTCGCGCGGCTGCTGGAGGGTGGAAGCGTTCTGCGGCTCCGGCCGGAGAAAGGAACGTTTCGCTCGTACCTGAGGGCTTCGTTGAAGAACTTCCTCATTGATTTCGAGCGCGCGGAATTTTCGCGACGCAAGATCGCGGGTGCGCTGAGCCTCGACGCGGACCCCGAGTGGCTTGAGCGCCTTGGGCCGGCGGCCGCGACGGAAACGCCGGAAGCGGCGTACGACCGCGAGTGGGTACGGTGCCTGGTCTCGGAGTCGGTCGAGGCGCTGCGCGCCGAGCTGGAGAGGGAGGGAAAAGGCGAGTGGTACCGCGTGTTCGCGCGCTATTGCCTCGACGGAGGCGCCCCGCCGACGTACCGCGAACTCGCCGCGGAGCTGGGACTCACCGAAACCGACGTCCGCCACCGCCTCGAGCGCTGCCGCGAGCGCCTGCGCGCCGTCCTGCGCGCCCGCATCCTCGACACCGCGGCTTCCCCCGAGGACGCCGACCGCGAGCTCGCCGAGGTGCTCGGATGGTAAAGGGGGCGGAGTCGGCCGGCGCGTCCAGTCTCTGCCAACCGTAAGCCTTCCTGCCGGCCGACGGCGTATCCCGGCACGATTCTGTCACCAACGCTGAGGTTTTGAAATTGCGCGAACGGGCCTCACAGAATCCGGCTTTAAGGGGGCAGATCACCGGATAAGGAGACGGAGCATGCGCGCAATCGGACTGTTGTTCCTCTTCGTCGCGGCCGTGCCATGCGCGGCGGGCGACTACGTCGTGCTGAGCTCGGTAAGCAAGTCGGCGTACGACCGCGCGGCGCAGGCGCTCGCGAAATACCACGAGGGCGCGCCGATCGTCCCTTTCGATCCAGCCGATCCCGAGGCCGTCCTGCCGCGCCTCCGCGAGCTGAAACCGCGGTACGTCGCGATCGTGGTCCACCCCGACGAGATCGACGTCAATTCCGTCCGTCGCATCCTCGTCATGGCGTCGAGAGTCGACGACGACCCATTCGTGGACTTCGAGTTCGCCTATGTCACCGGCGCCGGCCCCGAAGACGCGCTGAAGTTCGTGGAGAACATCGCCCGCGCGTCGAAACTTCAGGCGCCCCGCCGGATCGGCCGCTCTCCCGTCTACGGGGGCAACATGAAGTGCAGCGCCTCCGACACCGAGCTCGCCCTCGGCCCCCTCCGCTTCCCCGAACGCCTCGTCGCCTTCGCCGCGCCGGACGGCAAGGACGGGCGGGACCAGAAGTTCATCGACGCGAATCTGAAATCGCTCTCGGGCTGCGGCGCCATCCTGATGGGCGGGCACGGCATGCCCTGGGAAATCTGCAGCGGCGCGCGCGCCGAGGACGTCGCGAAGGTCGACCTCTTCCCCGCCGTCGTCTTCAACTACGCCTGCCACACGGGGGTGTCGCTCCGGTGGCTGGACGAGAAGTTCGAGAAGGGGGATTTCGTGAGCCGGTTCGCGGAGATCGAGGCGAAGAAGTCGTTCGCGCTGTCCGTGGTACGGGCGGGGGCGACGGGGTACGTCGCGTACGTCAATCCGCGGCCCGCGGGGCCGGAGCTGGACATCGATTTTCACCGCCTGCTCGCGGGGGCGACGCTCGGGGAGACGCGCCGCCGGGACTACGACAAGATCGTGCTGGGGTACGCCGGGTTCGGCGAGAAGGCGATCGTCCCGCCGGTCGTGAAGGACGGCGGGCGCAAGCCGCAGAAGGACCTCGATGTGGTGCGCGACATGATGCTGGACGCCGCGACGGGTGGGATCGCGTACGGCGATCCCGCGTTCCGGCCGTTCCCCGTGACGCCCGCGGCACTTCCCCAGCAGGTCGAGGCGAAAGAGGACGGCGCCGACCTGCGCGTCACGTTCAAAGTCGGCGCTCCTTTCGTCTTCGAGTGGTGCATGGATCCGTTCGCGAAGGCGGCGGAGAGCCGGACCATGCTCATGAAGGTCTGCGACCGCGTCGAACTGCCGGAGGGATTCGAGCCTGGCGCGATCACGGTCGAGGCCGCGACCTGCGGAAAAGAGAAACTCGAGAACCTGCCGGTCGTGAGCGCGCTGGAGACGGACTCGGGGAAGCGCTTCCTCCACGTCAAGGTGAACTGGGCATACCGAGAGGGGATTTCGGGCGACGTCGAGGTGCGGCTGCGGATTTCTGGGAAAACGGGCACCCGGTAGTAGGATGGGCGCATGCCCGACTTCGCGTGGATCTACCTCGTCCGACCTGTGCGTCCCGGTTTTCCCGGCGGCCCGACGCCGGCGGAGGCGGCTGCGATCGACCGGCATTTCGAGTACCTGAAGCGGATGCTGGAGAGCGGGTCGCTCGTCCTGGCGGGTCCCTGCCTCGACACGGCGTTCGGGATCGTGGTGTTCCGCGCGGCGGACAAGGAAGCGGCGGGAAGGGTGATGCGCGGGGATCCCGCGGTGCAGGAGGGCGTGTTCACTTCGGAGATGCACCCGTTCCGGATTTCCCTGCTTGCGCCGGGCTCCCGCGGGATCGACGGTTGAATCGCTCGCCCCCGGAACGCGCGATGGCCTTGTCCCTGGCGTTCCTCCTCGCCGGCGCCGCCATCGTGCAGGCCCAGGAAGTCGGCAACCCCTCGTTCGAGGAGGGCGACGGATCGCCCGCCGGCTGGACCCGCACAGGGCCGGGCGAGGTCCGCTCGGAGGGTGTGGAACGCTTCGTGGTTGCGACGGGAAGCGGCGACAACGCGGGGCACTGGGCGACGGCGCCGCTCGAGTGGACCCCGGGCGGCGTCTACCGGCTGAAGTTCCGGGCGCGGGGTCTGGGCGGGCGCGGGGGCACGGCGGTGAGCGGGCCGGCGTTCTGCAACCGCGACCTCGGGGATCTGCCGGATACCTGGACGAGGTACGTGTCGTACTTCGCGGCGCCGACGGAGGTCGAGCCCGAGGAGGCGCGGCTCAGGTTCGGGCAGTGGCACGTCCGGGGCTCCGTGGGATTCGACGCGCTGGAGCTGGCGCCGGCGGCGCCGGTGTACGCGCACGGAGAGGACGCGGAACTGGGCGAGGGCGAGTCGCTCGCGGGGAACGAGTACGCGTTCGTCACGCCTCACGAAGGTCCTTCGCGCAACCACTGCCGTCCGCTCGCGGGCGCGAACGCCGCGTTCAACACGAACCGCTGGGTGATGCGCGAGGGATCGTTCGTGGAGTACCGGTATCGCGTGGGGACGCGGAGCTGGACGGCGCTCGAGGCGGGCGCGGCGGTGACGTGGCACGCGGCGGGCGAACTCGCGGTGCGCGCCCGGCTGCCGGGCGGCGAGTGGCGCGACCTCGGCGCGATCGGGAAGGTCGAGACGCGGGCTTTCGCCGTGCCCGCGGAGTGGCTGCCAGCGGCGGAGATCGAGGTCCGGTTGGAAGGGCGCGGGAAGGGGTGTTCGCTGCAGGTGGGAGGCGCGGGCGCGCGCGGGACGCTGGACGGCGAGGCGGAGACTCTCACGGGCGCGACGCGGTTCGTGGCGGTACTCGAGACGGACCCGCGGCTCCGCGTGACGGTCGCGGGGCTCGCGGACCTCCGGCCGGGCGGCGCCGCCGCCGCGCGCCTGCGCGTGCTCAATCGCTCGCGGGCGAACGTCACGGTCGGCCAGAAAGGCATCGCGGGCGGCAGCGGGATCGAGATCCGGCCGGGCGAGGAACGGGACGTGCGCGTGCCGCTCACGATCCCCGGACCGGGCCGGCACGACGTGCCGATCCCGCTCGGCGCGGGCGTCGGGTGGCGCGCCGAGGTCACCGTGGACGTCCCGATCCTGCACGCCGCCGACTACGGCGAATCCCTCGGCGGAGACGTCTGGTGGTGCTCCTCCGGACACCGCGTGTCGAAAATGCGCCCGGCTCCCGAAGCCGCGGGATCCGCCGCCGTGATCCGCGCGGCGCGCAACGAGGCCGAAGCGGCGCAGGTCGTGCTGAGGCCGGAGGTGGAGGTGAAAGGGCTGCGCGCGTCGGCGACCGACCTCGCGGGCCCCGGCGGCGCCACCCTTCCGGCCGCGGCGGTCGAGATCCTGCGCGTCGCCCGGCTCGAAATCGCGCGCCCGACCGACGACGCCGGATCGGCCGACGCATGGCCCGATCCGCTTCCCCCCCTCCGCGAACCGCTCGACCTCGCAGCCGGCACGAACCAGCCCTTCTGGATCCGCGTCACCGTGCCGAAAGGCATCGCCGCCGGCTTGTACGAAGGCCGCATCGAATTCCGCGCGGACGGCGAATGGCGCGCGGAGGCGCCCCTGCGCGTCGAGGTCTTCGACTTCGAACTCCCCGACCGCATGTCGTGCACGACCGCGTTCGGGTTCGACCCGGAGCTCGTGTGGCGCTACCACGGGCTGACCGATGAAAAACAAAAACGCGAAGTCCTCGAGAAGTACTGGGACTCGTTCGGCCGTCACCACATCTCGCCCTACGATCCCGCGCCTCTCGACCGGTTCGCCGTCACCTGGAAGGGCGGCGACGCGTGGCAGGGCGGCGAACGCGACACGAAGGAGAAACACGGCGGGAAGGCCTCGCTCAAAGTCGTGGACGGCACGACGATGGCCCAGGTCAGCGCGACGTTCGCCGACGACATCTCCATCCCCCCCGGCGGCTTCCGCCTGCGCCTCCACCACCGCGCCGCCGCGCCGGGTCAGAAGTTCATCGTCACCCTCTCCCACAAGGACGCCGCCGGCCGCTGGATGAGCGGCCGCAACAACGACATGACCGTCGAAGGTGGCCCCGCCTGGAAGGAGTTCGACCGCGCCGTGGACCGCTTCCCCGAAGGCGCGAAAGCCGTAACGCTCCACCTCTGGGCCGCCGAATGGCGCGACGACGGCTCGACGACCGGCACGGCCTGGTTCGACGACGTGTCGCTCGCCGACGCCGCGACCGGCGCCGAGCTGCTGCGCGACGGCGGATTCGAAGACGCGCCCGGCAAGGCGTCGCGCCCGGAGTTCGACTGGCGCGCGTGGGACGCCGAGATGACGCGAGTTCTCCAGAAACACCGCTTCAATGCGTTCTCCGTCCCCATCCAGGGCCTGGGAAGCGGCACCTACGCGAGCCGTGCGGAGCCCGAGCTGCTGGGTTTCCGCGAGGACACGCCGCAGTACCGGGAGATGTTCGCGGCGTACGCGAAAGGGCTGGAGGGGCATCTGAAGGAGCGGGGCTGGCTCGACGAAGCTTTCGTCTACTGGTTCGACGAGCCGGAGCCGCGCGACTACGCGTTCGTGATGAGCGGGTATCGCAAGTTGAAGGAAGCGGCGCCCGGGCTGCGGCGGATGCTGACGGAGCAGCCGGAAGAGGCGCTCGTGGGCGGGCCGGACGTGTGGTGTCCCGTGACGGCGGCGTACGAGCGCGGGGCGTGCGACGCGCGGCTGGCGGCGGGCGAGACGCTGTGGTGGTACGTGTGTACGGGTCCGAAAGCGCCGCACGCGGGGCTGTTCGTGGACCATCCGGCGACGGACCTGCGCGTCTGGCTCTGGCAGACGTGGCAGCGCGGGATTTCGGGCGTGCTCGTCTGGCAGACGAACTACTGGACGAGCGACGCGGCGTATCCGGATCCGGCGCGGCCGCAGGATCCGTGGGAGGATCCGATGAGCTGGACGAGCGGATATGGGACGCCGCCGGGGACGCGGGCGCCGTGGGGGAATGGGGATGGGCGGTTTCTGTATCCGCCGCGAGGGACGGCACCGGTGCTCGACGGGCCGGTCGAGAGCATCCGCTGGGAGATGCTGAGGGACGGGATCGAGGACTACGAGTATCTGGCGATGCTGAAGGGACTGATCGAGGCGAAGGTAGGCGGCGCGGAGGAGAGGGCGCTTCTCGACGTGCCGGCGGAGATTACGGAGAACATGACGACGTTTACGAAGGAACCGGGGGCGATCGAGGGGCGCCGGCGGGAGGTCGCGCGTGCGATCGAGAGATTAAGCCGGCGCTGAGAGGCCGGTACCGGCTCAACTTCAATTCTCAACTTCAAGTAACTTCAAAGGAACAACTTCAAACGGCAACTCGATCGATGGCGCCCGCAGGTCCGCTGGACTCGGACCGCACCCAACGCCGAACACCGAACACCGCCGGAGGAGCAGCCCATGCCCATGTGCGACCGCCTGAAAAACCTGCTGACCCTGAACCGCTTCCCGCGCGCCTCGAAGTACGACGCGCGCTGGATCCTCGACAACGAGATGGGCCCGAACGCGCTCTGGCTTGCGGAATCGCTCTCGCAGGTCATGCCGCTCTCCCCCGGTATGCGGATTCTCGACATGGGTTGCGGCCGCGGCATGACGAGCATCTTCTTCGCGAAGGAGTTCGGGGTCACCGTCTGGGCCAACGACCTCTGGATCCCCGCCCGCGACGTCTGGAAAGACGTCCACGCCGCCGGCCTCGAAAACCGCGTCTTCCCCATCACCGCCGAGGCCCACGCACTTCCCTACGCCGACGCGTTCTTCGACGCCATCGTGAGCCTCGATTCCTTCCACTATTACGGCACGGACGACACCTACCTCCGCTACTTCTCACGTTTCCTCCGCCCCGGCGGCCGCATCGGCATCGTCGTCCCGGGCCTGGTCCGCGAGCTCCGCCCGCCCCTTCCCCCGTACCTGACGCGCCGGCGCGGCAGGCAACCGCCCTGGTGGGATCCGACCGAATGCTGGAGCTTTCACACCGCTCCCTGGTGGCGCCGTCACTGGGAACACACCGGGCTCGTGGAGGTCGAGACTTGCGCGATGATCAAGGACGGCGGGAAGCTGTGGCTGCGCTGGGAACATGCGCTCGCGGCGGGGAAACACAGCTTCAGCGGCTTCCCCGCGGATCCCACGGTGCTGCGCGCCGATCGCGGGCGGTACCTGGGGTTCGTGCGGATGGTGGCGGAGAAAGCGGAGGGCGGAAGGTGAACTGATCGTCCACGCTTACGCAAGTCCCCTGAGAGCCAAGACCGCGCGAATTCGAAGTTCGACCTCCGCCAGGGTCGCCGTCGATACGACCCCGAGTCGTCGCTCCAGCCGATCCAGGCTTACGGACCGCAGATGCTGGCACAGGATCATGCCGGAGCCCCACATGATTCGCCAAATCCCGGCTCGGCCCCACGTCACGGATTTGCCATGGAGCGGGCGCGCCAGTGGCGCGCCCGCGCTCCGGACCTGACGACCGGGATTCTCACATCCGGATCACTCCTTCACGGAAACCTCGAACGTCTCCGTGACCGCCAGGCCGTCAGGCCCTTCCGCCGTCACTTTCACGACGTGCCCCTCGACGAGGTCCGCGTCGTTCGCTGCGAAGAGTGTGTAATTCACGATGATCTCGTCCTCTTCGAATTTCTTGTCCTTCTCGATGACCTTGACTCCGTCCGGCAGGTTCGTGAACCGGATGGGGATGTCGGGAGCGATGTTCTCCCGCACGACGGTGATCGCGATCCTGTTGATGTCCCCGCGATTCAGCGTCTGATTCGCGGGCTTGACCAGCGTCAGCTTCTTGTCGCCGGGACCGGTGGCGGACGTCGTGCCGCAGCCGATGCCGGTCAGGACGAGGGCCAGCGCGAAGCCGGCCAGAACCAGGAACCGTTTCATGGCACATCTCCGAAGAATCGTTCTCGAATGCGGCCCGGCACGATGCCGGACCTGTCAGGCCACCCGACCCCCGCGGATGAGCCGCAGGAGCACCACGACAAGGGCGATGACGAGCAGGACGTGGACGATGCCTCCGAGCGTGTACGAACTCAGCATCCCCAGCGCCCACAGAAGGATCAGCAGGATGGCGATGGTCTCGAGCATGGGGGCTCTCCTTGAAAGAAGCGGTCCCGGGCGCCGTCGCTCAGGCTCTCATGTCCTTTCCTCCCGGCAACGCGATGCACGCGGCGCCCGCAACGACACACACCACGCCGACCCAGAGCGGAACGTCGACGTACTCTTTCTCGCTGTACCGGATCTGGATCGGTCCGATGTCCGTCGTATGGGTTTCCCTGGTGTATTCGAAACCCCTGTAGGCGAGCGCCAGGATGCCCAGCGTGAGAAGGACGATTCCCAGCATTTTTTGTCCGGACATGGGGACACCTCCGAAGCGAGATTTGCGTATCCAGGCCTCAGGATCGCAATCGCCATGCCGCCTCTCCCGACCGCGCGGGAGAACGGGCGGTCGGGAAGAATTACCGGCATCTGTCATTCCCGACCTGAGGAAATCCTGCCAGGCCCGGCGCCCGCCCTTCAACTCCGCGGCACGTGCCTTGCGCTCTTCGCGGTGATGATCCACCCTCTCCGCATCCTCGTCGTCGCCGCTTCCAATCGCCGGCGCCTCAATTGCTCCGGACTGGACTCCAAGGCGCGGATGCTGACGCTTCGGATGAAGCGGCGGCTTCCGAAATCCTGGAAGGTCGACCTGGAGGATCTCGGAAACGTGCCGGGCCGGCCCGGGATCCAGGCGTGCAACTCCTGCGTCTCGACGTCGATGGCGCTGTGCGTCTGGCCGTGCAACTGCTACTCGCGCGGGGACGCGGAGCAGCCGGACCTGATGTGGGACCGGGATCTGTACGCGCGGCTGGAAGCGGCGGACGCGTGGGCCTTCGTGGGGCCGGTCAACTGGTACGGGCCGACGAGCAATCTCAAGCTGATGTTCGACCGGCTGGTCTGCATGAACGGCGGCAATCCGCGCCCCGAGCTGATCGACGGCAAGGACCCGGCGAAGGCGCGGGCGCTGGAGCACCGGTCGGAGTGGCGGGAGCTCAGCGTCAATCACCTCGAGGGGCGCACGGCCGGGTTCTTCTGCTACGGCGACGGCGGCGGCGACGAGATCGGCCCGGATGGGCGGCCGCGCGCGCTGATTCACAAGGCCTGGTTCGACCCCGCGCGGGAGCCGTTCCGCGACATGCGCGACACGTATGCGCCACTCGTCTGGCAGTGCCGCTACGGCGGCGTCGAAGTCCCGGACCGGCTGTGGCGGTACGTCGAGTTCGGAAGAGGGCTCGCGTACAGCGACAACCAGGCGGACCATCTCGCGGGGAACTCGCGGGTCCTGGGCCGGTTCGACGCGTGGGCGGACGCGTTCGCGCGGTACGTTCGGCAGAAGGGGAAGGTGCCGCCCGGGAGGTGGCGAGTGGAGCGGGGTCGAGCGTCGAGGGTAGAGGGTAGGGAAAGGCCGTGATCGGGGAGGTTCATTCCCGGCAGGTCCCGGCGCCGAGGGACCTCGAGCGCGATCCGCCGCGATCACCGCCCTTCTCGACCCTCGACGCTCTACCCTCGACGCTCGACGCCCCGCCTACTCCCCGACCACGTAATCCCGCGTCACGACCCACGAATCCCGAAGTCCGAACTCCCGCGTTTTCCCGCCTCCGATGAACTGCACCCAGGCGGGGCTCGGGCCGGTTTCCGACACGGCCTCGAGCTCGAGCCGCTCCGGCGCGCCCGTGTTCGTGTCGAAAATGAGCAGCGCCGAGACGCGCGCCTCTCCCGCGCCCTTCTTTTCCTTGCCCTGCCCCGGGATCTTGCGCGTCCCGGAGGCCTCGATGGTGACCTTGCCGCCCTCGACCGCCGTCACCTGCGCCTTGAGCGCCGGGGCCTCGCAGAGCGCCTTGCCCGGCGTGAACTCTTTCGTGATCGCCGCGAGCTCGGCCTGCGCGACGGAGCCGCCGGTGGCGCTCGGAAGCGTCGAGGCGAGGGCGTCGAGGAGCGCGCGCGTCTGGCCCTCGGAAATCTCCCAGGTGTCGCCGGTCTTCACTGCGCGCAGGGGCAGCAGGATCGCGGCGGCCTCCGGCGGCGCCCCGGCGAGCAGCGTCAGCGTCTTCTTGTCGGCCGCACCCTTCACCGCCGTCGCGGTCGAGCCCTTGAAGCCCTTCACCAGCTTCATCTCGCACCCCTCGAACGCCTTCGCCTCGACGACGTCTCCGCCCGCGGGCGTCACGCTCGCGACCGCCGAAGTCCACGTCCGCTTGAGCTGCGTCGGCTTCCCGCCCTCCTCCTCGATCGACTCGTCCGTCCACGTCTCTTCGAGCGACACCTCCGCCTTCCCCGTCTGCGGTCCCGCGGACTTGCCGTCCTCGTCCGTGCAGTCGCTCTGCAGCATCGCCTTCTGCGTCACCGTCCAGGTCTTCCCTTTCGGCAGCTTCAGCTTGAGGTCCACCGATCCCTCCGCGCCGGCGACGGCGGGGAACGCGAGGAAGGCGAGCAGCGCGAGCCGCATGGTCATTTCCCCCCGGGGAAGCGGAGTTTTCTGATTTGACGCGACGCGTCATTCACCTTGATCTTGAGCGCGGTCGAATTCAGGTACCAGTTTCCCTTCGCTTTCCCCGCCGCCTCGATCCCCGCGGGCGCGTTCATCGTGGAATCCTCGAGCGTGGTTCCGATCTTCACGACTCCTCCGGAGAAGACGAGCAGCGCCGCCGCGTCCTTCGCCACCGTCACGCCGCCCTTCGCGATCACCACGCACCGGTGCATCTTCCCGGCCTTCACTTCGCCCGAACAGATCACGATGGCGTCGTCCAGCACCTCGAAATCCGCCGAGGTGCAGATGACGAGGGTCCCCGGATCGACCTTCCTGCCCTTCGCTTCCCCCACCACGAACGTCACCGGCTTCGCCTGCAGCTTGATTTCGCGCAGGACGTCGCGGGCATCGGGGAGGGCTTTGGCGATGCCGTCGGCGAGGGCCTTGGCGGCGCCGGGGGAAGTGGCGTCTCCGAGGGCGCGGGTGAGGCGTTCGAATTCCGCGCGGAGGAGGGGTCGCCACTCTTTGGGATCGCAGGCGGGGGTCTGGGCCTGGACGGCGAGGCCGTGGATGTCCTCGAGCTGAAACCAGTGCTGGGCGGCGGCCCACTCGGCCATCTTGCCCATCTGGGCCGTCGGCCACTGGTCGCGTGTGGCGGCGTCGTTGAGCTCGGTGAGGGACGCGATGTAGCCCATGTCCTTGAGTTTCGTCACGAACGAGCGGGCTTCGTCGATGCGGGCGTAGGTGCAGCCGACGTCGTTCACGAGGAGGACGGGGGTGGCGCGTCCCGCGGGGCGCGGATCGGCGGTCTGGACCATGCCCTGGGCGATGACGGCTGCCGCGGCCACGTCCGGAGTTTCGCTCACGAACTTGACGACGCGGAGTGCGCCCTCGCCGTAGGCGGCCATGTAGAGGCTGTCGGGGTCGAACGCGTAGTCGGCGCGGAGTTTCTCGATGAGGGGCGCGAACTGGTCGGTGGTGATGCCGACGTCGACGATGGCTGCGATGAAGGGCTTGCCGCCGATGCTGCGGGACCAGAGCTGGGTGTAGTCGCGGGAAAAGTGGCCCGGGGGAATGACCATGAACCAGAGGGCGTGCTTGGGGCCGTCGGCTTTCGTCCAGGCGGGCGGGACGAAGAGCGAGTACTTCCCGCCCTTCCAGTCGCCCTCGACGGCGCCCTTGGGGGGCTCCTGGGCGGCGCACGGCAGGGAGAGGACGGCGAGGACGAGGGGAGCGGCGAAGCGCATGTCGGATCTCCTTCGAAGGCCGGCCGGCATGATAGCCGCCCGGCGGGTTCCGGGAGGCGCCGAAAGAAATTGGATGAAAATGTCCGGTTTGTCCTGTATAGTTCATGGCATTAACTGTCACTTCTCCGGAGACGACAACATGCGCATTGCGGTGCCCGTCACGAAAGGCCGGATCCCCAACCACCTCGGCCACTGCGAATCGTTCCTTTTCGCGGACGTCGAGGGAACGAAGGTCGTGAACGAGGTCGAGATCCCCAACCCGGGCCACGGCCCCGGCGGCCCTCCCCCGGTCTTCGTCGCGAAAAACGGCGTGCACCAGGTCCTCGCCTGGGGCATGCCCGACCACGCGGCCGGCATGTTCGCGATGATGGGCATCCGCGTGCAGCTCGGCGCGACGGGCGACGCGAAGCAGGCCGTGCGCGACTTCGTCGGCGGCACGCTGAAGCTGACGACGGAGGCGCTGGACGCTGGCGGCGGGTGCGGACATCACGAGGAGCCGGAGCTGGGATAGGCCCCGGGCAGGTCACCGCAGCTTGTACCTCTGCGTCTTCCCCGTGGCCGTCTTCGGAAGCTCCGTCACGAACTCCACCCACCGCGGCGCCTTGAACGCGCCGATCCGCTCCTTCACGAACGCCTGAAGGTCGGAAACCAGGACCTCGGAGCCCTCGCGCCCGCTCTTCAGCAGCACGTACGCCTTGACCTTCACCAGCCCCGCCGGATCCGCGGCGCCGACCACCGCGCTCTCGAGCACCGCGGGGTGCGCGATCAGCGCGTTCTCGACTTCCACCGGGCTCACCCAGAGCCCGCCGACCTTCAGCATGTCGTCCGAACGGCCCTGGTACCAGAACCGGCCCTGCGGGTCGCGAAGATACTTGTCGCCCGTGCGGATCCAGGAGCCCAGGATCGTCTCCCGCGTCTTCTCGTGCTGGTTCCAGTAGTACGCGCACGTCGAGTCGCCGCGGATCAGGAGGTCGCCCACCCCGCCGTCCGGCATGTCGTGCCCCTGCTCGTCCACGATCCGCGCCTCGTACCCCGGCACGATTTCGCCGGTCGAGCCGGGCGTGACGCTGCCGGCGCGGTTCGAAATGAAGATGTGGAGGATCTCGGTCGAGCCGATGCCGTCGAGAATCTCCGTGCCGAAGCGGGACTTCCAGGTTTCGAAGAGGGTGGCGGGAAGGGCTTCTCCGGCGGAGACGCACAGGCGGAGGCTGCCGGTATCGAAGCGTGTCCTGGCGTCCGGGACGTCGAGCATGCGCGCGTAGCCGGTGGGAACGCCGTAGAAGACGGTGGGGCGGTACTGCTGGATGATCTCGAAGCTGCGGACCGGGTCCGGCTTCGCGGGATTGAGGATCGTCGTCGCGCCGGCGCGGAAGGCGAAGTAGAGGCCGTTGCCGAGGCCGTAGGCGAAGAAGAGCTTGGCGAGGGAGTAGGTGCGGTCGGCCGGGGTGAGGCCGAGCGTCGGGAGGGCGTACAGGTCGGCCGCGACGAACATGTCGTGCTGCAGGTGCACCGCGCCCTTGGGGAAGCCCGTGGTCCCGGAGCTGTAGAGCCAGAAGCAGGCGTCGTCGCGGGACATGAGCTCGGGGGAGAGTTCGGGGGAGGCCGCGCGGGTCAGGTCGCGCCACGCGACGCGGCCGCGGCCGGCGTTTCCGACGACGACGACGTGGCGGAGCCCGCGGAGGTTCCTGAGCACGGGTTCGAGCGGGGGCAGCAGCGATTCCTCGATCACGAGGACGCGGGCGCGGCTGTCGTTCAGGAGGTACTCGTACTCGTGGGGCTTGAGGAGGGTATTCGTCGGAATCGGCACGGCGCCGATGCGGATCGCGCCGAAAAACGCCGCCACGAACTCCACTGAATCGGGAAGGACGAGCATGACGCGCTCTTCCATCCGCGTGCCCAGCTCGCGGAGGGCGTTGCCGAAGCGGCACGAGAGGCGGAGGACGTCCTCGTAGGTGAAGGCGGCGCCGGTGGCGGCGTCCAGGACGGCGGCTTTCGCGCCGCGGCCCGCCGTGACGTTGGCGTCCACCAGAAGTTCGGCGGCATTCATGCGTTCAGGCAGATCGACCCGGGGTGCGGGCATGGGGGGCTCCATTACTGGGGCGGCGTGGACATTATAGTTAATGTCATTCTCTATCGTCCGGACTTCCGCGGGGAGGAGAGGCCAGCCATAAGCCATAAGCCATAAGCGGCGCGCTTCGCGCGCCATCTGGAGCGGAACGGACTTCAGACTTCCCGCGCCCCCGGGAGCCCGGGAACACTGAAGTCCGCTCCGCCATAGGTGGCGCGCGAAGCGCGCCGCTTATGGCTTATGGCATATGGCTTATGGCTTATGGCTGCCCTACGGCCTTTCCGACACCACCTTGAATGGAACTGCCGGCAGCACACCCACCGCAATCCGCTTTTTCGCCTTCCCCTTCGCCTCGGCTCCCTTCGGCCCCCAGTACGTGTAAGCCCCGACGATCAGGTTGCCCTCGAAGCCCACGGCGGGCCCGTCCGCTTCGGCCTTCAACTCCAGCTTCAGCCCGTCGCGGCTGAGCGTCGTCTTGACGAGCGTCAGGCCGGCTGGCGCGTTTTCGAGCTGCAGTTCGATGGACTCGACGAGGACGAGCGCGGGGGTCCGGACGAAGATTTCGACCGTGCCGCCGCGGGGGATCCGGACGGGGAGGCCGCCGGTGATTTCGGGGGCGGGAATGCGCCGGCCGCCGAGGTTCACGGCGAGGAGCTCCGCTCCCGGCATCAGATGCCGCCAGAGGAACGCCTGCATGGCGTCTTCGCACGGGGAAGCGTCCCGCACGACCGTGCGCGTACCGATCCGCGCGGAGCCCTGGAGATGGAGCGGGACGGGCTCGTCGGCGGGACGGAGCGGCGGCGTGAGCGTGATCACGATCGAATCGCGCCCCGCGGGAATCGCCGCGCCCTGGAGGCTGAACCCGGCGGGCGAGTCCTTCAGCGACAGCGCGATCGGGCCGTCGAAGCCGTCGAGACGAAGCGCGTGGACCTCGAGGGGCATGGCGATGCCGCCCCGCATGTTGATCGCGGACGGCGTCACGGAGAGAATGAAATCGGGACGCGGGGCGCTCAGGCGAAGCCGCCAGGGGACCCCGCCCTGCCGCTGCGCGTCGGCGAGACGCACGAAGTAAAGGCCGTCCTGCGGCAGCTTCGCGCGCACGTACGAGTCCGCGTGGTGCGTGACGTCGCCCGGCTCCGTCCGCAGGAATCCCTCCGTGCGCTCGGAGTCGTCGTTCCATGCCACGACCTTCCCCGCGGCGTCCGTCAGCCAGACGACGGAGTCCATCGGCGAACGCAGCCGGCGCGCCAGCACCTCGATCACGACCTCCACGCCCGCGCGGCCCTGAAAACGAAAGACCTCTTCGTCTCCCGGCGCGTCGATGCGCCCGTTCAGGACGATCGGAAGCACGACGGCCTGGGCCCGCCCCGCGTCGTCGTTCGGCTCGGCCTCGAGGCTTTCGGGAAGCGTGTCGACCGCGTAGGGAATCGCATTGGAGGCCAGGTCGCCGTGCCTCATCACCGCCCGGCGGATCGCTCCGCCCTCCGCGGCCGTGTCGAGCGCCAGCTGCTCCCCGGGCAGGTTCCAGCCCCTCACGTTCACGACGGTCTCCTCGCCCACGCGTCCGCCGAGCGGGAAAATGTCCGTGACGAACGGCTGCTCCGCGATCCGGATGCGATAGACGAAGTCCTCGCGCCCCCGGTAGAGCGCGTCGCGGATCTCCAGCTGGTACTCGCCTGTCCGCGGCACCCGGAAAAACAGAACGGGATCGGGCTCGAACCGCCAGTCGTCCACGAACTCCAGCTCCCGGCCGTTCGCATCGAGAAGCGCGAGCGTCGCCTGAAACCAACCCGGCACCGCGTCCGCCAGGAACGGGATCAACTGGCGCGCCTGCGCCTGGATCACGAGGCCCTGACCCTGCGTCGCACGGAAACGGAACCGATCCCTGTCGCCCGGCCGGATCTGCCCGTTCAGCGCCGCGGGAACGTCCACGGCCGCCACGGCCGCCGCCCCGGAATCGCCCGGCTTGTCCTCCAGAACCTCCGGCGCCCCGCCCACCTGGAAAACCATCGGGTTCGTCAGCCCCAGCTGCTGCGTCCGCACTCGAAGCTCCCTGTCGCCCGGCGTCGCGCCGGCATCGATCGTGATCTCGAGCAGCACCGTCTCGCTCAGCTGCGCGTACAGCTGCCGCCGGTTGTCGCGCATCAGGAACTCGCACACCAGAAAGTCCTCTTCCAGCCGACTCAGGTTGTCGATGTTGTTGAGAAGCGGATGATCCGGGATCCCCTCGGGCTTCGGCCCGAGCGCGGCCCTCCCGGCCGGCTGCTTCCGCCACTCCCGGACCTCGTTGAGGCGCAACACCACCGCCTGCCGCTCCTCGCCGTTCAGTTGAGCCATCCGGCCCAGCGAGCGCACGACGACCGCGCGGACGCCGTCCCCGGAAACGAGGACGTCCCTCGGCCCGTTCAGACGCATGCCGCCCGCCAGCACCTGCACGGTCGTCCCGCGCTGGCCGCCCGCCGGGTAGCAGTACGACAGGTGCGGCTCCATCGTGTCCTGCGCCGCGGCGGGCAGGACGAGCGCGATCAGGAACGCGGCCCCGGCGAGGCGGTTCATCAGAGCAGCTCCTTGAGCCGGCCCCCGCTGTCCTCCCCTTCCTCCTTCTCCGGCAGGATCCGCACGTCCATGCCGCGCGGATTGGGAAGCGTCCCCTCGGGGTCGATCCCGAGCCGTTCGTAGATGCTGCGGATGAGGTCGCGCGGGTAGACGGGCCGGTCGTCGACTTCCATGCCGTCGGGCGTGGACGCCCCGACGACCTGGCCGCCCTTGAACCCGCCCCCGGCCACCATCGACGCATAGCACGCGCCGTGGTGCCCGCGCCCGCCGTTCCAGGGCGCTTCCCACTGCACTTTCGGCGTCCTTCCGAATTCGCCGCCCCACCAGACGATGGTGGAATCGAGCAGGCCGCGCTCGGCGAGGTCGAGGAGGAGGGTCGCCATGGCCTTGTCCATTTCGGGAAGTTTGCGGTTCATGGTTTCGAAGTGCTGCTTGTGCGTGTCCCAGCCGGCGTAGTTGATGGTGATGTAAGGGACGCCGGCCTCGACCAGGCGCCGCGCCGCGAGGCACGACTGCCCGAACGTGTTGCGCCCGTACCGGTCGCGCATCTCCGCCTTCTCCTGCTCCAGGTCGAACAGCCTCCGCATGTCCCCGAACATCAGGTCGTACGCCTTCTGTCCCGCGCGGTCGTGCTGCTCGAGCTGCGGGTCGCCGGGAATGGCCTTCCCGAGCGTGTCGAGCTTTCCGAGCAGCGCGCGACGCGAGACCTGCCGCTCGTCCGTGATGTCCTGCGAGACGATCCCGTCGACCGCGAACGGCGTCCGGTTCGGATCGCCCCCGGTGGCGAACGGCTTGTAGCGCTGGCCGAGGAATCCGGATTCGGAGAAGCGTCCCTGCAGGGTGGTGAGGACGATGTAGGGGGGGACGATGCCCTTGTAGCCGTGGTCGTAGCCTTTGAAGAGGGAGACGACGGCGCCGGCGGAGGGGTAGACGAGGCGGCCGGATTTGCGGCCGGTCTGGGCGATGTAGGAAGCGGTCTCGTGGGAGTTCACGCCGTGGGTCATGCTGCGGATGATGGAGTACTTGTCCGCCTGCTTCGCGAGCTCGGGCAGGAGCTGGCAGATCCGCGTGCCGTCGACGTTCGTCGGGATGGGCTCGTTGAGCGGCCCGCAGAAGTCGCGCCCCGCGGCCGGTTTGGGGTCGAACGTGTCGAGGTGGCACGGCCCGCCCCACATCCAGATCTGGATGACGGATCTGGCCGTCGCCGCGGGGGGCGGAGTCTCGGCCCAGAGACTCTTCGAGGGATTCAGCGCCAGGCCGGCGGCTCCCAGCAGGCCCAGCTTCAGCATCTCGCGGCGGGACATCTCGTTCGTCATGTCAGTCGCTCCGGATCGTTCGGTTCAGTGGCGGAACAGGAATTCCTTCGTGTTGAGCAGCGCCCAGGCCAGGTCGTCTGCGGCCTGCTTCGGATTGAGCCCCGGCGTCTTCATGTACGCCCGCGCGGCCTTCACCTCTTCCTGCGTCGGCGTCCGCGCCAGGATCAGCAGGTACAGGTCCCCGACAAACCGCGGCACGTCCCCGCGCACGCCCTCCATCAGCCGCCGCAGCTTCGGGCTCGTCTGCAGCTTCGTCTGCACGACGGAGGAATTGAGCAGGAACAGCCGCTGCGCGTCGGTGCACTCGTTGTTGCGCTCGGAGAACAGGCCGGTGTCGCGGGCCGGACGCCCGAACATCTCGAGAAGCGAGCTCGTGATGCTGCCGTCGGGCAGGAGGACGCACGGGTGCTCGGTGGGGATGAACGTGTACGGCTCGGGAATCGGGCTCGAGTACTCTTCGTGCGCGTTGAGGATTCCGCCGAGGGCGTCGACGATGACCTCCGCGTCCAGCCGGCGCACGAGGGCGTGGGCGAAGAGGATTCCGGCTTCGGGGTGGTCGCTCGCGGGGACGGAGGACGCCTGCCAGGCGCGGGAGTTGAGGATGATCCGGTAGAGGTGGCGGAGGTCCCAGTCCGCGCCGGCGAGTTCCCTCGCGAGCACGGCGAGAAGCGCGGGATTGGACGGCGGGTTGTCCTCGCGGAGGTCGTCGGGCTCGTTCACGATGCCGCGGCCCAGGAGCCAGGCCCAGACGCGGTTCGCCACGGCGCGCGCGAACCACGGATTCTCGACCGTGATGAGCCAGTCGGCAAAGACCCGCCTCGGGTCGTCCCCGGGACCGAGCGCGACCGCCGTCCCGTCGGGGAGCGTCGCCTGCACGGCCTCGACCGGCGCGGGATTCAGGAGGACGATTTCTTCCTTCCACTCGGACGTCGGCTTGTACCCGACCCGCGAAAAGAAAACCGCGAGGTTCGCCGCGCGATCCTTCGGCATCCTGTCCAGTCTCGCGCCCATGAACGTCAGCGCCGCCGCCGCCGCCAGGTCCGCCGGAGCGCGCCCCTGCACCGCGCGGTAGAAGTTGACCGGCGGCACGCGGAAATTGCTCCCGCTCGACGTCAGCAGCTCCCGCGCGACTTCGTCGTACGGCCGGTTCGTCCGCAGCGCGTCGTGGATCCACCGGTGGTACGCCTGCACCGCGTTCGGCCACAGGTTGATCGGGAACTCCGACTTCACCCGCAGCAGGTCGCACCACTTCATCGACCAGTAGTCCGCGAACTCCGGCCTCACGAGCAGCGCGTCGATCAGCGCCGCGCGCTTGTCCGGCTTCGTGTCGTTGACGAAATTCCGCACGTCCTCGGGCTCGGGCAGCTTCCCGATGACGTCCAGGAACACGCGCCGCACGAAGGTCTCGTCGTTACACGGTCCCGCGGCCTTGATGCCGCGCTCGCGCAGGGCCGCGGAAACGGCGTCGTCGATGGACTCCGCGGCGGCCCGGCCGGTGAGGGCGGCCAGGAAAAGGGCGATCGCCGGCAGCGTTTTGTGCATGGACTTCAAACCCCTGCGACCTTCGAAGGTCGCGCGTAATTCACAATCGCTTAAGTACATTAACAGTCGGAGGTTCCGGAGGGAAGCGCCCTCCCTCTGGACGCCACCCCCTCCCCCGGTGAGAATCCCCTTCCATGTTCGAATCCGCCGAGCTCGGCCACGCCATCGAGAAGAAGGTCTACGACCGCGAAGTCCCGAAACTCCGCGCCGCCCTCCTCGACGCCCAGTACGACGTCGGCAGCGCGAAACGATTCCCCGTCCTCATCCTGATCGGCGGCGTCGACGGCGCGGGCAAGGGCGAGACCGTCAACACGCTCAACGAGTGGATGGATCCGCGCTACATCCACACGCATGCGTTCGGGCTGCCCAACGACGAGGAGAGCGAACACCCCGAATTCTGGCGCTTCTGGCGGGCCCTTCCCCCGAAAGGCCGCATCGGCATCTTCTTCGGCCACTGGTACACCACCCCGATCCTCCGGCGCGTCTACGGCGACATCGACGACGGCGAGCTGGACCGGCAGCTCACGGAAATCTCGCGGTTCGAGAAGATGCTGACCGACGAGGGCATCCTGCTCCTCAAGTTCTGGTTCCACCTGTCGAAGGACCGGCAACGGAAGCGGCTGAAGGAGCTTTCCGAAAGGAAGAAGACGCGGTGGCGCGTCACCGAGTCGGACTGGAAGCACTTCAAGCTCTACGACAAATTCCGGAAGATCTCCGAGCGGTCGCTTCGCGAGACGAGCCGCGAGCAGGCCGCTTGGACGGTGGTGGAGGGGATGGACCGGCGGTACAGGGAGGTGACGGTCGGGAAGGCGATCCTCGCGGCGATCCAGGAGCGGCTTAAGTCGGCGCCCCCGGCAAAGCCCGCCGACGTGCTGCCGGTGGTGTCGGGGGCGGACCGGAAACGGATCCTCGGCGCGCTGGACCTCTCGAAGAAGGTCGACGAGGAGACGTACGAGGAGCGGCTGGAGGAGCTGCAGGGCCGCCTGAACCTCCTCCTGCGCGACCCCGATTACCGACGCATCTCCACGGTGGCCGTCTTCGAGGGCTGCGACGCCGCGGGCAAGGGCGGCGCGGTCCGCCGGGTGACGCAGGCCCTCGACGCCCGCCAGTACCGCGTCCTGCCCGTCGCCGCGCCGACCGACGAGGAGAAAGCGCAGCCCTACCTCTGGCGGTTCTGGCGCCACATCCCGCACCGCGGCCGCCTCGTCATCTTCGACCGCTCCTGGTACGGCCGCGTCCTCGTCGAGCGCGTCGAGGGCTTCTGCTCCCGCGCCGACTGGACCCGCGCGTACAGCGAAATCAACGACTTCGAGGAACAGCTCGTCCACGACCGCATCGTCGTCGCCAAGTTCTGGCTGCAGATCAGCAAAGAACAGCAGCTCGCGCGGTTCAAGGCGCGCGAGAAGACGCGTTTCAAGCGGTTCAAGATCACGGAGGAGGACTGGCGCAATCGCAAGAAATGGGATGCCTACCAGTCCGCGGTCTGCGACATGGTGGACCGGACGAGCACGGAGCTGGCGCCGTGGACGCTCGTGGCGGCGGAGGACAAGCGCTGGGCGCGCCTGCAGGTGCTGGAGACGCTCTGCCGGCGGATCGAGAAAACGCTGAAGAAGTCATAGCGCCGATCGCGCGATCAACGACGTTCGGAGTTCGGCGTTCGGAGTTCGGCGTTTTCGGCACACCCAGGCACGCGGTCAACGCCGAACCCGGGGGAAGGATCCCTACCGGATGACCTCGTCAATCCAATACTTCGCCGTCAGCCCTTCCCCCGTGGCACGCTATCCGCCTGGACACCGGTTTGAGCTCCCCTCTTTCGCGCATTTCGGTCAGCCGGCGCACCACATCCGCCATGCCTTCCACGGCGCGCATCTTTGCCGCCAGGCTGAGCGAGGCAAAGTACTCGAGCTGAGAGAGGTTGTGCGCGCGCCAGGCGGCGGCCGTACGCGATGAGTTCCTTCTAACGGTCACGGCGCTTTCTCCTGAGCGACTCCAGCTGCCGGAGGTCCTCGAGATCCTTCTCCCGGCCGGCCTTTTTCTTCATCCGGAGGAGCGTTTCCAGCCGCACGAAGCGGGTTCGCACTCCCGGAAATACCTCGCCTTCCAGAGCTCGATCATACTCGCTGTCGAAGCGAAACGGTTCGCGAACAAAGAGGTCGACGCGCGTTTCGCGGTGCTGATCGCTGTGAAGCTGGAACACAATCATGTTCTTTTCCCGGATCCACCGTCGGCGGAGTCCGGGATCGGCGAAATCCCGGGCGGGGACAGGCACGAGCGGGCGGTAACCGAGCGTTGCGAGACCGGCGAGAGCCCGACGGACGTTCTCCGGTTTGAGTTGAACGACGAGATCCACGTCGAATGTCGCCCGCCCGTACCCGTGGGCAGCAACGGCAAGCCCACCCACGATGAGATAGCGTGTGCGACGGCGATTGAGGGCCGTCAGAATGGCCTCCAGGCTCCCGAGTCTCATCGGCCGACAACCTCCGCGGCCCAGTACTTCGCAGTCAGCCCTTCCCCCGTGGCCCGTTTCAGATGCTCGTCCCACTTCCACCTCGCCCCCGGCCGGAAAACCGCCTTCCGCAGCCACGCCCCCGCGGCGCGGTTCCCGATCAGGCGCTTCCCCCGCACTTTCGACCGGATCGCCGCCTCGAGCTGCGACGCCATGAGGTCTCCCAGCAGGTAGTTGTGGTAGTAGACGGGCGCGCAGGCGATGTGCATCTTCGCCGCCCAGTCGGGCGCCTTGCGGCCCGGAGGTATCGGGACGTGCTGGATTTCCTGCACGAGTTTCCACCAGAGCGCGTCGAGGTCGCGTTCGGGGTTCTCGTAGAGGGCGCGCTCGAAGCGCGACATCACGAGCGCCCAGCGGGCGAAGATAAGAAGGGCGCGGCGGCGGTCGCGGGCGATGAGGGCCGACAGACGCGTGACCTCCGCCGCCGGGAGTTTCCGGACGCGCGAGAGCCATCCGGCGGACTGGACCTGGCGGCCCATGAGAAGGGCGATCGCCTCGGTGGAGAGCGTGTGGGCCGGGCCGCGCAGGAGGTAAGGCAGCTTCGGGTCGATATACTTGTCGTAGACCGCGTGGCCCAGCTCGTGAAGCAGCGTCTCCATCCAGCGCGCGTCGGGAGCGAGGTTGCAGAGGATGCGGATGTCCTTCTTCCGGTCGATCTGGGTGCAGAAGGCATGCTGGCTTTTCCCTTCCCGCGGGAAGAGGCTGCTGCGACGGAGAATGTCGCGGACTTCCATGCCGAGGCCGTCGTAGGTGTCGAGGGCGAGGGCGACGAGGTCGCTCTTCGAGAAGACGCCGTCGAGATCGAGCTCGGGCGAGCGGGGGACTGCCTGGAAGAAGGGATCGGCGTAGAACCAGGGCGGCGGGGTGGGGAGGTCGCGGACGGCGACGCCGAGCCGGCTGCAGAGGGCGGCGTCGATCGTCGTTTTCGTCTCGCGCCAGGGGCGCTCGGTGCGGCGCTGGAGGTCGTCGAGGATGCGGGTGAGGTCGTCGAGGTCGATTTCCTGGGCGGCGAGGGCGAGGCTGTAGTGATCGGGGAAACCGGCGGCGCGCGCGTTGGCGTTGCGGAGGCGGGCGAGCTCGCGGACTTTCTCGTGAACGACGGCGCCGATCTGCTTGGAGGCCTCCCAGGCGTCGCGGCGGAAGGGGAGGTCGTCGGACTCGGCGAGGATGCGGGCGATGTCGTTGTCAGCGACGGGTTTTCCTCGGAGAGTTGCCCGGAAATTGTTGTAGACGCCCTTCAGCTCGACCTCGAGGTCGACGATCCTGCGGAGGAGGGCGGGCTGGCGGCGCTCCTTGAGGAACGCGAGCCAGGTGCGCTCGAGGACGCGCGCGGTGACGGGGTCGCGAGGCGGCGTCCGGCGCCAGGCGTCGAGCCGGGCGAATGCGGCGGCATTCGAGAAGATCTTCGCGCGCTTCCGACCGAGGAGGGCGCTTCGCTTCTGCCATTTCGCAAGCCCGGTCGTGGAGTGGTGCCAGCCCGCGAGGGCGGCTTCGCGATTGAGGGGCTCGACGGTGCGGCGGTGATTCTCCAGGAACGATTTCAGGTCCGAATTCGGCATCGGGGATTCCTCGATCGGTGGGGAGCGTCAAGCTGTGTTCCGGAGGGGTTTGCGTCAACGGAATTCAAGTCATGCGAAGTTGACATCTCCGTAAAGAACGCTTCCTAAAGGACCTGCTTTCGATTCCCAGTTATTGGTCCGCCATTTGCGTTAAAATCCCGATGACGGAACGAACCAGAGGGCGCCAGAGAGGGAAAAGTTCAGAATCGTCCGTACCTCTTCTTTGTGCGCGGTGTTCAAGAATTTACAGAACGAACGGGCTTTGACGGTCGTCTAACATGGACCGTCTGACGTTCGTTCACTTGGGGAGGAAACTGCCTTGAAGACGTTGATTGCGGCCCTCGTGCTGTCCGGGCTGGCCTCTTGCGCGTGGGCCGAGGCCGTCATCCTGAAGTCCGGCGAACGGTACATCGGCGAGGTTTCGGAGGAAGGGGACTCGTACCGCATCAAAAACGAGACATTCCCGGACGGGATCGTCGTGAAAAAAGAAAATGTGAAGACGATCTATCCGAAGGCCGAGGAACTGCTGGCGCGGATCACCGGGGTGGTGGACCAGGCGAAGGCGAAGTACGAGGAGGGCAAGAAGGCTGCCGACCCGAACAGCTACATGAAGGCGGCGGTCGACATGCTGTTCGACCCCGAGCTCGAGGCCGCCGAAGCCGCCGAGATCTACCCGGCGCAGAAGCAGGAATTTGCCGCGCTGACGACGAGCATCCACGAGCTCCGCAAGATGTGCCGGGACGCGCAGAACCTCGGCGCCAAGTCGCCGGTGGATCCCGCGCCGAAGCCCGCGCCGGTCGATCCGAAGAATCCGCCCGCCAAGCCCGACCCTAAGGACCCCGCGAGCCCCGCGGCCCCGAAGAACACGCCGCCGAAGGCCGTGCCCGCCAACGAAATGACGGCGGCCCTCGAGACGATCAAGAGCGGCCCCGCCTCCGACCTCGTCGCGACGCTTTCGAAGTTCGACGACGGCAAGGAAGAGCGCCTCTGCCCGCCCATGATCGAGCGCCTGAAGACCGAGACGGACGCGCAGGCGAAGACGGTCCTCAAGGAAGCCCTCTCCAAGTACGCGGGCTTCGTGATCGTGCGCACCGTGGAAAACGCGCTCAAGGCCAAGGGCGTCACAGAGGATTTCAGGAAGGACTGCGCCGACATCCTTGCCGGCAAGAAAGAGGACAAGGCGATCTCCATCCTCACGGACATCTCCTTCGCCTCGGATTCGCGCGACACGCGGGGCTACGGGCGCGACATCCTCGCCGCCCACGGGAACGCGTGCCTCAAGAGCGTGAACCGCTACATCCACCACCCGGACGCCCGGACCCGCGTGGACGCCGTCGAGTTCGTGGCGGCGATCGACACCCCCGAGGCCTACGGCGTCCTGTCGCAGTGCCTGATCATCGGCACCTCGCAGGAACTCATGAAGGCCTCTTCCATCGACGTCCCCCTGCGCGACCTGTGCACGGACAAGCTGGTGAAAGGCGGGGACAAGGCCTGTCCGGCGCTGGTCTCCGCGCTCGGGAACGGAAACCTGCGCAAGTGGGCGAACTTCTGCCTGCAGAAGATCAGCGGCGAGAACTACAACGAGAGCGACCTGAGGAGCTGGTCGGCGTGGTGGAAGAAGCGGCAGGCGGAGCTGCAGGGAAAGTAGGTTCTGCGGAATGTCCGGGGCCGGGGTCTTCGCGACCCCGGCCTTTTTTCATGCTTCCCGCGGCGGCCGGACGACGAGGACGGGCCTGAGGCTCGTCTTGAGCACGGCGCTCGCGACCGAGCCGAGCAGGGCTTTCGCGACGCCGCCCTGTCCGTGGGATCCGTCGACGACGGCGTCGACGCCGAGGCGTTCGGCGGTCTGCGAGATTCCGTCCGCGGCCGAGCGCGCTTCGACGACGTCCAGCCGGGTCTCGATCCCCTTCCCGGCGGCCTCGGCGGGCACGAGCGCGTCGAGTTTCTTCGCCAGGTCCATGTCCTCCTTCACGCGCTGCTCCGGCGTGGCCGACTTTCCGGGCGAGTAGTGGGAGTACATCGGATTGGGCACGACTCCGGGCTCGACGATTTCTTTCACGGTGATGAGGTGGACGGTGCCGCCTCGCGGGAGAAGGGCGTACGCGTGCAGGACGGCGGAGTTCGCGGGGGCCGAAAAGTCGGTCGCCGCGAGAATGCTGTGGTACTCCGGAAGCGGCGCCGGGACCTCGCCGGACGCGAGCGGGACGCACGCGACCGAGACGGTCGCTTCCGCAAGCACGCCCGCGGCGACGGACCCCCTCCACATGCGTTCGAATCCGTGGCGCTGGTGGGTGCCGACGAGGACCAGGTCGGCCGATTCTTCGCGCGCGACCCTGACCAGGTGATCCGAAGCGGGCCCCATACCGGGCACCATGCGCGTGCGGACGTCGCCGGACCCCGGAATCGGCCCCAGTTTCGCGAGGAGATCGCGCAGGACGAGCATTTCGAGTTCGGGCTGGGGTTCGTGGGAGAAGAGGGGTCCGGGCAGCCCGAGGCGGCCGCGTTCCGCGAGAGGCAGGTAGGCGTGGGCGAGCACGACGTCGCAGGGCGCGGCGGCCCGGAGTTCGCCGAGCCAGCGGACGGCGGCGGCGGACGCGCGCGACAGGTCGGCCCCGACGAGGACCCGCAGCGGCCGGGCGCCCGCGGCCCAGGCCTCGAAAGGCGCGGGGTCCCGGACCACCACGACGGGCGCGGGCGCGTTCCGCACGACGCGCTCCGCCGTGCTTCCGATCCCGAACCACGGCCGGGCGCGCCGGCCGGCGGCCGAGAGGACGATCAGCCGGGGCTTGACGGTTCCGGCCAGCTTCAGGATCGCCTCGTCCGGGCGGCCCGTGACGACCTCGTGCTTCGCCACCACGCCGAGCCCGTGCACGCGCGCCGCCTCCCGCCGCACGATCTCCTCTGCCCGCTCCTTGACCGACCACTGCAGCCCCTCGTCGAGCACGCCGTCCGGCGGATGCTCGACGACGTGCACGAGCAGCAGATCCTCCTTGAGCCGCGAGGCGATGGCGGCGGCGGCCCCGACGGAAACGGCGCCGCCATCGGAAAGGTCCGTCGCGCACAGGATGGTCATCGGATTACCTTTCCCGGAGGGAGAGGACCGTCCAGCCCACCGCGCCCTCCCCCCGAACTGTTACTTCTTCTTCGTGATGCGGCCCGGGATCTTCGCCTTCTGGAACTTCGACAGGATTACCTCGGCCTCGGATTTCGGCACGTCCTTCACCACCGGGATGACCATGCGCGCGGCCAGTTCCTTGGCCTCCTTGATCGGGCAGCTCCGCACCTCGGCGATGATCTTCGCGGCGACTTCCTGGTCCTTGGCGGATGTGATGCGATTGAGGAAGACGCTGCACAGTTCGTCCTCGTCGCCCTCGTCCTGCGGCGGCGCCCCGGGCTTGATCATCCCGCCGGGCCTGACGGGTCCTTTCGGCGGAGGTCCGACGGGTTTTTTCGCGGCGGGCTTGACCTCCTCGACCTCGTCCACCGGAAGGACTTCGATGTCGTCCAGAGGCGGCGCCTCTTCGTTGATCTCCGGCACCTCTTCGAGCGGCGCCACGTCGTCCAGGTCGAGCGAAGGGACCTCGTCGAGGAGGTCGACCGTCCCGAGGTCCTCCTCTTTCCTGGCCGGAGGCCTCGCGGCCGCCGCCGCGGGGGCCCTGGCGGCCGCGGGAGCCGGAGCGGGTTTCGCCGCGGGAGCCGGAGGCCGCGCCGCGATCGCCGGAGCCGGCCGCGCCGCGGGCGCGGGAGCCGCCGGCCGCGCGGGAGCGGGCGCGGGCGCCGGAGCGGAAGCGGGCGCCGACGCCGCCGTCGCCTCCGCAGGCGTCGCCGCGCGCGGCTTGCCCACCCGCCGGAACACGAACGACTCCCCGCACGACGGACACACGAACGCGTTGTTGTCCCAGATGAACGACACCGTCGTGATCAGCTGCCCGCCCTCCCCCGTCCCGAACTGCGGCTTGATCGGCCAGTTCACCTTCGGAATCCGGTCGGCAGGCTTCGTCGTGATCCGGAACTCGATCCCCGCGCTCGAAAGATCCACCAGCTTCGGCTTCAGCACCCGGATGTCCTGCTTCGTCAGCCGCGACAGGAACACGATCGGCGACGACTTCAGGATCTGCTCCGCGATCTTCGCCTCCACCGTAAACGTCTTCGCAAACCCCGCCGTCGCCTCCGCCATCTTCGAATCGCGCGCGGCCTCGATGACGATGTAAAACTCCGCGTCGGATTTGCCGGCTTCGGACTTGGACATGACGGTCTCCTGATCTTGGGGTGCTTGAATTGAAGGGGGGCTAGGCTAGCAATGAGGTGGAAGCGGGTCAAGCAACGGGGGCGGGTTGGCGTTCGTTCATCGTTACTCGTTACTCGTTTCTCGTTCCGCGCGTGCCGACCGCCCGGCGGGCGACGCGTCCTCCCGCGAAGGCGCGCCCGTGCTTCGCCGGACCGGTCCGATGGATGGGGCGCTCACGTCGCACCGCGTCCACGGACGCGCAACGACGCACGGCCGTTCGAACGAGTAACGAGGAACGAGGAACGAAACACAGTCCGGAGCCCGCCGCCTCGCAATCCGCCGCCCGCCCCGGCGGCAATCGTCTTTAGACCCACCCCGCCTCCCGATACCACCGCGCGGCTTCGGCGAGCCCGTCGGTGTGCGCAATCCGGGCTCTCCACGCGAGCCGTTTCTCCACGCCCGAAACGTCGCACACCCACGCGCGCGCCGTCATCTCCGCCGCCTTGTCGCGGTTGAAGATCGACCGGCCTCGCGAGAGCGTTCCGGAAACCGCGGCCGCGGCGCGGAACAGCGCGGGCGCGACCGCGAGCGACATCGCCTGCACACCCAGCGCCTGCTCCACCCTGTCCGCCAGCTCCCGCGCGGTGAGAACCTCCTCGTGCGCGAGAAAGTACCGCTCCCCCGGCTTGCCCCGCTCCCCCGCCGCGATCAGCCCGAGCGCGAGGTCGCGCGCGTGAATCAGCGAGAGCCTCTGGTCGGGCGCGACGTTCGGTTTCAGGCGCCTTTTCACGATGCGGAAGATCTCCAGCGTCGCCTCGTCGCGCGGACCGTACACGATCGGAGGGCGCGCCACGACGACCGGCAGCTTTCCCCGGAACTCCAGGCACGCCTCCTCCGCCTTCGCCTTGCTCCGCCCGTACGCCGACACCGGCCGGCACGCATCCCCCTCGCGCGCCGCGACGCCGTCCGCCGGCGGCCCCACCGCCGCGAGCGACGTCACCACCATCACGCTCCGGAACTCCCGCTTCGCCCTGAGGCACGCCTCGAGCAGGTTCCGCGTCCCCCCCGCGTTTCCGTGCACGTACCCGTCCTCGGAATCCGCCTTGATCACCCCCGCCGCGTGCACCACCGCCTCCGCCCCCTCGAGCGCGGCGTCGAGCCCCTTCCCCTCCGCCACGTCCCCCTCCGCCAGCCGCACGCCCCGCCCCTCCAGCCACCGCAGCCGCTTCGCGTCCCGCACGAGACAGGTCACGGAGTCGCCGCGCGCGAGAAGCGCGTCGACGAGGTGGCTGCCGATGAAGCCCGTGCCGCCGGTGACGAGGAAATGCATGGGTTCTTTGCATACCTGATCGCGCGGCAGCGTACAAGGGCGAGAGGGCGGTAAGGCAGGGCGAGAGGGCGGTAAGGCAGGGCGAGAGGGCGGTAAGGCAGGGCGAGAGGTCGGTAAGGCAGGGCGAGAGGTCGGTAAGGCAGGGCGAGAGCTGTCT
>JACPRD010000082.1 GCA_016190145.1 Planctomycetota bacterium | reverse complement strand
CGCGACGCACGCCTCCATTCGCGCACGATGAGGACGGCTCCACATTGCCGCAGGGAGACTAGGTGATCCCCTTGCGTCCTGGCGCCATCCCCCCGAGTGATCGAGATTCTCATTCTGCTCGAAAAGTGGGGCGGCGAGCGGCCGGGGCGAGCGAAGCGAGGTCCGGACGCCGCCGATCCCACTCTTCGAGCAGAATGAGACAATTCAAAATTCAAAACTCATAATTTGCCTTTCGTTCTCCCCGTGAAAGTTGACACCCCCTCCCCCTCCCCTTAGGCTACCCGGCCCGATTCTCCCGGGGGAAAAGGCGGAGGCGGATGGGGGAAAAGCCCCGGACCTGGCGGGAGTGGCTCCGGAGGGCGTTCGCGCTCGACGGGGGCGAGGAACCGCTCAAGGAGGACGAGAAAGCCCTTCTCGAGAAGGTCGCGAAGGGCGTCGTCGTGCGCGGCATGACGGCGCCGGCGCTGTTGTTCCTGGAAAGCGTCCGTCCCGTGTCGTTCGTGGGGGGGCAGGCGCTGATCTTCTTCGGGCCGGTGCTGGAGATGATCTTGAAGCGGGAGGAGATCGAGCGGGCGGCGAGGATGCTGGAGCGGCGGGACGTGCTGGAGATGCTGGCGGTGAGGATCGAGACGCTGGAGGCGGAGAAGCGTGGCTGACAGGCCCCTGAACGTGATCATTGCGACGGATTGCGGGTCGACGACGACCAAGGCGATCCTGATCGAGAAGGTCGGGGACACGTACCGGCAGACGTTCCGCGGCGAGGCGCCGACGACGGTGGAGGCGCCGTTCGAGGACGTGACGAAGGGGGTGTTGAACTCGATCCAGGAGGTGGAGGAGCTCTCCGGGCGGAAGATCCTGGACGGGGAGAAGATCATCACGCCGAACAATGGCAAGACGGGCGTGGACATCTACGTGTCGACGAGTTCGGCGGGCGGCGGGCTGCAGATGATGGTGGCGGGCGCGGTGGCGGCGATGACGGGGGAGTCGGCGCAGCGGTGCGCGCTGGGGGGCGGGGCGATCGTGATGGACGTGCTGGCATCGAACGACGGGCGCGCGGGGCACGAGAAGATCGAGCGGATCCGGCAGCTCCGGCCGGACATGCTGCTGCTTTCGGGCGGGACGGACGGCGGGACGGTGTCGCACGTCGTGGAACTCGCGGAGTACATCTCCGCCGCGGACCCGAAGCCGCGCCTCGGCATCGGCTACAAGCTCCCGATCATCTTCGCGGGGAACAAGGACGCGCGCGAGCGGATCAAGGAGATCCTGGGCGCGAAAATGTCGCTCGACATCACCGACAACATCCGGCCGACGCTCGAGCGCGAGAACCTCATGCCCGCGCGCCACCGCATCCACGACCTGTTCCTCGAGCACGTGATGCAGCAGGCGCCCGGCTACAAGAAGCTGATCGCGATGTGCGGCGCGCCGATCATCCCCACGCCGGCCGCGGTGGGCGACATCATCGAGCGCGTCGCGAAAAAGGAGAAAATCAACGTCCTCGGCGTGGACATCGGCGGCGCCACCACCGACGTCTTCAGCGTCTTCAAGACCATCTTCAACCGCACCGTCAGCGCCAACCTCGGCATGTCCTACTCGATCTCGAACGTCCTCGCCGAAGCGGGACTCGACAACATCATGCGCTGGGTCCCGTTCGACATCGACGAGCAGGACCTCCGCAACCGCATCAAGAACAAGATGATCCGCCCGACCACCATTCCGTTCACCGTCGACGAGCTCATGATCGAGCAGGCCATCGCCCGCGAAGCCCTCCGCCTCGCCCTCGACCAGCACAAGATGCTCGCCGTCGGCCTCAAGGGAGTCCAGCAGGAGCGCTCCATCTCCGACGCCTTCGCCCAGACCGCTTCCGGCCAGTCCCTCATCAACATGATGGACCTGAACCTCGTGATCGGCTCGGGCGGCATCCTGTCCCACGCGCCGCGCCGCGTGCAGTCGATGATCATGATGACCGACTCTTACCAGCTCGAGGGGATCACGCGCCTCGCGGTGGACTCGATCTTCATGATGCCCCACCTCGGCGTCCTCGCGACCGTGAACGAAAAGGCCGCCACCGACGCCTTCGAGCACGACTGCATGGTCTACCTCGGCACCTCGATCTCCCCCGTCGGCACCGCGCGCGACGGCGAACGCTGCCTCGACTACAAGCTCACCCTGCCCGGCGGCAAGGTCGTCCAGGAATCCCTCCCGTACGGCGAACTCCGCCTCCACAAGCTCGACGTCGGCCAGACCGCTCAGCTCGAGGCCAATCCCGCCCGGGGATTCGATCTGGGGGCGGGGAAGGGGAAACCCCTCAACACGACCATTCACGGAGGAGTCGGCGGGGTCCTGATCGACACGCGCGGGCGCCCGCTCGTTCTGCCCGCCGACAAGAAGGCGCGGGTGCAGGTGCTCACGAAATGGGCGAAGGCCGTCGATCTTTATCCGGAGCTCAAATAATGGCCCACGCCTACACGCCGGGCCTGCGCGTCACCGAATCCGCGGTGATCCGAAAGCGCCGCATCCTGCCCATCCAGGGACAGGTGATGGTGAAGGCCGGCCAGAAAGTCGTCGCCTCCGACGTCGTCGCCAGGGCGGAACTGCCCGGCAAAGTCCACACCGTCAACATCGTGAACAAGCTCTCCATCGAGGCGCGCGAGACGAAGCGCTTCATGAAGAAGAAGGAAACCGAGCTGGTCCGCAAGGACGAGGTCATCGCGGAGAACGACCCGCTTCTGAAATGGTTCAAGACCCGTGTCACCTCGCCGATCGACGGCACGATCGAGAGCGTCTCCGACGTGACGGGGCAGGTGCTCCTCCGCGAGCCGCCCAAGCCGCTCAATCTTCTCGCGTACATCGACGGCACGGTCGCCGAGGTGATCGAGCGCGAGGGGGTCGTCGTCGAGTCGCAGGCGGCGTTCGTGCAGGGCATCTTTGGCATCGGCGGCGAGACGCACGGCATCATCGAGACCGTGGCGAAGACGCCCGACCAGGACCTGAAACCCGGCGACATTAATCTCGAGCACGCCGGGAAAATCCTGATCGGCGGAGCCCACGCTTCCATGCCCGTCATCCGCCGCGCGATCGAGGTCAAGGCGGCGGGGATCGTGATCGGCGGCATTCACGACAAGGACCTGCGCGAGATCCTGGGGAAGGACCTGGGCGTGGCGATCACGGGCACGGAGCAGATCGGCATTACGTTGATCATCACCGAGGGCTTCGGTAGTATCCCGATGGCCCGGAAGACGTTTGAGCTGCTGGTCGGCAAACGGGGACGCAAGGCCTCGTGCAGCGGCGCGACGCAGATCCGGGCCGGAGTGATCCGGCCGGAGATCGTGATCCCGGCCGACGCGGGGGGCGCGGCGGCGGCGGCAGAGGGAGAGAGGGAAGGCATGAAACCCGGGACCCCGGTCCGCATCATCCGCGAGCCCATGTTCGGCCGGCTCGGCGCGGTCAAGAGCCTCCCCTCCGAGCTGACGAAGATCCCCACCGAATCGCACGTGCGCATCCTCGTCGTGCAGTTCCCCGACGGCTCCGAAGCCACGATCCCGCGTGCGAACGTGGAGACGATCGAAAGCTGATGCGAATCGCCGCGGTGCCTCTGACGGTCCTCCTCGCCACGGCCGCCCTCGGCCAGGAGGCGGCGCCGCCCGTGCCGGAGGCGCCGAAGAAGTTCGCCGTCGTGGACTTCCCGTTCGACGGGGGCGGAGCGCTGGCCGCGACCTGGGAGAAGATGCCGTATGACGACAGGGTGTCCTACGTCATCCTGTCGGCGCCGGCGAAGGAAGGCCCCTGGACGGCGTGCCTTACGGTGAAGGGGACGGAAGGGTGGAAGTCCGAGGCGGGCCTTCCGCCGGGGGGTTGGGGTGGCGAGAAGGACGTCCACTACGCGAAGATCACGAAGCTGGCGGACGCCGGGATGGCGCCCGTCGTGGAGGACGGCCGCGAGACGTGGTTCCGGATCCGCGCGACGCTCGACGACAAGGTCCTCGAGTCCGAACCGGTGGCGGCGACGTCGTCGAAGAATCCGCCGCTCGCCGCCGTCGCCGAGGTCAAGTTCGAGGACTTCACGTCGGACAACGGGTCCGCGGTGGCCGCGACGTGGCGCGCGGGACCTGACGACGAAAAGACGACGTACTATGTGCTCGTCGCGGCCTCGGAAAACGGCCCCTGGGCCGTCGCCGAGTCGACGCCCGGCGGCGAGAACTTCATGCCCGACGCCGGCCTCCCGTTCTGGCTCTGGGGCCGGGACAAGGATGTCCACTTCCTGAAGATCACGAAGTCCCCCCTCGGCCCGCTTCAGCCGAACGAAGACCCGGCGACGCACACGCGGGCGCCGACGCCCGACTGGTGGTTCCGGCTGGTCGCGGAGTCCGGCGGCAGCCGCTGGGAATCGGCGCCGGTGAAGCTCAGGCCCGAGTGGAACGTCTTCGACTGGGCCAAGCTCAACAAGTTCTTCTACATGATCGGCTTTGCGGCGGTCTGCCTCGTGGTGATCCGCATCGCGCGGGGGCGCCACCTGTTCATCCGGCGCATCCCGGGGCTGGATGCCGTGGACGAGGCCGTGGGCCGCGCAACGGAGATGGGCAAGCCCATCTACTACCTGACGGGCCGCAACAGCATGACCGACGTCAGCACTGTCGCGGCGACCCTGATCCTGGGGGAAATCGCCAAAAAGGTCGCGACCTACGACACCCAGATCAAGGTGCCCCACACCGACGCGATCGTGATGGCGGTCTGCCAGGAGATCACGCGCGAGGCCTACATCACCGCCGGACGGCCCGACGCGTTCCGCGAAGACTCGAACTTCTTCGTGACCGACGACCAGTTCGGCTACACCGCCGCCGTCGACGGCATGATGGTCCGCGAGAAACCCGCCGCCTGCTTCTACATGGGCTACTACTACGCCGAGGCCCTCCTCCTCGCGGAGACCGGCGCCTCCACCGGCGCCATACAGGTGGCCGGCACCGACGCCGACCACCAGCTGCCCTTCTTCGTCACCGCGTGCGACTACACGCTGATCGGCGAAGAGCTCTACGCCGCCGGCGCCTACCTCTCGCGTGAGCCCGTTCTGGTCGGCACTCTCCGCGCCCAGGACGTCGGAAAAGCCGTCATCCTCGCGGGCCTTCTCATCCTCACCGTCGTCGCCACCATCGCCCAGTGGGTCAGCGCCTCGGAGACCGACCCCAAGAAGGCCTGGAGCTGGCAGGAAGTCTGGATCTTCGACCTGGTGAGGGGCAACTGATGCTTTTCGCGAAGCGACAGCTCCCCCTCATCATCTGCTTCGTCGTGGGCGTCGTCACGGCGCTCCAGGACTTCGTCCCGACGAACTTCAGCCAGAAGGTCTCCATCTGGCTCTCCGACTGGTACATCATCGCCGCGATGTTCGCTTCGCTCCTCGGTTTCGGAAGCGTCGCGCTGGTGCACAGCGGGCGGATCCGGCGGCAGATGAAGGGCTGGGGGTACAGCGTCCTGGTGTTCGTCGGAGTCGTGGCGATGTTCGCGGTGGGCGTGATTTCCGGAGGCAAGGAGGTCTCGGACTCCGGTTCCCCGACCCCCCTCACGTGGATGTACGTCTACGCGATGGTGCCGCTTCAGGCGACGATGTTCAGCCTGCTCGGTTTCTACGTGGCGTCGGCGGCGTTCCGCTCGTTCCGCGCGAAATCGCTCGAGTCCACGCTGCTGCTCGCCGCGGCCCTCATCGTCCTGATCGGAAACGTTCCGTTCTCCAACTACCTCTGGTCCGCGAAGATGGGCCTGACGGAGTGGCAGGGGATCAAGATCGGGATGCCGGACATCGTGGGGTGGGTGATGAGCACGCCGAACGTGGCCGCGCGCCGCGGCGTCGCCTTCGGCGTCGCGCTCGGCGCCATCGCCACCGCGCTCAAGATCATCTTCGGCATCGAGAGGGCGTACCTCGGGGGGGGCGACTAGATGCGCGAACTCTTCGAGAAGCTGCTGAAGATGGACCGGCGCTGGATCTTCCTCCTGGTCGGCATCGCTCTGATGGTTCCGATCCTCAAGCCGCTCAAGCTGCCCGGTCTCAAGGCCTCGACGCCGGTGCAGGACCTCTACACCTACATCGAAGGACTCCCCGAAGGCTCGAAGGTGCTCATTTCCTTCGATTTCGATCCCGCGTCCAAGCCCGAGCTCGAGCCGATGGGCGCCGCCATCGTGCGCCACTGCATGCGGAAGAAGCTCAAGGTCGTCGCCATGACTCTGTGGGTCACGGGGGCGTCGCTCGCGCAGCGCGTCGTCGAGAGCGAGGCGACCGCGGCGGGCGCGAAGTACGGCGAGGACTACGTCTACCTGGGCTGGAAGCCGGGCAACGTCGCCGTGATCACCGGGATGCGTGAGGACATCCACGTCGTCTTCCCCAAGGACTCGAAGCAGACCGACCTTTCGAAAATCCCCATGATGCAGGACATCCGCCGCCTCCGGGACTTCGACCTCGCCTTCTCGTTCGCGGCGGGATCGCCCGGCCTCGACACCTGGATCGCCTACGGCGCGGACAAGGAGAAGGTCAAGATGGGCGGCGGCTCCACCGCCGTCAACGTCCCCTCCATGGCCGTGTTCGTCCAGTCCGGCCAGCTGGTCGGATTCATCGGCGCGCTTCGCGGCGCCGCCGAGTACGAACTCCTCATGAACTTCAGCGGCACCGCCACCCGGGGAATGGACGGAATCGCCCTCGGCAGCTACCTCGTCGCCGCCCTCATCATCCTCGCGAACATCGGGTACTGGCTGACCCGAAAGCCGAAGGGGGTCGCATGAGCTTCGGCGACATCGCGGGACTGTGGCTGGCCACCGGCCTCACGCTGTTCCTCTTCTCGTTCCTCTACAGGGACAACCCGTTCTACAAACTCGGCGAGCACCTCTACCTGGGCGTCACGATCGGTTACATGCTCGTGAAGCTGGTCTATGAGACGTGGATCCCCAAGGTATGGAACGCGGAGAATTACGCGCTCGTCATTCCGCCGGTGATCATCGGATTCCTGCTGCTGACGCGGTTCGTGCCCAAGGTCTCCTGGCTTTCGCGGTGGTCGTTCGCGTTCATCATCGGCTACGGCTCGGGTCTCGCCATTCCGGCCACCTTCACCAGCATCATCCTGAAGCAGGCCGAAGCCACGACGCGTCCGCTCGTGACCGTTCCGACGGCCGCCGAGCAGAAGGCCCTCGAGGCCGCCGAAAAGACGCTCGCCGACACGCGGGCGGCCAGAGGAAACGAGGCCCCCGAGACCCGGGCGGCCGAAAAAGCGGCGCTCTCGGCGCGCCGGTCCGGCACCTACTCCTGGGTGCGCGCCTACGCCGACGTCACGACCATCATCCTGTTCCTCGGCGTCTTCTCGGTGCTCTTCTACTTCTTCTTCTCCATCGAACATAAAGGACCCGTCCGAATATTCTCCAGGGTCGGAGTCCTCTTCCTCATGATCTACTTCGGCGCGTCCTACGGGTACACCGTCATGGGCCGCTTCGCCCTCCTCTACGACCGCCTGCTGGACGTCCGGAAGGCGTCCGGAGGCGATGCGTGGTTCGCCACGCCGATCATTCTCGTGCTGATGATCGGAGTGCTCGTCTGGCGCCACAGGACGGGCAAGGCGTCGGAAGAGCCGTCGCACTGATGCGCGCGCTCGCGCTCCTGCTGCTGCTCCAGGCGCCGCTCTGGGCGCAGCTCCCGGAGGGGTTCGAGGTCTACGACACGCCCGGCGACGAGGGGTCGAGCGCGCTGGCGGTCTGGAAGGCCCTTCCGAAGGAAACGGCCGATGCCTCCTACGTCGTGTGGCGTGCGCCGGCCAAGGACGGGCCATGGGAGGAGGTCGCGCGGTTTCCACAGACGGCGGGGTGGAAGAGCGACGCGCCGCAGCATTTCGGCACCGGGTCCGGGAACAAGGGGTGGCACTGGGCGTCGATTCCGGCGCTGGCGGAACCCGGGAAGCCACCGGTCGCGATGTGGGTGAAGCTGGGAGTCGAGGGGGCGGGCGGCGCCGCGGAGTCCGCGCCTGCGGAGGTGACGCCGGTTCCGAACTGGTGGGCGTGGAACAAGCTGAACGTGTTCCTGTTCGTCGTCGCTTTCACCTGCGTCACGTTCTGGCTCATCAGCCGCGCGCGCCGCGACCCCAACCTGTTCATCCGGCGCATTCCGGGGCTCGACGCGATGGAAGAGGCGATCGGGCGGGCGACGGAGATGGGCAAGCCGATCCTGTACCTGAACGGGCTGAACGCGATGGACTCGATCTCGACGATCGCGTCGACGTGCATCCTGGGGCAGGTGGCGAAGCGTGTGGCGGCGTACGACACGACGATTTCGGTGCCGTGTTTCGATCCGGTGGTGATGGGCGTCTCGCAGGAGGTGATGCGCGAGGGATTCATCGCGGCCGGACGGCCGGACAGCTACCGCTCCGACGCGGCGTTCTTCGTGACGAGCGACCAGTTCGGCTACGTGGCGGCGGTGGACGGGATCATGATCCGCGAGAAGCCCGCCGCGTGCTTCTACCTCGGCTACTACTACGCGGAGTCGCTGCTCCTCGCGGAGACCGGCGCGACGACCGGCGCCATCCAGATCGCGGGGACGGACTCGGTGACCCAGCTCCCGTTCTTCATCGCCACCTGCGACTACACGCTCATCGGCGAGGAGCTCTACGCCGCCTCCGCGTACCTGTCCCGTGAGCCCATCCAGCTCGGTTCGCTCATCGCGCAGGACTGGGGAAAACTCTTCCTGCTCGCCATGATCCTCCTCGGCACCGTCGTGGGCTCCGCCGCCGTCGTGTTCCGCGCCCCCGCCCTTCTGTTCCTCAAGGACCTGTTCGCCACCTACTCATGACGACCCTGAAACGCACCGTTCCGCTCGGAATCGCCCTGGTGGCGGGGCTGGTGCTGATTCTGCAGGGATTCGTGCCGCACCCGGTGTCGGGGAAGGTGCTGACCTGGACGCAGTCGTGGGTGGTGATCATCGCGGGCGTCTCGATTCTGCTCGGCGTCGGGTCGCTGGTGCAGGCTCACGCGACGAAGATCCATCGGCAGTCGCGCGGGTGGTTCTACTCGGCGGTGACGCTGGGGACGTTCGGGCTCACGGCGCTCGGGTTTTTCCATCCGAAAGGAATCGAGCCCGGGGGGCCGCTCGACTGGTCGTACCAGTACGTGATGAACGAGATGTCGGCGACGATGTTCTCGATCCTCGGCTTCTTCATCGCGAGCGCGGCGTTCCGCGCGTTCCGCGCCCGTTCGGTCGAGGCGACGCTGCTCCTCGTCGCGGCCGTGATCATCATGCTGGGGCAGGTCCCCGTCGGTGCCTACCTGCCCGGCGTCCCGCAGGTCGCCACCTGGGTCCTCGAAGTCCCCACAACCGCCGCCAAGCGCGCCATCATCCTCGGCGTCGCCCTGGGCTCCATCGCGACCGCGCTGCGCATCATCTTCGGCATCGAGCGCGCCTATCTCGGGGGAAGCGAATGAGTCCCGAGCTGAAGAAGATGATCCCGCGCTGGACCGTGTTCGGCATCATCGCGCTCGCGGTGACGATCCCGCTCGTCGTGGGCGGCTCGACGCGGTTCCCCGCGACGCCGATCGTGCGGGGCGTGTACGAGGAGATCGAGAAACTCCCCGAGGGGTCGCCGATCCTGATCTCCTCCGACTTCGACCCGGGAAGCGAGGCCGAGCTCGAGCCGATGATGAACGCGATCCTGGCGCATTGCTGGCGCCGGAAGCTGCGCGTCGTGGTGATGAGCCTCTGCAGCGCCAATTCGATGCCCCTGGCCGAGGAGCTCGTGAAGAAGGCGGCGGCGGAACACAAGGCGGAGTACGGCAGGGATTACGCGCTCATGAAATTCCTGCCGGGCGGGACGGCGCCGATCCTGACGCTCGGGCAGAGCTGGAGCGCGATCCTGCCCAAGGACTACTACGAGACGCCTGTCGCCGACCTCCCGGCCATGAAAGGAATCACGAAGCTCACGGACTTTCCTTACATGGTCTGCGTCGCCTCCGTCGCGACCCCCGACTACTGGATCCTCGCGGGCAACGCGAAGTACGGACTCAAAATGGGGATGGGTTGCACGGCCGTCATGGCCACCGACTACTACCCGTACATCTCCACAAAGCAGGTCAGCGGCCTGATCGGCGGCCTCGCCGGCGCCGCCCAGTACGAGGCGCTCGTCGAACGCCCGGGCCTCGCCTCGTCCAAGATGCCGACCCAGTCCGTGGTCCACGTCACGCTCGTCCTCCTGATCCTCGCGGGCAACATCCTTCACTTCCTCACGAAAAAGAAGGGAAGCGCCGCATGAACACGCTTCCCCTCACGCTCCTCGCACAGGAAGCCGCCGCGGCGGATCCCGGGTTCTGGGGCGGGCCGGGGATGCAGGCGTTCGGACTCTGGGTGGCCGTCGGGTTCACGCTGGCCATCTACACGTTCCTCTACCGCGACAATCCGGTGTTCAAGTTCGCGGAGCACGTCTTCGTCGGCGTCTCGAACGGCTACCTGCTCTGCTACACGTGGTTCACGGTGGTCAAGCCGATGCTCGTCGTGCCCCTCTGGCACGCGATCCGCCCCCCCGCGGACAAGCCGCTCGAAGCCAACGAGACGCTCTGGCTCCTCGTCCCCGCGTTCCTCTCGCTCTGCATGCTCATGCGGTTCGTGCCGAAGGCCGCGTGGATGTCGCGCTGGGCGTTTGCGTTCATGGTCGGCACCACCTCGGGCGTCCTCATCCCCCTCACCGTCCAGGCCCAGATCTACAAGCAGCTCTTTCCCATGCTGGGCGGCTTCGTGTCGCGCGGCGGCGATACGGACGCCGTCCTCTGGGTCGCAAGCCTGAAAAGCCTCCTCATCCTCATCGGCGTCTTCGCCGTCCTCACCTACTTCCTCTTCTCCGTCGAACACAAGGGCCCCGTCCGCGTCTTCGCGCGCACCGGCATCGTCTTCCTCATGATCGCCTTCGGCGCGTCGTTCGGGTACACGGTGATGGCGCGCGAGTCGCTCCTGATCGGCCGCGTGAAGTTCCTGATCACGCAGGCCGGAAGCGAGGGAAAGTACCGGACGTTCGCGATGATGGCGGTCGTGGTGGCGCTCGTCGCGGCGCTCGAGATGCTGCGCGTCCGTGCCACGCCGCCTCCGGCGGCGGAGCCCGCGCCGCCCGAGGCGAAGTAGAATGGCGCGATGAAGCGATTCCTGCCGTTCGCGCTCGTGGCCGCTTCGCTCGCTCACGGCGACGGCCGCCCCGAAAAGCCCGGACCGCCGGACCCCGGGAAGATCACGCGGGAGGCCGCGGCGTTCAAGTTCGCGATCGGCAAGCGCGGCGGGACGCTCAACGACTGGATCGAGAGCGATCCGCGCAGCTTCAATTACGCGGTCGACACGGACAGGACGCTGGGAAGCGTTCTGGGCGGGCTGGTCTTCGAGTGCCTGTTCGAGCGGGACGCGGTGACGCTCGAGTGGGGCCCGCGTCTGGCGGCGGCGGTGCCGGCGGGCAGCGAGGACGCCGACGGGCGCGTGTACGTGGTCGCGCTGCGCGAGGACGTCGTCTGGCACGACGGGAAGCCGTTCGGCGCGGACGACGTCGTCTTCACGTGGAACGAGATCGTCCTGAACGAGGCGTTTCCGTGCCCGTACCGCACGACGGTGCAGCTGGAGGTTCCGGACGAGGCGGGGAAGTCCGTGAGGCGGAGCGTCGCGATCGAGAAGGTCGACGCGAAGACCGTCCGGTTCACGTTCCCCCGGCGGCACGCGCTCTGGCAGAGCCTCGTCTCGGCGGTCCCGATATTTCCGAAACACCTCCTGAAGCCGCGCGTCGACGCCGGCACGCTCACGGCGGCGTGGGACCTGAAGACGCCGCCCTCGGAGATCGCCGGCACGGGGCCGTTCCGGCTCGCGGGGTTCCAGCCGATGGACCGGATCGTCCTCCGCCGCCACGACGCGTGGTACCGCAAGGACGAGGCCGGGAATCGCCTCCCCTACCTCGACCAGATCGTCTTCCACCACGTCGAAGGCGGCGCCGGACTGACCGACGCGTTCATGGACCGCACCATCGACTACGTCGAAATGCAGGAGTCCGCGATCGACGCCGTGCTCCTCAAGGCGACCCGCGAGGACTTTCAGATCGTCAACATGGGCCCGAAAGCCGCCTGGAGCTACCTCGCGTTCAACCAGAACCCGCGCGCCGCCGCCGACGGCACCCCGCTCGTCGCGCCCCACAAGTCGAAATGGTTCCGCGACGTCCGCTTCCGCCGCGCCGTCGCCCACACCCTGGACCGCGACAAGATCGTCGACGAGGTCTACGGGGGCCAGGCGACGCCGCTCTGGGGACCCTATCCGCCGAAATACCGGAAGTATTTTACGGACGACGTCGCGAAGTACCCGCGCAGCCTGAAGAAGGCCCGGGCCCTCCTCGAGGAGATGGGCCTCAAGGAAGACAGCGACGGCGACGGCGTGCGCGAGGACGCCGACGGCCACCCCGTCGAGTTCGAAGTCCTCGCCTACCGCTCGGGCCGCACCGCCGAGATCCTCGACACCCTCCAGGAGAGCCTCGCCCGCGCCGGCGTTCGCATGAAAATCACCTGGGCGCAGTTCAACGACATCCTCCGCCGCGTCACCACCGACCTGAACTGGGAAGCCGTCACCCTCGGCTACGGCGCCGGCGCCGAACCCCTCCTCGGCAAGTCCATCTGGAAATCCACCGAGGCCCGCCGCGTCTGGAACCCCCGCGGCCTCCCCGCCGACGAACGCGACTGGGAACGACGCCTCGACGCCCTCTTCGAGGAAGCCTACTCCTCCTGGGACCCCGACGCACGCCGCTTCCGCCCCGAGCGCGACGTCGAGCTCGCCCACGAATGGCAGAAGCTCTGCGCCGAAAACCTCCCCCACATCTACCTCTTCGCCGCCAACCAGCTCTACTTCGTTTCCAACCGCCTCAAAAACCGCCGGACCAGCCTGCACTCTCTGTTCGACCTCGACCGCGTCTACGTCGAGGATTAGCGGAAGGGACTGCTTCCCCCGCGCGCTCCCGGCGGGCTAGAATCGGCGCCCTATGCGCCACCTCATCCGCCCCGGCGTCGTCATCGCGGGATTCGCCCTGTTTTTCTGGGTTTTCCGACTGAGCCAGGGCGACGTGCGACCCGACAGGGCGCCGGCGAGCATCCAGGAGATGCAGGAAGCGGCGAAGAACTTCAAGTTTGAAATCGGCAAGTACGGCGGGGTGCTCAACGACTGGATCGACGAGGACATGAAGACGTTCAATCTCGCGATCTCGAACGACCAGCAGACTACCAGCGTCTTCGCCACGCAGATCTTCGAGACGCTGTTCTCGTCCGACGCCGTTACCCTGGAACCGGAACCCCAGCTGGCGCTCGAAGTGCCTGCGGAGAGCGAGGATCCCGAAGGCCTCTTCTTCCACGTCAAGCTCCGCAGGGACGTTTCCTGGCATGATGGCGCGCCCTTCACCGCGGATGACGTGGTCTTCACGTGGAACGAGATCTTTCTCAACGAAAACGTACCCTACGCCGGCCGCGCTTCCCTGTTCATGCCCGTCAAGGACGAGACGGGCAAGATGGTCAACAGACCGATCCGATGTGAGAAGGTCGACGACTACACCGTTCGCTACATCTTCCCGCGCCGTCACGCACTCTTCGTGAACATGGTCAACACTCGCGTCTTCCCGAAGCACGTGCTGAAGCCGCGCATCGACGATGGGTCCTTCGCGAGCACGTGGAACGTCGGTACGCCACCGGGGCAGGTCGTCGGCACGGGGCCTTTCATGCCGTCGGAATACGTGCCGGGGGAGCGGTTCATTCTGAAGAGGAATCCCAACTACTACATGAAGGACGAGGCGGGGAACCGGCTGCCCTACCTCGACCGGATCGTCTTCAACATCATCCGCAGCCCGGAGAAGCAGAAAGAGCGATTCCTGCTCGGGGAGCTGGACTACTTCGAAGTGAACCCTCTGTCGTTCGGCGAGATCTGGCGGAAGCGTCACGAGAAGGGCTACGACGTGATCCGGATGGGGCCGAAAGCCGGATGGGGATACATCGCGTTCAACCAGAATCCGCGGAAACGGCCGGATGGAAGGCCGTATGTCAAACCCTGGAAGTCGAAGTGGTTCCGGGACATCCGCTTCCGGCGCGCGTTCGCGCACGCCGTGGACAAGGAGAGCATCATCCAGGTGTCGTACGACGGATTCGCGACGGCGATCTGGTCGCCGTACACGCCGCGGTACCCCAAGTACTACACGGACAAGGTGACGAAGTATCCGTACGACCTGGATGTCTCGCGCCGACTCCTCGACGAGATGGGGCTCGTGGACCGTAACGGGGACGGAATCCGTGAGGACGAAGAAGGACATCCGGTCGAGTTCATCTTCACGCTCACGACGGGTCAGCCCGAGTACGAGCGGATGGTCCCGATCATGCAGCAGGACATGTCGCGGATCGGGATCCGGATGATTGCGGAGTTCGTCCAGTTCAACCTGCTCCTGAACAAAATCAGCGCGGACTGGGATTTCGAAGCCGTGCTGCTGGGCTACGGTACGAGCACCGAGCCGCTTCTCGGGAAGACCATCTGGGGACCGACCGATGCGCGCCGCATTTGGAACCCGAAATCGCCTCCCGGAAGCGATGAAAATCGACCCTGGGAGCTGCGGTTGCCCCAGATCTTCGACGAGGCGTACACCGACTGGGACGAGAAAGAGCACCGTTTCCGCAGCGAGAAGGACATCGAGCTGGCGCACGAGTGGCAGCGGCTGTGCTCGGAGAATCTGCCGCACATCTACATGACCGTGCGCGATCAGGTCTACGCGGTCTCCAGGAGGCTCAAGAACCGGCGATCCACGCCGAACTCCGTGTATGACATCGAGCGGATTTACACCGACTGATGAAGACCTACGCGCTCAAACGCCTCCTGATCAGCATCCCGCTCGTCCTCGTGATGACGTTCGTGGTGTTCTGCATCATCAACATTACCGCCGCGAAGCACTTCGCCTCGTTCATGAACGACGAAGGGGCCGACCCTCAGGTCGTGGAGCTCGAAGTCCGCCGGCTGCACATGCACGAGCCCGTGGTCGTGCGGTATCTCTACTGGCTCCAGGGAGTCCTCTTCGACCTTCGCGTGACGCAGGAGAGGCGCTACATCGCGACCTTCGAGGACAATGATCCCGACCGGGGCGACGACCGGTACCGCTTCGGCGGGCGGTCTCTTAAGGCTCCCCTGGAGGGGGTCTCGGGATCCTACGCGGTCGGGGGGGAAGTCGGCTCGCCCGTGGGCATCCTGGGGACGGCGAAGGGGGTCCAGACGGCGCTGGACCGGCGGCGGCTTCAGGCTGTTGAGTTCACGGCCGCGGCGCCTGTGCCCGAGGGGCTTGCGCTGATCGTCAACGCAGGTTCTGGAGCAGTTCCGATGCCGTTTGCGGCGAAGCCCGACGGGACGGCGACGCTTCTTCTCGATCTCGATGCCCTTGCGTCGAGGGCTGCGATCGACCAGATCAAGTCGATCGACATCGACTCGGCGAAGCCCGGGACCGCCGTGGTCACGGCGCAGTCGGTGACGCGTCCAATCTGGCAGGAGGCGTATCCCGGAGACCAGCGCAAGCGCACGATTCAGATCACGTTTCCAGGGGACCCCGGGCACCATGCTCAGCTCGGAGCGCTCAAGTCCCCCTACGTGAGCAAGATCGTGGACCGGTCGGAGTGGACTCCGGATTGGGCAAAGATCGACAACCAGATCGCCGAGGTCCACAAGAAGTCGGTCAATGCGTGGCAGCTCTCGGGTCGTCGCGGCCCGGAGCCCGAAAAACCCAAACTCGAGAAGATCACTTTCGACCGGCTCGAATTTGACGCCCGGGCGCTTGATCCCGGGCCGCTCAAGGTCGAAATACAGCTTTCCTGCGGCGACGGGGAAAAGGCGTCGCAGATCAGGATCGGCGAGGTGGAACTCTCGGCGGAGATGCAGACCTTCGTGCTGCCCTTCGACAGGTTTCCGAAGGGCGCCGACCTGCACCGCGTGACGGGGATCCGGCTGGTTTCCGGCGGGAAGGGACGTGCGGAGTTCGACGACTTCCGCCTGCGGGTCGACCAGATCCCGCTGGGATGCGGCATTCCGAATTTCGGGGAGTCGTGGCACAAGAAGCAGAGCGTGATCACGCTGATCTTCGAGAAGGTGAAGAACACCGTTCTGCTGACGCTCTGGGCGCTGTTCTTTACATGGCTGATAGCCCTTCCAGCCGGGGTCTACGGCGCCGTCCGGCAGTACAGCGCCGGGGACAAGATCGTGTCATTCCTGACGTTCATCGGAATGGCGATGCCCTCGTTCTTCCTCGCGATCCTGGTCGTCTTCCTCGTCAGCCTGACCTACGACATTCCGAAGGACTCCGCTTTCGGCTGGCTGAACGGCCTGCTTCCCATCGCCGGCCGGACGAGCCAGAACAACTCGGAAATGACGACACTCGGCCAGATGGCGGATGTCGCCAGGCACATGATCCTGCCGGCCCTCGTCGCCATCCTCGGCGGCCTGGGCGGACTCCAGCGCGTCGTCCGTGGCACCATGCTCGAGGAACGCCGTAAGCTCTACGTCACGACCGCGATGGCCAAAGGCCTTCCTCCCTCGCGCGTTCTGTTCAAGCACGCCCTCCGGAACGCGATCATTCCGTTCGTCGCGAGCGCGGGGAGCATCCTTCCGGCGCTGATCGGCGGAAGCGCGTTCATCGAGATCATCTTCGAGTATCCCGGAATCGGGAAACAGATGTACGACAGCGTGCTGACCTATGACGTGCCCGTCGTGATGGCGAACACCTTGATCGTGGGCCTGCTCCTCGTGATCGGCAACCTGCTCGCGGACTTCGCGCTGGCGTGGGTCGATCCGCGGATTTCCCTGGAGGCGTAGTGGCGGTCCTCGCACCGAAGGCGACGTTCGTGGCCCAGGCTCTCATGGTCCGGTCTCCGAACCAGATTGCGTGGGCGAAGCTGAAGCAGCACACGCTCGCCGTGTACGGTGGAATCGTGCTCATCGTTCTCTACGTCGCCGCCGCGTTCGCCGACCTCATCGCTCCCTATGATTTCGCGACTCAGTTCCGCACGAAGCCCTGGCATCCTCCCTCCGAGGTCCATTGGCGTCATGCGGATGGGAAGTTCGCCCTGCCCTTCATCTACAACACCGTAAAAGTGCGCGACGAGGCCTATCAGGCGCACTACGTCGAGGTTTCTCCCCAGAACATCGAGTATCTGAAACTGAGATTCGGGCCGGAATTCAAGGAGGCTCCGCGCGAGTACCGGCTGAGGCTTTTCCCCAGAGGCGATCCGCACAAGTTCCTGGGACTGATGACCATGGAGCGGAGGTTGTTCGGCGTGGAATCGACGGACGCTCTCAACCGCCCGGCGTTTTTCCTGCTCGGGTCCGAACAGCTGGGACGAGACCTGTTCAGCCGGCTCCTCTACGGCGCGCGCGTATCGCTTTCGGTCGGGCTCATCGGCGTCACGATCACGTTCACGCTGGGAATGCTCGTGGGCGGCATCTCGGGCTACTTTCGCGGCAAAGTCGACGTCGTCCTTCAGCGTCTCATCGAAATGATCATGCTCCTCCCGGGTTTCTACATCATGCTCGCCCTTCGCGCCGCACTGCCGCCGGACCTCGGCACTGTCCAGACCTACTTCGCGATCATCTTCATCCTCGCCTTCGTCGGATGGGCCGGTCTCGCGCGGACGACGCGCGGACTCGTCATGTCCATCTCACAGAACGATTACGTGACGGCTTCCCGTGCCCTCGGCGTCGGCAGCCTCTCTCTCATCGTCCGCCACATCCTCCCGCAGACGTTCTCCTACGCCATCGTCGTGGCCTCGATGGCCATCCCCGGTTACATGCTCGGAGAATCCGGCCTGTCCTACCTGGGCCTCGGTATCCAGGAACCCTATTCCTCCTGGGGAAACATGCTTCAGGCTGCCGGCACCGGGAACGACATCAAGTCACATCCATGGGTCCTCGTCCCGGGGTTCATGATCTTCATCACCGTCGTCGCCTTCCAGTTCCTCGGCGACGGCCTGCGCGACGCGTTCGATCCCAAGACGGTGCTCCAGGCGAAGAAGGGGGCCGCGTGAGCGAGACGCCGCTGCTCGAGGTGAAGGGGCTGTTGACGCAGTTCCCGACGTTCGACGGCACCGTGCGCGCGGTCGACGGGGTGTCGTACTCCATCCCGAAGGGGAAAGTCCTCGGGCTGGTCGGCGAGTCCGGCTGCGGCAAGAGCGTCACCGCGTTTTCGATCCTGCGGCTGATCCAGCATCCGGGGAAGATCGTGGGCGGGCAGATCCTGTTCGAGGGGCGGGACCTGCTGGGGCTGTCGGAACGCGAAATGCGGGGGATCCGGGGGAACCGGATTTCGATGATCTTCCAGGAGCCAATGACGAGCCTCAACCCGGTGTTCACGGTGGGAAACCAGATCGCCGAGGCCGTCGTCCTCCACCAGCGCGTCTCGTGGCGCGAGGGACGCAACCGCGCCATCGAAATGCTGCGCCGCGTCAAAATGCCGAACCCCGAACAGCGCGTCGACGACTACCCGCACCAGATGTCCGGGGGCATGAAGCAGCGCGTGATGATCGCGATGGCGCTCGCGTGCAATCCGAAGCTCCTCATCGCCGACGAGCCCACGACCGCGCTCGACGTGACGATCCAGGCCCAGATCCTCGACCTCATGCGCGAGCTCCAGAGCGAACTCGGCATGTCCATGCTCATCATCACGCACGATCTCGGCGTCGTCGCGGAAATCGCGGACTCCGTCGCCGTCATGTACGCGGGAAAGGTCGTCGAGTACGCGACCGTAAAGGAGCTCTTTGCCAACCCCCTCCACCCCTATACCGTCGGCCTCTTCAAGTCCAAACCCAGGATGGGCGAGAAACGCGAACGCCTCGACGCCATCCCCGGCGCCGTCCCCAACCCGCTCGCCTTCCCGGCCGGATGCCGCTTCCATCCCCGCTGCCCCAAAGCCATCTCCGAATGCTCGCGCAGCGAACCCCCGCTTCGCGAGGTCGAACGCGGCCATTACGCCGCCTGCATTCTGATCTGAGGAACCGATGCCCCTGCTCGAAGTCCGGGACCTGGTAAAGCACTTCCCCGTGAAGAAGGGCCTCTTCTCGCGGACCGTCGCGCACGTGCGCGCGGTGGACGGCGTGTCGTTCGGGATCGAGGAGGGGCGAACGCTGGGGCTCGTCGGGGAGTCGGGGTGCGGGAAAACGACCGTCGGGCGGTCGCTCCTCAGGCTCATCGAGCCCACGTCGGGCGAAGTCGGGTTCCAGGGCGAAAACGTGCTCCGCATGCGCGGGGGGCGGCTGCGCGCCGTGCGCCGCCACATGCAGATCATCTTCCAGGACCCGTACTCCAGCCTGAATCCCAGGATGACGGTGGGGGCGATCGTGGAAGAGGGGATGAAGATTCACGGGCTGGGGTCGCGGTCGGAGCGGGTGGCGAAGGTGAAGGCTCTGCTCGCGAAGGTCGGGCTGATGGAGGAGCACATCAACCGGTACCCGCACGAATTCAGCGGCGGTCAGCGGCAGCGGATCGGGATCGCGCGGGCGCTGGCGGTGGAGCCGCGGTTCATCGTGTGCGACGAGGCGGTGAGCGCGCTCGACGTATCGATCCAGGCGCAGGTGGTGAACCTGCTGATGGATCTCAAGCGGGAGTACGGGCTGAGCTACCTGTTCATTTCGCACGACCTGTCGGTGGTGGAGCACATCAGCGACGACGTGTCGGTGATGTACCTGGGCGAGATCGTCGAGACGGCGCCGAAGGAGGAGATGTTCAAGAACCCGCTTCATCCGTACACGCAGGCGCTGCTGTCCGCGGTGCCGCAGCCGGATCCCGAGCGGAAGCGGCAGCGGATTCTGCTGCCGGGGGACGTGCCGAGCCCGGTGAATCCGCCGTCGGGGTGCCGGTTTCATCCGCGGTGTCCGCAGGCGATGCCGGAGTGTCAGATCAAGGTGCCGCCGGCGTACGACATGGGGGGCGGGCACGTGGTGAGGTGTCTGTTGTACGACCCGGTGGAGGTTGCGAAGCGGAAGGGTCGGTTGACGGACACGGTGACGTCCGGGTATCTGCCGCCGGGGGTAGTGGAGAAGGCGGTGGCGGAGAAGGCGCGGGAGCGGAAGTCGGACGTACCGCGGACGCAGCTGGAGGAGGTGGAGGGGGAGTCAGCGCCGGATCCGGCGCTGGACCGCGGGACGACGCGGCACGAGACGAGGGGGCCGACGCCGGGGGAGGGGTGGCCGCAGCCGCCGGGTGGGGCGGCGCCGACGGGGCAGGTGGAGCGGAAGCTGCCGAGTTCGGAGGAGATGGACGCGGCGGTGGCGAGAGTTTTCGGAGAAGGGGCGCCGGAGGAGACGCCGCCGCCGGCGAAGCTGGGCGAGCTGCCCTCGATGTACAAGCAGGACCAGATGGTGTGGAACCTGGACGATCCGCCGACGACGGAGACGCCGACGCCGATCGTGCTGCATCCGCCGGTCCTGCCTGGCGAAGTCGCGAAAGAAGAGGAGAAGAAGGAAGAGGAAGAGAAGCCGCGGCTGGCGGGGGACGAGCCGCCCGCGAAGCTGCCGGACTGGATGGAATGAGGTGAAGACACGGGTTGCGGCGTTTCTGTTCCTGCTGGCCCCGCTCGTTTCGGGCGAGGAGGCGGCGCCGGCGCGCTTCGACGAATTCGCCGCCGGGCTGCGCGCGACGACGGCGGCCTCGAACGGGGTGGCGTCGGTGGCGGTGATCGGGATGTCGTCGGAGAGGCGCGAGATCCTCCTGGTCGCGATCGCGCACGGCGAGGGAGGGGACGGGCGGCCGGCGCTGCTCGTGATCGGGGGCGTCGAAGGCGACCAGGCGACCGGCGCCGAGCTGGCGGCCGCGCTCGTGGCGGATCTCGTCACGGCGAAGGACGAGCGGACGCGGAAGCTGCTCGCGGAGCGGATCGTGTACGTGATCCCGCGGCTGAACCCGGACGGGCTGGAGCGGAGGCTGGCTCCGCTTCGGTGGGCGGACGCGGGAACGGCGCGCCGGTGGGACGAGGACCGCGACGGCGAGGCGGACGAGGACGGGCCGGACGATCTCGACGGCGACGGGGCGATCGCGTGGATGCGCGTCGAGGATCCGGCGGGGGAGTGGGTCGCCGACGCGACGGACGCGGGGCTCATGCGCCGGGCGGACGTCGCGAAAGGCGAGCGGCCGACGCACCGGCTCCTCGTCGAGGGACGCGACGACGACGAGGACGGCGCGTGGAACGAGGACGGGCCGGGCGGGATCGACCTCAACTCGAGCTTCACGTGGAATTACCGCTCGCACGCGGCGCGCTCGGGGCCGTACCAGATGTCGGAGCCCGAGGCGCGAGCGCTGGCGGACTTCGTCGTGGCGCACCCGAACATCGAGGCGGCGTTCACGTTCTCGTCAAACGACAACTGCGTGCGGCAGGCGGCGCCCGCCGCGCCGCCGGACCCGCTTCCCGGCGTCCCGTCGCCTCTCGTGCAGCTCGATCCGGCCGACACGCTGTACTTCGCGCGCGTGGCGGATCTGTACCGGGGCGCGCTCGGGCGGGACCGTCTGGACCCGGGGCCGCTTCGCGACGGGGCCGTCGCGGAGTGGCTCTACTTCCACCGCGGCATCCTCTCGCTCTCTTCGCCCGGCTGGTCGGTCCCCGCGAAGTCCGGGGAATCGCCCGCGGGGCTGAAAGAGGACGGGAAGGCGAAGGAGGAGCGCGCGGCGTTCCGGTGGCTGCGCGCGAACCGGGCGGACGCGTGGGCGG
>JACPRD010000083.1 GCA_016190145.1 Planctomycetota bacterium | reverse complement strand
TCGTCGGCCCGCCCGGCGTGAAGCCGCCGCGCCGCGCCGTGGCGGACGCCGCCGCGCGGCTGCCGGCGACGAGCCAGATCGTAAAGGGCGCGCGCGAGGTCGAGACGTTCGTGGGGGTGTCGGGGAAGGCGCCTGAGGAGAGCGTGAAGCGGCTGGAGGAGGCGGGCTGCCGTGTGATCCGGCTGCCGGCGACGCAGGAGGGGATTCACCTGCCGGAATTCCTGAAGGCGATCGCGCCGTTCGCGACGTCCGTCTTCGCCGAGGGCGGCTCGCACATCCTCGGCTCGCTTTTCGACCACGGGCTTGTGGACGAGGTGGCGGCGTTCATCGCCCCGTCCGTCCTCGGCGGCGCGCTCGCGGCCGTGCCCGTGGGCGGCTCCGGCAAGCCAGGTCCAGCCCTCGCTGAGCGGCTGTTCGACGTGCGCACCGAGTCGGTCGGCGAAGACCTACTGGTGCGCGGACTGCTCCGATCCGGGTATGGCGGAGTGCTGGCGGGCAAGACCGGACCGGTGGCCAGTGACCAGTGACCAGTGGCCGGGCTGCAGTTCACTGGCCACTGGCCACTGGCCACTGGTAACTGGTCACTGGTGCCCGTGTCAGCGCATCAGCGCGCGCAAGCCTCTTCCCAGCTTTTTCAGGTCATGACGGATGAAATGCGGCCACTGGCGGCGGAAACGGCCGGCTCGCGCGTAGCGCCGGAGGGCGTCGGCGGACGGTCCTTCGGTCAGGTCGCGCGCGATCCAGTGCGGCGGAAGGACGGCGGGGATGAGGACGGGTGCGGACTCGTGGCGGGCGTAGAGGCGGAGCAGGGCAGCGGGCGGAAGGCCGGTGTTGACGAGCACGGCGTCGGGGCGGCGGCCGAGCATGCGCGCGATCGCGGCCTCGTGCGCCGCGGCGTCCATCCCGTCGGTCTGGCCGGGCTGGGTCATGAGGTTCGCGACGTAGACGATGCGCGCCTTCGCGAGCGCCGCCCGCACCCCGCGCGCCGCGAGCACGCTTCCGATCCCCGTCCAGAGGCTTCCCGGGCAGATCACGACGGCCGAGGCATGACGCAGTGCGTTAAGAACCTCCCGCGTGGCGGAAAGCGCCGGTTCGTGAAACACCCGGACGATCGGCGAGAGGTTCCGCCGCCCGATGATCGCCCACTCGCCCTTCACCACCTTTCCGTCCGCCAGCTCCGCGCATACCGCCGCGCTCGCGTCCGAAACCGGCAGCACGCGCGCCGCCACGCCGGCCCCCTTTCCGAGCTCGATCGCCGCCCGCGTCAGCGACCCTCGCTCGAGCGCGAGCGCCGCGAGCATCAGGTTGCCCGTCGCGGTCCCCTCGAGCGACCCCTGCGTGAACCGGTGCCGGAGCAGATCGCCCACCGGATTCCCGGCGGGCGCCAGATGCGCGAGACAGCTCCTGAGGTCGCCCACCTGCGGGATCCCCAGGAGGCGCCGAAGCGACCCCGAGTGCCCGCCGTCGTCCGTCACCCCCACCACCGCCGTCGCCGGCACCCCCGCCAGGGCCGCGAGCGTCGCCGCCTGCCCCGTGCCTCCCCCGATCGTGACGACCCCTTTCCTCACGCGATCGACAGGTCGTTGAAGAACGGAAGCGGAAACTCCAGCGCCTGCGTGTCGCCGCACGCGCCGCATTTCACGTCCAGCCGGTCCAGGTGCTCCCCCGATTTCTCCGTGATCAGCGACTGCATCTTCACCTCGTACTTCGGCTGCCCGCACCGGCAGTGCAGCCGCGACACCACCGAGTACTCCCGCGCCATGTCCCCGAAATGCCGCGTGATCGGCGTCTTCCGCGCCGTCGCAAACGCGTCCACCAGCAGCGCCACCCGCTTCAGAAACGCGTGCTCGTGCCGTTCCACGCGCTTCTCGTCCTCCGGCGAGTCGCCCTCCTGGATGAAAACATCGAAGCCCTCGAAGATGCGGCGGACCTGGAAAAGCACCATGTACCCGACGGGATGCTGGGGGATGGGGGGGATGTTCGCGAATGCCTCGGCGAGCTCCTTCTCCGCCTCTTCGTCCCCCGCGTACTCCGGGCGCCCCTTGAGGACCTCCTGCGCGCCGAGCAGCACGGCTTCATCGAGCTGGTCCATGGCCGTGATGCCGTCGAAGTCGAAAACGGAGAAGTGTTCGCCGACGAGGGCGAAGTAGCGCTGGCGGAGCGAGAGGACGGCGAGGAGGGCGCCGATGCACTCGCGGGAGGTCTTGAAGCCCTTCCTGAAGGGTTCGGTGATGCGCTGGATGTTTTCTTTTTCGCGCTCGACCATCCGGCGCACGTCCGGGTTCGCGCCCGCTCTCATGGACAAAGTGTACGACAGAATCGTGCGTCGTGCATCGTGCTTCGTGCTTCGTGCGCCACCGCGGTTGCTCCAGGTTCTGCGGCTGACGCGCAGCCGGGTTCGGAGTTCGGTGTTCGGCGTTCGGCGTTGGCCGCCGCCGCGGTACAACTCTTGCGGAGAGTGCTGCAAGGAGGGCCTCTTCGCTGAATGAGCCTCCCGACCAGCGCCTCTGCACTGGCCGCGCAACGCCGAACTCCGAACGCCGAACGCCGAACCCGCAGGCTCAGGACCTGAGCAGCTCGACAAACTCTTTCTCGCTCAGCACTTTCAGCCCAAGCTGCTTCGCCTTGTCGAGCTTCGAACCGGCATTCGGTCCGGCGACGACGAAGTCGGTGGCTTTGGAGACGCTGGAGGCGGCCTTGCCGCCGAGCTCCGCGACCTTCTGCTCGGCCTCGCGGCGGGACATCGTGGTCATCTCACCGGTGAATACGAACTTCTTGCCCTGGAACTTGCCGCCTTCGGTCCGTTTCGGCTTCGGCCAGTGGAGGCCGGCCTCGAGCAGGCGCTGGACGAGCCTGCGGTTGGCCGGGGCGGAGAAGTAAGAACGGATTTCGGCCGCGACGCGCGCGCCGACCTCGGGCACGTCCTCGAGCTGGTCGACGGTGGTGTCCATCAGCAGCGCGACGTCCCCGAAATGGTTCGCGAGGTCGCGGGCGGTGGACTCGCCGACGAGGCGGATGCCGAGCGCGCCGATGAACTTCTCCAGCGTCGTGTCCTTCGACTGCTCGAGCGCGTCGAGCAGGTTCTTCGCGGACTTCTCGCCCATCCGGTCGAGCTCCGCGAGCGGCTTGATCTCGAGGTGGTAAAGGTCCGCGGCGTCCTTCACCATCCCCTTCTCAACGAGCTGTTCCACGATCTTCTCGCCGAATCCGTCCATGCCGAGGGCGTGGGTGAAATGGAAGAGGGTGCCCTTGACCTGGGCGGGGCAGGAGATGTTGGGGCAGCGCGGGATGGCTTCGCCCTCGGGCCAGGAGACGGCGGTGCCGCAGACGGGGCACTTTTTCGGCATCTCGAAGTCGCGTTCCTTGCCGGTGCGCCGGGAGGTGACGGCGCCGACGACCTCGGGGATCACGTCGCCCGCGCGCCGCACGGTGACCCAGTCGCCTATCTTGACGCCTTTCTTCACGACGAGGCCCGGGTTGTTGAGCGTCGCGCGGCTCACGGTGACGCCGCCGAGCGCGACCGGCTTCAGCTCCGCAACGGGCGTGAGCGCCCCCGTCCGCCCGACCGAAACCGTCATGTCCACGATCTGCGTGACCTCCTCGCGCGGCGGGAACTTCCAGGCGATCGCCCAGCGCGGGCTGCGCGTCCGGAAACCCATCTCCTCGCGCAGGCGGAAGTCGTCGACCTTGACCACGACGCCGTCCACTTCGAACGCCAGCTTGTCGCGGCCCGTCAGCCACTTCCGGTGAATTGCCCGGATCTCCTCCTCGGTCGTCCCGCGCGCGAGATGTTTCGCGCACGTCGGCAGGCCCATCTCCGCGAGGCGCTTCATCGACTCCTCGTGCGCCGCGAACCGGATCCCCTTCACCTCCCCCAGCCCATGGATCACGATCCGCAGCGGCCGCGCGGCGGTGAGCTTCGGGTCGAGCTGCCGAAGCGTCCCGGCGGCGGTGTTTCTGGGATTGGCGAACGTCTTCTCGCCGCGCGCGGCGAGTTCCTCGTTCATTTTCTCGAAGTCTTTGACGGGGAAGTAGACCTCGCCGCGGACTTCGAGGCGCTCGGGGGCCTTGCCTTTCAGTCGCAGCGGCAGGGCGCGGATGGTCTTGAGGTTGTCGGTGATGTCCTCGCCGACCTCGCCGTCGCCGCGCGTCGAGCCCGAGACGAGGAGCCCGTCCCGGTAGACGACCTCGACCGCCGTCCCGTCCATCTTGGGCTCGACGACGAACTCCGGCGCCTTGCCGCCCGCCGCCTCCACCGCCCGCTGGTACCACTCGGTGAACTCCGAGTCCTCCATGGCGTTCTCGAGCGAGAGCATCGGCACGGTGTGCCGCACCGTCCGGAACGCGTCCCGCGGCGGCGCGCCGATCTTCTGCGTCGGCGAGTCGGGGGACGCCAGCTCCGGGTGCACCTTCTCCAGCTCCTGCAGCTCCCGGAACAGCCGGTCGTACTGCGCGTCCGACATCGACGGATCGTCGAGCACGTAGTAGCGGTACGACGCGTCGGTCAGCTTTTCCCTCAATTCCGCGGCGCGCTTCTTCGCATCCATGACGAAGTTTTACTAGGGGAAGGGGGGTGGTGCCAAGAAAGGGCGTTCCTCGTTACTCGTTTCTCGTTCACCTGAATCGCGGGCTAAACGAGTAACGAGTAACGAGAAACGAGGAACGTCCGCGAGCCCCCGGCGCGGCTAAAGCCGTTCGATTTCCTTGAGGTACACCTTCGTCGTGATCTCGATCTTCTCGAGCACGGCGTTGTCGAGCAGCACCTTGAGGCGGACGCGGCTGGACTTGGGAAGCGAGATGAACTCGACCCCGACGTGATTCGCGTCGTGCTGCTCCGATTTCCGGCACCAGACCACGCGCGCCGTGGCGTAGATCTTGTCGCCGATCTGCGGCGCCTCGAGCTGGAGGCTGAGGATCAATCCCTCGGCCAGCGGATCGCGGGCGATGAAATGCAGGCCCGTCTCCGAGACGTTGAGCGACAGGAACTTCTCGCTCATCGAGGACAGGAAACTGAAAAGTCCGCCCTTCTTGTAGCGGACCGTGCAGCCGCGGACGCCGAACCGCTTCTTCTTCCTGCGCTCTTGTCCATCCCAGGTGCCCACGGAGGAATTTCAGCACATAGGGGGAGGACGGTCAAGATGGTCCCGAGGGACGATTATCGGGAAGTTGATCGCGTCATACGGGCGCCATAAGCCATAGGCCATAAGCTATAAGCGGCGCGCTTCGCGCGCCACCTCGGTCGGAGTGGACTTCAGTGTACCCGGGCCCACGGTGGCCCGGGAACACTGAAGTCCACTCCGCCTCATGTGGCCCGCGAAGCGGGCCGCTTATAGCTCAGGGCCTATGGCTTATGGCTGCCTTCCGGACCCTGTCCGCTCTTCGACCCAGATCCACCTCGGCCACGCCGACACCCGGGTGCATGACCGTAGTTGCGCGGCGAAGCCGCGCCCCGTACCCCCGCCCGCGCCCGTGCCCGCGCCCGGTCGTTCCTTCGGCTCCAGGGAGAGTGTTTCGAAGCGAAAGGGCCGGGCGCGGGCGCGGGCGGGGGCACGGGTACGGGGCCGCTTCGCGGCTTAGCATTCCAGCGGTCTATCGCCCGCGACTACGGACATGCACCCCCGACACCCCTTTTCCTTCATCCCTTTCCCCCCGCCGGATACACTACACCGCTTGCCTCACCTTGAAGGAGACGCCCGATCGTGAGCGCCCGGATCGCCATGCTGCGCGCCGCGACTCCGCCCCCCGGGCTCGACCCCGGCGCGCGAGAGACGCTGCGGGCGGAACTCGGCGCGCTCTACCGCGACGTCGACGCGGAAATCGCGGCCTCCAACCCGGCCTGCAAACTGAGCGGCGAATGCTGCCACTTCGAGCGCTACGGACACCGCCTCTACGCGTCGCGCGCAGAAGCCGTCTACTTCGCACTTCACCATGCCCCCCCGGCCCCCGGATTCGCCCACGACCGCTGCCCCTACCTCTCGGGGAACCGCTGCACGGCCCGCGAGGGGCGCCCGCTCGGCTGCCGCGTGTTCTTCTGCGACCCGGCCTGGAAGGGGAAGGGAGAGGCTCTGACCGAGCGCGCGCTCCGGCGGATCGCGGAAATGACCGACCGGCTGGGGATCCCATGGGATTACCGGCCGTTCCTGACGCACCTGGATGACATGGGGGAAGACGTCGCACCGGCAGGCGAGAAGCAGGAGGGATCGTGGCCAAGCTAGTGATCCGTGAAGGGGACTACTCCCACGAGCACACACTGGACGAGGTGGAGACGCTGATCGGGCGATCCCAGAAGTGCCTCGTCCGGCTCACCGAGCCGGCCGCTTCACGCAACCACTGCACCATCCTCAGGACGCCGGAGGGGTGGCTGCTGATGGATCTTCAGAGTTCCAACGGGACGATCCTGAACGGCGCGCGGATCACGGAGAGTCCGCTCAAGACGGGGGACACGATCCGGATCGGGAATGCGGAGCTGGTGTTCAAGGACGACGCGGACGACTCGAAGAAGGTGGTGGACGTGCGTGAGAAGTTCAAGGAGCTGGAGAACGACAAGAACGTCGTCCGGTACGACATCGTGAAGACGCCGGGAGGGGAAGAGGAGTTGCAGTTCCGGCGGACGGAGCGGAACGCGCCGCGGCGGAAGGACCTGCAGGAGCCGGAGACGAAGGACACGGAGGAGTTGCCGCCGCCGCAGCAGTAAGGGCGCCTACCTCCGCTCCCGGATGTTCCCGCCCAGAGCCGTGCGGATCTGCTGAACGAACTTCTTGAGTTTCTCGGAATCCGTCAGTTTCGAGCGGTCGGAGACCTCGACGATCACCATGAGGTTTCCGCTGTCGATGACGGCCTCGCGCGAATTCGTGGCGGCCAGGAGGGGTTCGCGCGACGCACCGGGGCGGAATTCGAACACGGTGTAGGAGATGTCGGCGCCGGCGCCCATGCGGTCGTTGTAGACGACGCGGCGGGCGCGGACCACGTCGGGGGCGCCTTCGGAAATCCCGTATGTCGCCCACAGGTCCTCGAGCGCGCCCGGATCGTCGTACGTGCGCGAGAAGGTGCCACTCCAGTTCTGGGGTCGGGGGACGTCGGTCGAAAAGAGGTCGCCGGTGGAAGACGGGCCGGCCACCGCGACGGGGCCGTTCAGGAGGCGTCCGTCCGAGGAGTAGCGCGGTCCGATGTCCCGGGACGGCACGATCACCCAGCCGAGCGCGATCATGAAGATCAGGAGCATGTCCATCGCGAAGGTGAGGAAGGCGAGGCCGAATCCGCGGATGCGGCCGTTGGAGAAGAGGATTTCGAAGAGGCCGATGACGTTGCAGAGGAAGCCGATGGTGCCGAGGAGGCCGCCGATGCCGCCGACGACGATGAGGGCGGTCGAGGCCGCGCTGGCGTTCTGCACGGCGCCCGCGATGATGAGGCAGACGAGGCCGAGGGCGAGGGCGGCGATGCTGAGGCCGAACGCGGTGCCGACCCAGCGGCTGAGGTACTGGGGAAGTGCCGGGG
>JACPRD010000084.1 GCA_016190145.1 Planctomycetota bacterium | reverse complement strand
GATCCTGGCAACCTGCTTCCATCGTCCCATTCCCCCATTCCCCCTTTCCCCGTTCCCCGCCTTGATACCCCCACCCCACCCCGCTACAATCCACCTCTTGCCGCCCGAGGGGCGGCACTACGCCCGCCTGACACGCCCGGAGAATCCATGGCCCGGTCCCCCGAAGACGTCACCCAGCTCGTCGTGAAGAGCGGCTTCTGCTCGCCCGAGCAGGTCCAGGAGGGGCTGGACATCCTGCAGAAGATGCGGGACATGGGCATCAACCCGAAGTCGCTTCCCGAGATCCTGCTCGAGAAGGGGTACCTGGCGATCGACCAGTTTCAGCAGATCGCGGGGCCGCAGCGGGCGGACAAGTCCTCGCTGGACAAGGACTCGATTCCGGGGTTCGAGCTGCTGAACAAGATCGGGCAGGGCGGTATGGGGGCGGTGTTCCGGGCGAAGCAGGTGTCGATGGACCGGGTGGTGGCTCTCAAGGTGCTGCCGCCGCGGCTGGCGAAGGACGCGGCGTACAAGGAGCGGTTCCTGCGCGAGGCGCGGGCGGTGGCGAAGCTGAACCACGAGAACATCATCCAGGGGATCGACGTCGGGGTCGCGAGCGGGCTCTACTACTTCGTGATGGAGTTCGTGGACGGGAAGCCGGTCTCGAAGACGCTCGGGGAGGCGGGAACGCTTCCCGAGAAAAAGGCGCTGGCGATCTGCGGGCAGATCGCGCGGGCGCTGGAGCACGCGAACAAGCACAAGCTGGTGCACCGGGACGTGAAGCCCGAGAACATCATGGTGACGGCGGACGGGGTGGCGAAGCTGTGCGACCTGGGGCTGGCGAAGCAGGAGTCGGGGGACGCGGGGCTGACGCAGGCGGGGCTGTCGGTGGGGACGCCGAACTACATCAGTCCCGAGCAGGCGCGGGGCGAGGGGGACGTGGACATCCGGAGCGACCTCTACTCGCTGGGGGCGAGTCTCTACCACATGCTGACGGGGAAGGTGCCGTTCGAGGGCGGGGTGCCGTCGGTGGTGATGACGAAGCACATCACGGAGGCGCTGGTGCCGCCGGCGAAGCTGCGGCCGGAGGTGACGCCGGAGGCGAACGCGATCGTGCTCAAGGCGATGGAGAAGAAGCGCGAGGACCGCTACCAGGAGCCGGGGGCGATGGCGGCGGACCTCGAGGCGGCGGCGGCGGGGAAGCCGCTCGTGCACGCGAAGGTGGCGGGAAGGAAGGCCGCGGCGCCCGCGGCCGCGCCCGCGGCGCTTCCGACCAGCGCCTCGAACCCCGAGGGGCGGAAGCTGCACGGCGCCTCGGTCGCGCACTACGGGACGGCGCCCGCGAAGTCCCCCTCGTGGATGATTCCGGTCGCAGTGTCGATGGTCGCGGCCGCGGCGATCCTCGCGGGCGTGTTCGCGATGACGCAGCGCGGCAAGAAGAAGGACACGGCGCCGGTGGTCGCGCGGGGCGGGAAGACGGAGCCCGTGGACCGGCCGGACTTCCCGGGGCTGGAGAATCCGGTGGAGCCGCCGCCCGTGAACGTCTCGGCGGAAGAGGAGAAGAAGATCGAGTCGGAGTTCAAGGCGCTGCTCGGGTACATCGAGCTGCACGAGAAGGACCCCGCGAAGCATCCGGACATCGAGGAGCGGCTGGAGGATTTCATCGCGGCGCACCGCAAGACCGACTGGGAGAACCGGGCGATCGCGGCGCAGCGGAAGTACCGCGAGGGGATGGATGCGACGGCGGGGGCGCTCCTGGAGAAATTGAAGGGCGAGATCGCGGAGCTGCGGAAAGCCGGGAAGCACTGGGAGGCGCTGGCCGCGGCGCAGGCGAAATGGCCGCCGCACTACGACGCGACGCCGACCGCGAAGAAGCACGAAGAGCTGCTGAAGGAGATCGAGGGGGACATGCAGGCCGCGTGGATCGCGGACCGGGACGCGGCGAAGGCGCTTCTCGACAAGCGCGAGTACACGAAGGCGACGTCGGCCCTGGAGAAGGTCCCTTCCTACGCGTCGCCGGCGATCCAGACGCAGGCGCAGGCGCTCCGGGACGAGATCCGGAAGGCCGCGGAGGCGTACGCGGCGGGCCTCGCCGAAACGGGGCGCCGGCGATACGACGCCGAGTTCTACCCCGCGCTCGAGAAGATCCTGTTCGAGCGGCGATACAAGGACGCGTTGACGCACTGCGGCAAGTTCCACACGGATCCCGAGATGGCGGCGGTGCGCGACCGCGTCGCCGCGATGATCGAGGACGTCTCCTCGCTCAACCTGATCCTGACGGACGCCGGAAAGGGCGCGGAGATCGCCGCGAAACTGAAGGATCCGCTCAGGATCAAGAACTTCGACGTCCGGATCACGGGCCGCGACGGCGACCGCGTCTCCTACGCGTTCCTGAACGGCGGCTCGAGCGAGCTCCTGCTCACGAGGGCCGACGAGGCCGACCTCGCCACGCTCTGCCGCGTCGCGTACGACGCCCTTCCCGCCGACCAGAAAGCCGCCGACCGCGGCCCGTACGCGTTCCGCATCGGGCTCCTGTTCTTCTTCACGCCCGACGAGAAGGACCGCAAACGCGCCGCGGAGGAGCTCGAGAAGGCGAACCGGGACGGCGTGGCGCGCGCGCGGCACTACCTCGACCGGATCGCCGAGACGTCGATGGGCGAGACGGAGGTGACGGCGAAGCGGCTTTTCGAGGAGGCCCAGGAGGCGTTCAACGCGAAGCGGTACGGCGAGGCGAAGCAGAAGTTCCAGCGGCTGCTTTCGGAACTGGGGACGACCGCGTGGGTCAAGGAGAGGCGCGACGCGATCCAGCAGCGGATCGCGGAGTGCGACGCGAAGCTGGGCGGGGCGGACACGGCGGGGATCCAGAAGGTGCTCAAGGGCCAGGTCGTGCGGACGTACTCGAAAGGCCAGGTCGAGGTGAAATACGACTTCTCGAACGCCGACCAGCTCCAGGACTGGACCTCGCTCGAAGGCACCTGGACGTGGGACAAGGAAACCCAGTCGCTGCGCGGCCAGGCCGCCGCGGCGCAGACGCGCGGATTCGCCTGGAACGTCCCGCTCACCGGCGACCTCTCCATCGAAATGGACGTCACCCCCCTCGCCGACAAGAACATCGGCATCCGCGTCCACAGCGACCTCGAGGGCCGCTACTACATGGCCCTCTTCGGCGGCGACTTCGGCGACGAAATCATGCAGAACCTCGGAAACCCAGACCTGAAAAACGCCGCCCTCGTCAAGGTCCAGCTCGGCGCGCGCGCCCCGTTCAACGTGCTCGCCAGCACCGCCGAAGCCAAACCCGTCCGCGGCCAGCCCATCCGCGCCCGCCTCTCCCGCGCCGGCCGGACCGTCGTCCTCTACGTCGGCGGGAAAAAAGTCCTCGACGGACAGGACGACGCCTTCACGTCCGGACAGATCTCGCTCTTCCTCATGGGAAGCGAAGCCCGCTTCGACGACATCACCATATTCGGCACCCCCGACGAGAAGTGGCTCAAAGAAAAGCTCGGGGGGAAGTGATGCGGCGCGCGTGGCCCTGCGTGCTCGCGGTGGCGGCGGCGATTGCCGCCGGCTGCGCGGGGGACGATTCCGGCGGCGGGAATGGCGGCGGCGGCGGGGGCGGCGGCAGCGAGAACACCGCGGCCGACGACTCGGTGAACGAGCGCGTCGAAATCGCCTACCTTTCCTTCGCGCGCAAGGGCGACTACCCGCAACCCGGCACCGGCGGGCATGCGGCCACGACGTACCTTCTCCTCTACACGCGGGGCTGGATGAAGGAGTACACGTTCGGGGGGCCGTTCGAGGCGCTGGTGAAGAGGGAGGACGTGCAGACGGTCTGGAAAGAAATGAAGAAGAACGCCTTCAAGGACCTGTACACGTTTCTCTACTCGAAGGGGTTTTTCAACCTGCCGGGCTCGCCGTCGGTGGACTGGACACGCTTCCGCGAGGCGGGCTACACGACCAAGGTGATCTCGGTGGACCGGGACGGGGAGCGGCACGTCGTGTTCCTGGACGACGTGACTGGGAAGCGGGGCGACGACCCGCGCTGGGACATCTTCCGGGAGTGCGAGCAGCAGATCATCACGACGTTCTCGGCGATCGAGCACGTGCATCCGGTGGTGAACAAGGACAGTTTTCAAAAGGCGTTCGACGTCTTCCGGAAGAAGAACTAAGAGTTTGAGGAGAATTCGGTCTGGGATGCTGCGTCGGCCGGCGAGAGGCATCCCGACAACACGAGGCCGGACGAGCCGGCCGACTCCGCCCCCCAGCCCGACTTCTCCTCAAACTCTGGAGTGAAAAGGACTTGGTCAGAGCGTGAAAGTCTTCGATCCTGGGCGCGACCGGTCCTCGCTCGCTCCGCTCGTTTGCCCCGACCGAGCCCGAAGGGCAGCCTTGCTCGGAGTGAGGCGGGCCGTCAGAGGCCCGTGCGAAAGTCCGCAAGGACCCCCCTCCGTTTCCGAAGTAGCCCGGCTCAGAAATTGAGCTGCAGGATGAGCGTGTAGCGGTTGGACCGTCCGGGCTCGAGGTCCTCGTACTCCGTGCGCCAGTGGGAGTATTCGAGGCGCAGAACGAAGGGCGAGAACACGAAGGCCTGGTCGACCCACCAGACGCTGTTTTTCGTCCGCATGCCGGGGCCGAACTCGTGGTCGTGCGGGTCGTCGAATCCGCCGCCCAGCGTTGCGGCATACCACTTGACCGGAGCCACCTTGATTTCGGCCCAGCCGCCGCGCGCCCGGATTTCCTGGCCGCTCGCCGCGTTGATGCCCTGAGCGATGCCGCCGCGCATGTCGGCGAGGTTCAGGCCTTCCCAGTATTCCGCGAGAAACGTGATCTGGCTCAGGATGGGGAACTCGAAATCGAAGCCGTAGACGTAAGTATCGAAGTGAGTCTTGCCGTCGACCTCGAGGTCGGTCTCCTCGGCGCCGTACATGGCCCAGCCGGCCAGGGTGATCCATTTCTTCTCGACCCAGTGCTGCGCCGTGATCCCGACGCGCGCCTGGAGCTCGGGCCAGCCCGGGTCGTCCCCGTCGCGGACGCCGAGCCCGTCGAGATCGATGTTGGTGGTGCGGACGGCGCCCTCCTGGGCGGCGGCGACGGCCACGAGCAGTTTCACGCGCTCTCCGAACTTCGGCTCGAAGGCCAGCCGGATCTGCGGGCGCCGGTAGCCGATGTTGCCGACGTACCCCATCTGCGTCGCGTTGTTCGCGGTGGGCAGGAGGGGCGAGACCAGGTCGGCCGTCTGGCCGAACAGGAGGTAGAAGGACTCCCAGCCGACCTTTCCGTAGGCATGGCGCAGCCGGACCGCCTGGTGACTTTCCGTGCCGACGTTCAGGAAGTCGAACTCCAGCTTCCCGGAGGCCCGGGCGTCCGCCAGCTCCGCGATCGCGCCGGAGTCGAGTTCGAACCCGAGACGCGAGATCTTCGGGTGCATGTTGAAGTTGTCGTCGTTCTTCTCGATGTGCGTCGCGCCGGCGATGAAGGTGTCGTCGTCCTCGGACAGGACCCAGAAGGGGGCCCTGGGGTCGTCGAAGCGGCTGTCGCTCCAGGTGGAGTCGAGCCGGAGGAAGCCGTACCACTTGAGATGTCCGCCGAGGGAGACGAGGTCTTTCCAGGTGGGGGAGGCGTCGGGCTTCGGCGGGGTTTCACCCGGTTTTGCCGCTCCGGAACCCAGGCGCAGTTCCAGCTCGTTGACCCGCTTCTTGAGGTCGTCGATCTCCTTCTTCGGATCCTCCGACTGGGCGAGGGCGGTGCCGGCTGCGGACGCGACGAGGGCGAGGCTGAGCGCGAGCTTCATGCAGGGTCTCCCCGAAATGAGGCGCCCAGGCGAGGGCGCACCGGAAAGTAAATGGACTTCTCTATCTGAATATCCTGCAATTCTCCGACCTTCGGCCGAAAATCCGCGTATCGGGGAGAACCTGCAGCCGGGACTGCCAAAGTGACGCCCCGGAGGCGTCCTTTCCCCCTCTTCCCCCGGGAGAATTCCTCATCCGAACGGCATTCCTTTTGCGTTCCGTACCCCCATGCGCCTCGACAAATTCACGACCAAGAGTCAGGAAGCCCTCCAGGCCGCCCAGGGCCTCGCCGAGTCCAAGGGCCACCCCGAGATGACCCCCGAGCACGTCGGCCTCGTTCTCCTCGAACAGGAGGGCGGGATCGTCGCCCCTGTCTTCAATAAGCTGGGGATCGCCCCCGACCGCGCCCGGTCGGCGTTCGAGCGCGAGCTCGACCGCCTGCCGCAGGTCAGTGGAGGCGATTCCGTGAGCGTGGGACCCCGGATGAGGGGGTTGATGGAAGCGGCGCGGAAGGAGGCTCAGGCGCTCAAGGACGAGTACGTTTCGACCGAGCATTTCCTGCTTGCCCTGGCGGCCGAGGGAAAGGTGCTGAAGCCGCTGGGCGTTACCCGGGACGCGGTTCTCAAGGTCCTGTCAGAAGTCCGGGGCAGCCAGCGCGTGGATTCGCCCGATCCCGAGGGGCGCTACCAGTCGCTGGAAAAGTACTGCCGCGACCTGACCGACGCCGCCCGCAAGGGAAAGCTCGACCCCGTCATCGGCCGCGACGAGGAAATCCGCCGCGTCATGCAGGTCCTCTCGCGCCGCACCAAGAACAACCCCGTCCTGATCGGCGAGCCCGGCGTCGGCAAGACCGCCATCGTCGAAGGCCTCGCCCGCCGCATCGTCGAGGGCGACGTCCCCGAAGGCCTCAAGAACAAGCGCGTCCTGGCCCTCGACATGGGAGCCCTCGTCGCCGGCACAAAATTCCGCGGCGAGTTCGAGGAGCGCATGAAGGCCATCCTCAAGGACATCGGCGCCGCGGAAGGCGGCGTCGTCCTCTTCATCGACGAACTCCACACCATCGTCCGCGCCGGGGCCGCCGAGGGCGGCGCCCAGGACGCCTCCAACCTCCTCAAGCCCGCCCTCGCCCGCGGCGAACTGCGCTGCATCGGCGCCACCACGCTCGACGAGTTCCGCAAACACGTCGAAAAGGACCCGGCCCTCGAACGCCGCTTCCAGCAGGTCCTCGTCGACCAGCCCACCGTCGAGGACACGATTTCCATTCTCCGCGGCCTCAAGGAGCGCTACGAGGTCCACCACGGCGTGGGCATCCGCGACTCGGCCCTCATTGCCGCCGCGAAACTCTCGCATCGCTACATCAGCGATCGCTTCCTCCCCGACAAAGCCATCGACCTCGTCGACGAAGCCGCGAGCGCGCTTCGCCTCCAGCTCGATTCGATGCCCCGGGAAATCGACCAGCTCGAGCGCAAGATCCTGCAGTTGGAGATCGAGGCGCAGGCGATGAAGAAGGAAAAGGACCCGGGTTCGAAGGCGCGGCTGGCGTCGATCGAGCGGGAGCTTGCGGACCTGCGCGAGAAGTCGGGCCGGCTGAAGGCGCAGTGGCAGAGCGAGAAGAGTGTGGTGAAGGACATCGCGGGGCTCGCGGAGGCGATCGAGCAGGCGAAGGTGCGGCAGGAGCAGCTGCAGCGCGAGGGGAACCTCGAGAAGGTGGCGGAGCTGCGCTACGGAACGCTTCCGGGGCTGGAGAAGGCGCTCGGCGCGGCGCAGGCGAAGCTGAAGGAGCAGCAGAAGGGGACGGGCTCGATGGTCCGGCAGGAGGTGACGGAGGAAGACATCGCGGGGATCGTGTCGCGGTGGACGGGGGTGCCGGTGACGAAGATGCTCGAGGGCGACGTGGAGCGGCTGCTCAGGATGGAGGAGCGGCTGACGCGGCGGGTGGTGGGGCAGGAGGAGGCGGTGTGCGCGGTGGCGGAGGCGGTCCGCCGGGCGCGCGCGGGGCTGCAGGACCCGAACCGTCCGATCGGGTCATTCGTGTTCATGGGCCCGACGGGCGTCGGCAAGACGGAGCTGGCCCGCGCGCTCGCGGAGTTCCTGTTCGACTCCGATCAGAACATCGTGCGCATCGACATGTCCGAGTACATGGAGAAGCACAACGTCTCGCGCCTGATCGGCGCGCCGCCGGGTTACGTCGGCCACGAGGAGGGCGGCCAGCTGACGGAGGCCGTCCGCCGCCGCCCCTACTCCGTCGTCCTCTTCGATGAGATCGAAAAGGCGCACAACGACGTCTTCAACGTGCCGCTCCAGATCCTCGACCACGGCCGCCTCACCGACTCGCAGGGCCGGGTCGTGAACTCCAAGAACACCGTGATCATCAGGCCCT
>JACPRD010000009.1 GCA_016190145.1 Planctomycetota bacterium | reverse complement strand
TGCGCTCCGTCAGCGTTGGATCGAGTGCCTGGAACTTGGCGCGAATGGTCTCAAGGTCCACTCCTCCTATATCGGAAAAACGGGCGACGAATCTATGCAGTTATTGTTGCACGATTCCTAAAGGTGCATCTTGCGTTTGAGATCATTCCCCGGATTCGAAGGCGACAGATGTTCCACGGTCAGGTCGGGCGGGCAGACGATGTGTTTTCCGATGCGGTGCAGGTTCGCGGTGGCGACGAACACGACGTCCGGATGGACCACCGTGGTGCGGGAGAGTTCGACGTCGACGGGCCCGGGCGCGACTTTGCCCAGTTTCCGGGGCTCGACCTGCCTCTGCAGGATCGTCACAAGGTGGAGCACGGCTCTCTGATGAGCCCAGGGGGGACAACCCTGAAGTAGGGGCAGGAGAATTGTCAGAGGTGAGAGGATCTCGATCTTGGGTTCCGGTGGTGCCGGTAAAAGCGCGCTTCTGGAAGTTGTGAAAGGAATTTCCAGCGCGCGAATACCATGCGCACGTTCCACTTGGGGAATCCGCCATGCCTAGAGCCAGGATTGCCGCAATAGAACCTCTCTCGATCCGTCCACTCACCCCCTCCCGCCTCCCCGACCTCGGCCGCGTCCTCGGCGGCACATGGGGAAGCAGCTGCTGGTGCATCTACCCGCGCTGCACGGCGACGGAGGAGCGGGGGCTTCCCGGCCCCGGCGGCGCGGGCGACCGGCGGCGGCGGGAGATGACGAAGCTCGCGTCGCGGCGGCGGGCGCCGGGGCTGCTCGCGTACCGCGGCGGGGAGGCGGTGGGGTGGGTCGCGATCGCGCCGCGGCCGGAGCTCCGGCGGGTGGACGCCTCGAAGGCGACGCCGCCGGTGGACGGGGTGGCGGTGTGGGTCATCCCGTGCATCACGGTGCGGCGGCGGGCGCGCGGCGGAGGCGTCGCGGTCGAACTGATCCGGGCGGCCGTCGCGTACGCGAAGAAGCAGGGCGCGCCGGCGGTAGACGCGTATCCCCGGGCGGGAAAGGGGCGGGTGCACGACGACTTCGCGTATTACGGGACGGAGCCGCTGTTCAGGAAAGCGGGATTCCAGGTGATACGGAAGCCGCTCAAGGGGATGCCGAAGGGGTGGACTCCGCGAGTCACGATGAGAGTGGTGTGCTGAGCTTTATCGCCTTTCATCCTCTTTTATCGCTTTACCAAAGCCTTTCCTATCGCCGTTCATCGCTCTTCTTTTCAAGGAAAGAAAAAGCGGATGAACTTCGATAAGAAAGTCCTGGCTGAGGACAAAAGCCGATGAAAGCGGATTCGTTTTTCGTGCCGCAGTCGACGGAGTAATCTCCTTCGAATGACAAGACTCCCCCTTCCCCTCCTCGCCCTCCTCCTCTCCGTCCTCCCCCTCCCCGCCGAGGAGCCCGCCCCCCGCTCCCTCGACGACGTCCTCACGCCCATCCGCGAAAAGCACGCCCTTCCCGCCCTCGCCGCCGCCGTCGTCACGCCCGACGGCCTCCGCGCCCTCGGCGCCGTCGGGACACGCCGCGCGAACGGCCAGGACGCCGTCTCGACCGCCGACCTCTGGCACCTCGGCTCCTGCACGAAGGCGATGACGGCGACGCTGGTCGCGCGCCTGGTCGAGCGCGGGACGCTGTCGTGGGACATGACGCTCGGCGATGCGCTTCCCGAACTGAGTGACTCGATGGACTCCGGCTGGGCCGCCGTCACGCTCGAGCAGCTGCTCGCGAACCGCGGCGGCGCACCGGCGGGGCTGGACCGCGACGGGCTGTGGGGAAAGCTCTGGGCGCACCAGGGAACGCCGTTCGAAGCGCGGCGCCTCCTGGTCGCTGGGATCGTGAAACATCCGCCCGAGTACGAGCCCGGGACGAAATTCCTCTACTCGAACACGAATTTCGCGATCGCGGGGCACGTGGCGGAGGCGCTGGGCGGGGCTTCCTGGGAAGAGCTGATGCGCAAAGAGGTTTTTTCGCCGCTCGGAATCGAGGGCGCGGGCTTCGGCGCGCCGGGTCGCGCGGGCGAGAAGGCGGACCAGCCGCGCGGGCACGGCGCGAAAGGGAAACCGGTCGAGCCCGGCCCCGGCTCGGACAATCCGGTCGCGATCGGCCCCGCGGGGATCGTGCACATGTCCCTGACGGACTGGGCGAAGTTCATCGGGGCGCACCTGCGCGGCGCGCGCGGCGAGCGCGTGGACGGCGCGGACGGCAAACCATTCCTCGGCGCCGTTTCGTGGAAGAAGCTCCATACGCCGCCGGGCGACGGCTACGCGATGGGCTGGAGCGTCACCGCGCGGCCGGGGTGGGCGAAGGGCGCGGGGCGCGAGGACACGGGAAGGGTGCTCACGCACAACGGCTCGAACACTATGTGGTACTGCGTGGTTTGGATCGCGCCGGAGAAGGGGTTCGCGGTGCTCGTCGCGACCAATGCAGCGGCGGGAGGGGCGGGGGCGGCGGGGACAGACGAGGCCGCCTCGGCGGTCATTCGCGAGTGGGTGAAATAGTAACCTGCTGGTCCCGGGTTTGGTTCCAGGGAGTGGACGCTTACCGCCGCTCGACAGGTCCGGGGAGCGTCGCAAACAAGATTTCCGGCGGAGCCGACAGATCAATTCTCATCTTTGGGCCTGAAAATCCGCGGAAAGCCCGCTTGACCGCCCTGGCATAGCGAGCCGCCGGGCACAGCCCGAGATAAGTCAGAAAAAACGCGACTTTCAGAAGCCAGTCTTTGGCGCCCGCTTCCAAAGCTCGCCGCAGCAGCATCCGGTTCAGCCGCGCAGGATACCCCGCCAGAAGGGCCCGGAAGGAACCACGGAGAAATCTCCGGAAATACATTTGAAGCGCAGGAGCCGCCGCCTCTGAATTCCACTGATTCGCGTAGACGGACAACCAGTCGTTCATCACTTCATCAGGACGACTGGTCATGTTTTGCCCATGTTCCCTGTAGAGTATCAACCTGCGGTCGAGGGAAACACAGAAGGCCCCACCCTTGACAGCGCGGGTCACCCAGTGCTGATCGTGAGCTATGGGGTAGCTCGTATCAAATGGGCCGATCCGCCCATAGAGCGATTTCGTGAACATCATCGTCGAAGGACGAACAGAACAGATGAATGAAAGCCGTCCTTCAATGGTGTGAAGACGACCACAGACGGGAGGAGCATCGGGGGAAACAAGCCGCAAAGCCAGGATTCCTCCCGATCCGTCGACGCGAACTCCGTCGCAGCCGACCAGTTCGGCCTCAGGTGTGCTTTCAAAAGCTCCGCGCATTGCGTCCAGGTAATCCGGCGACCAGAAATCGTCTGCGTCCAGGAACGCAATGTGTGTGCCCGTGGCCGCGCGGAGGCCGACATTGCGGGAATCGGCCAGCCCCGAGTGCGATTTCTTCAGGTAGACACACTGGTGAAGCCGGGGAGAAAACCGGCTCACCACCTCTTCAGTCCTGTCCGTGGATCCGTCGTCCACAATGAGAAGTTCGAAATCCGTGAACTTCTGCGCCGCCAGGCTTCGCAGGGCATCCTGCAATAGCTGCCCGTAGTTATGAGTGCACACAACGACGGATATCTTTATAGGTGTCCCCGTAATTGTACAGCGCCTGCCGCTGCGTGACATGCCGCGCTTGAGGTCCTGACGGCCGTCGACGCCGGCGACGCCATCGCCGGAATTCCTGGCACGGCGTCGTGCGGCGATCGGAGGGCCCGGCTCCGGCAGTCTACTGCGTCGACCGCCCGCTTCATGCAAGTTTGCAGAACCATGAGGAGGCGCCCCGGAGCCTCGACGCCGTTTTTGGTCCGCGTTCAGTGAGGGCTGCGCATGGGACCACCGATCGCTGGAGGGGGTTTCCGTCCGACCGTCGGACGTGTTCGAAACGGAACCCAAACTCGCCACCCCGCCGCCCGAAACGCGATAGAATCCCCCCGGCACCAGGGAGGCGAGCGGAATTGAATCCCACCTTTGAGCGCGACACCAGCACCCGCGTCGGCCGCCGGCTGTACGTCGGCTGGGACGTCGGCGGCTGGCTCGGCAAGACCGACGGGCTCGCCGCGTACGTCTTCGGGCACAGCGGCGGGCTGCTGCGCCGCGTTCCGGGGAAGACGGTTTCGCTCTGGAAGGAATTCGACGGCAAGAAGTGGTCGCTCGAGAAGCTGGTCCGGATCATTGACCCGCAGCTGACGCTCGATCGCTTCGACCGCGTCGTCCTCGCGATCGACGCGCCGCTCGGGATGCCCCAGCGCTACCTGCGCTCGCTCCAGTCCGACATCGCGCACGTCCCCGAGCCGGAGTACGGCATCGAGCGCCTCCTCGACTCCCGCCTCGCCTACCGCGTCACCGACCGCCTCGTCGCGAGCCGCTTCGACCTCAAGCCCCTCTCCCCCTGCATGGACCGCCTCACCAACAACGCCTCCAAAGCCCGCGCGGCCTGCGCCGAGTTCATCCGCGAGAGCCCGAAATTCGCCGTGCCCCCCTTCCGCAAGGACGAACCCGGCGCGACCCGGTTCGTGGCCATCGAGGCCTTCCCCGCGGTCTGGTGGACCGAGAAATGGATCAACTTCACCAGCTCCTGCATCCCCGAGGCCGAGCGCGGCACCGACGGCAACATCCAGGACGCCGCCACCTGCGCGCTCAACGCCGTCTGGTACGACCTCTCCGTCTCCGGCATCGTGCGCGACCGCTTCCCCCTGCGCCCCCCCGCCGACCCCGGCGACACTCCCGCGCCCGAGATTCCGGCGCGGTGTCTCGTGCCGGAGAGGCTGGCGGAATATGTGGAAGGGGCGACGGCGGAGGATCGGGATGCCGTCCTGCAGGAGGGCTGGATCTACGCGCCGGACCTGGGGAGGAGCTGATGCGATTCCTCCTCGCTGCGTTCGTCACGCTCTCGTTCAGCGGCTGTGCCGCCGAAAACCTGCGCGACTGGAGCGAGGTGCTGATCGCCCGCGGCTCCGTCGGCCTCGGCGCGCGCGTCGACGCGCGGATCGGCGGGCTCATGCACCCGGGCCTCGGCGGCGACGTGTCGCTCGAGGGCGGGCTCAGTCACGGCCCCTACGCGGGCGTGCACGGCAGCCTCGACCTGCTCTTCTTCCACTCCGAGCAGTGCCAGAACGCAAAAAGTTCGAGCGGAAGCGGCGCGGCGCGCGACTGCGTCTGCGCGGGGCTCGCGCTGCCGCTGGCCACCTGCGAGGGCCCGTACAACTGGCTGCACGCCGCCGACCTCGAGGTCTCCGTCTTCGCCGGCGTGGTGGGGATCGGGATCGGGATTTCCTTCGGCGAGCTGCTGGACGCGATCACGAACACGTTCGGGCTGGATCTCGACCCGGTGAAGGAGGAGACGACAGAGTATCCGGCGCGCCGGCCGAAAGGGGACGAGTAGCGCGGACGCATCGCCGGTCTCCGTACATCGAGAGTGCCACCGTTGGACTAGGAACTGCAGTCCTGGTGCGGCCAGTTGCTTACCCAATCCTCAACATACTTCTCAACACGCTCGTCTCTGCCGTCCAGAAGGTCGAGCAGATTGCGGGCGACGCGACTGTTGAGAGTCATCGACCAGTTCCATCTCTCGTCAGTGAGATGGTCTTCGAGAATCCGGCGCAGGTCCGAATGGCGGACTCGATATGCCAGGATCATGCCTTCGCAAGCGAGGGAACCATCGGACTCCGCAAGGAGACGATTCGCGAGCCACACCTTGTCGATCGTCAACGTATCGAGAAGCGCCAGCCAATCCTCGACATCCACGGTGTAGCCCATGTCCGCGCGCTCCATCCTCGCGTGAGCGCGCCCCATGATCAGCTGGTAGCGCACCGGCGGGACCAGGAAGCACGAAATCGCCAGTGCCACCAGCGCAATCGCGGCCTTGAACAGGCGATGAGCGAAGTTGCATTTCGCAGAATCGCGCGGGACCCCATCGGGCGAATCCGACCGCCCGAAAGGGCTGGCGTTCCCCACACCAGCATGAACCATGCGAAATACTGCCTCGAATCGGCCTCCGGATACCCATCGGCATTGGGCAGCGGTTGGCATGACCCGAACGAGGATCGGTTCACTCGGCGCGAGGCGCTTCTCCCGCCCTCCTGAGACCGGAGGCCGGAGGAGGACGAGACGGAGGGTCCGGGTTCACACGGATCCACTTCCACGGTAAGCACGCCCGCGGTTCTTGATCGGCAGGGCCATATGAACTAGACTAGACCTAGTCCATTCGGGAGCCGATCATGCTGACCGTCAATATCCACGAAGCCAAGACGCACCTCTCGCAACTGCTCGAAAAGGTCAGCGCGGGTGCTGAAATCGTCATCGCCAAGGCCGGCAAGCCTCTCGCCCGCCTCGTCCGCATCGCTCCGCGGCGCGGGAAGCGCAAGCTCGGCGCCCTCGCCGGCCGTTTCACCGTTCCCGCCGACTTCGATGCCCCCCTCCCGGACGATGTCCTCAAGACCTTCGAGGACCGCCGCTGATGCGCCTCCTCGTGGACACCCACGTCCTCCTCTGGGCCGTTTCGGAACCCGCGAAAATTCCGGAGACGTACCGCGACCGGATCGAATCCCCGGACAACGAGGTCCTCTTCTCGGCCGCGAGCATCTGGGAGCTCGCCATCAAGATGCAGATCGGCCGCATCGCGTTGCCCGTGGACCCGGAATCGATCGCCGCCGCCGCCGTCCGCATGGGGTTTCTCGAACTCCCCGTGACCGCCGCGCATGCGGCGGGAATCCGCCGCCTGCCGCTCCACCACCGCGACCCCTTCGACCGCCTCCTCATCGCCCAGACCCTGCACGAACCCGCCCGCTTTCTGACCGCCGACCCTGTTCTCGCCCGGTACTCGGATCTCGTGGATGTGATCACGTGACTTGTCCTGACTGACACCGCATGAACCGCCGGTAGTGGAGAGCGTCTTTCATGGTCGATGAACACAAGCCCGGCGAGGGAACGAACGAACCGCGCCCGCGGAGCCGGCGCCCCCGCACCGGGCCGCGCCGCCAACTCGGGGTGCCGCTGCCGCCCGACGCGCCGCCCTCGGCCGGCCATGGACGCCCGGCTGGGCAAGGACTCCGACGCCATCATCGGAGGAGAGCTCGGGATACCGGCCGGCTCACGACGCGGTGCTGGGCACAATGTCCGACGAGGATACGGCGACGACCCTGAACCTCCCCGAGGCAAGGGGAGATTATCCGGCTTTCCAGAGGGTCGTCGTCCGGCTTCTCCGGATTTCGCGATCGTGAGTGGCGAGCGGAATCCGGTGCGCGCGCGACGTGGCGACGATGAGGCGGTCCGCTGGGTCTCCGTGAAAGGATGCGGGAAGGCCGTTGAGCGCGATCACGACCTCGACGTCGAGCGGAACGATCTGGACGACGCCTGCGGCAGCCGCGTCTCGAATCCAGGTATCGAACGGCCGGTTCAGGGTCAGCCGGCTCTTGGCATGGAGCATCTGCGCTTCCCAGAGGCTCACCGCCGCGAGGCGCAGCGCGCCGCGCGAGGCAAGGCGGTCCAGCGCGGCCCGTTCGTTCTTCGGGAGCCGGTCCGAGCCGAGGAGCCACCAGACCCACATGTGCGTGTCCAGAAGAACCGTCACCGGGAGGCCTCGAACTCCCTTTCGTCGAGCGTCGATTCACCGGGCTCGGCCAGAAGCTCGCCCGAGCCGCGAAGGCGCTCCCAGGGTTTGGGCGGGGTCTTGCCGGGGGTGGGCGGGGGCGCAAGCCGGGCTACGAGCTTGCCGCGCCGTTTGATGTCCACCGGTTCGCCTCCCGTCTCGACGCGGCGGATGAGCTTCAGGCAACTCGCACGGAACCGGGTCACCGAGATGTCCATATCGAAATTCTACATGGCCATATTCGCACACGCAAGACGCAGTTCACGCGCCTGGCCCCCGCCCCTTCCCCACTCCCGCCTCCTCGCCCACCCCCTCCCGAATGAGCGCGATCAGATCCTCCGTCGAAAGTCTCGCCGCGCGATCCGTGCCTTCCAGCACGCTCGCCACGAGTTCGCGCTTGTCGCCATGCATCGCGAGGATCTTGTCCTCGATCGTGTCCGCCGCGACCAGGCGATAGACCGTCACGGGCCGAGTCTGGCCGATGCGGTGCGCGCGGTCGGTGGCCTGGTCTTCGACGGCGGGGTTCCACCAGGGGTCCAGGTGGAGGACGTAGTCGGCGGCGGTGAGGTTGAGGCCGGTGCCGCCGGCTTTGAGGCTGATGAGGAAGAGGTCGCCCTGGCCGGACTGGAAGGCGGCGATTTCGGCGTCGCGGGTGCGCGGTGGGGTGGAGCCGTCGAGGTAGCGGTAGGAGATCTTCTGGGCGTCGAGGGCTTCGCGGACGAGGGCGAGGAAGGAGGTGAACTGGGAGAAGACGAGGGCGCGGTGGCGGCCTTCGCGGAGTTCGGCGACGGTCTGGAGGAAAAGGCGGAGTTTGGCGGAGGAGGCGGGGGCGTCGTGGAGGACGAGGCGGGGGTGGCAGGCGAGCTGGCGGAGGCGGGTGAGGGCGGCGAGGACCTGGATGCGTTCTTCGGGGCCGCGGGAGCGGGAGGGGTCGGCGAAGCGGGCGGCGGCGAGGAGGCGGGCCTGGTCGTAGAGGGCGCGCTCGTCAGGGGAGAGTTCGGCCTGGAGGGTGATTTCGGTGCGCGGGGGGAGTTCCTGGAGGACGTCGGACTTGGCGCGTCTCAGGATGAAGGGGCGGACGAGGCGGGCGAGGGCGTGGCGGCGGGCGGGGTCGCGGTCGCGCTCGATGGGGGCGGCGAAGCGGTCGCGGAAGGAGTCCCAGGAGCCGAAGAGGCCGGGGGAGACGGCGCGGAAGAGGGACCAGAGGTCGCCGAGGTGGTTTTCGAGAGGGGTGCCGGTGAGGGCGAGGCGCCAGCGGGCGGGGATGCGGCGGATGGCGGCGGCGGTCTGGGTGCGGGAGTTTTTGACGAACTGGGCTTCGTCGAGGATGAGGGTGCCCCAGCGGACCTGTTCGAGCTTAGCGGCGTCGCGGAGGGCGAGGCCGTAGCTGGCGATCACGAGGTCGCCGGGTTTGAAGGTATCGGGGGCGATGTGGCGGTCGGTCTCGCGGTAGAGGAGGGGGCGCAGGGTGGGCGCGAACCTCGCGGCCTCGGCGAGCCAGTTGGAGGCGACCGAAGTCGGCGCGACGACGAGCGCCGGGCCCTCGGCCGCACGGTCGATGAGGAGCGCGAGCGCCTGCACGGTCTTGCCGAGACCCATGTCGTCGGCGAGGCACGCGCCGGCGCCCCAGGCGGCGAGGCGCGCCATCCAGCGATAGCCGTCCACCTGGTAGTCGCGGAGCGTCGCGGCGAGGGCGGCGGGGGGTTCGGGGGCGAGGCGTGAAGCGGCCTGGAAGCGTTCGTGGAGTTTGCGCCACGAGGCGCAGGCCTGCACGAGGCCCGCTTCCTCCAGAAGTTCCGCGAGGAACGGCGCCGCGACGGGCGAGAGTTCGAGGCCGGACTTGCCAGGGAGCGAGAGGTCCGCGAGTTCGCGCAGGCGCTCGCGGAATTCGCGCGTGATGGCGAGCCACTGGCCGGGGGAGACCTGCACGAACCTCCGGTTGTTGCGGAGGGCTTCGAGCAAGGCGGCGAGCGTCACGCGCCGTCCATCCACCTCAATGTCGCCGTCCACGCCGAACCAGTCGTTCTTCTCTTCGATGCGCACGCGGAGTTCGGGAACGGAAGCGGTGGCGAGCTTAAGGCGTTTGTCCGGCCACTCCACGGTGAGGTCTTCCGGCGCGCCTGTCTGCAGGCGCTCTACGAGGCCGAGCGCGTCCTCGTCGCCGCCCAGGCTCCACGCGAACGGCCCCATCTCGGGGAACGCGCGCAAGCCGAGCGTTTCGGCATGCGCCGCGGCGCGCGCCGCCTCCGCCGCGAGGTCGCGCCTCGCCGACCGCCGCTTCCCATCCACAGCGCCGCCCGCGCGCGCGGGGCCTTCGCCGGGGCGGAAGACGGAGGGGATGCCGGGAAGTGGGCGGACGAGCATGGCGGCATCGAGGCCGCCCGTTTCGCGCGGGCAAAGACGCAGCACGGTACGGGTATCGGCTGCGACCTCCTCGCCGGCGAGTTCCGCGGGGAGGTCCACGGGCGCGACGGACTCGAGCGCGGCGAGGCGCGCCTCGAGTTCGGCCGCGGCCTCTTTCGGAAAGCTCTGGTCCCCCGAGGCGACCTCGGCCGCGAGGGCGGCGGCGCGCGGGGAGCATTCGGCGACGACGAAACGCCGGAGGTCGGCGTCCCAGGCGACCAGCCCGCCTGCGCCCAGCATGAGCCGTTCGCGGCTCTCCAGCGGCAGCTCGCCCGCCGACGCGCCCAGGGACAGTGCGCCGTCGCCGGAGCTGCGCACCTCGAATTTGAGCACGGCGCACTCGACCCGGATCGGGTGGCGCGCGTCCTCCCAGGTCACGCGGGGGTGACCAGCGAGGCGCTGCATCGCCTCGACGACATCTCCCTGGAGCAGCTCGCCTTCATGCATTCCGTAGCGATCTTCCCCGGCGGCGAGCAGGCGCGCCACGGCGAGATCCGCCTCCCCGAACAGCGCGCGCTTCCGCTTCAGCAGGTCGCGGACCTGCATGGCTTTTCCCGCACTCCAGGCCCCTTTCGGCGAGAGCTTCTGGAGGATGGGCTCCAGCCCGAGACCGTCCCCGGTGTCGCTCAATCTCCACGCGAGCCGTTCTTCCGCCGCGGGGGCGGAGTGGGCCTGTTTATCCTGCGCGAGCACGCGGTCGAGCCGCTGCAGGCGCCAGCGCCACGGCGGCAACTCGAGCATCGTGCGCGCGCAGCGGGTGAATTCGTTCTCGGCGCCGCGGAGCTGGCGCGCGAGCTCCCTGAGGAAGATGGCGGCATGCTCGCAGATGCCCGGGAACGAGCCGCAATCGCATTTCGGCTTGAGCGGCACCGCCGGCGGCTGGAGGTCGAGCACGACCTGCCGCCGGTACCAGGTGTGCTGGCTCACGATCCCCGCCAGGCTTCCCTCGCGGTCGTTCCAGCCCAGATTCTCGATTGTCCATCCCCTCGCCCAGTGCCGGCTCCTCAGGTCCCGCGCGGCGAGGAGCGCGTCGATTTCGCGGAGAAGCGGCCCTGCGGGGTCGTCAGCGCGGATTTCCGGGGGCGCCGGCGCGGCGGGCGGCAGGGGCGCATCCTCCCGGATCGCCGGATCGAGGTTCGCGGCGTCGTGGACGTACACAGCCCGCCCTTTCACGTCGGCAAGATCGAATTTTCCCGAGAACAGCGTCCCGAGCGGGCCTACGGGGGCGCTTCCGATTTCGTCGTAGCAGCGCGCGAGCGCGTGGAGCGCCTGGCGAGCCGCGAGATGCGGTCCTGCGGGATACTCGGTGAGGATGTCGTTCATCGCGCAGACGAGGCTCGAGTTGATGACCTGGTAGTGGGGCGTTCCGGCGACTGGCGCGATCTCGTACTCGCCGGCGTCGTAGTTCGAGCAGCGGACGCGGTAGAACATTCTGGGGTACTTCCCCCACAGCCCGGGCTCCGCCATCCGGAATGCGGGCACGGTCACGCGCAGGTTCGGCTCTCCGACGGGCCAGGAGAACGAGGCGCGGCCGAGCCACGCGTAGCAGGCCTCCGCATCCTCGCACCTCGCCGAGACGGTCTGCATTTTCAGCCGCACGCCCCCCGGGCCGATGAGCGTCGCGTCCTCCGGCTTCGCGTCGAACGGCCGGAACGGGAGCAGCCTGTGGCCCGGCACCAGCACGCCCGCCCGCAGCTCGAACGGCTGCAGCCCGACGAGGAACGCCGTGCGCGCGGCCAGGGCGCGCGGGGTATAGAAGCGGCCGTCCCAGGCGGCAATGGAAGGGTGGACCGCGAGGGCCGCGGGGACGCGCGCCGACGCCTCCGGCGCGGAGGGGCAGACGGCGGCGACGGCTTCCGCGGCAGTGAACGGCCGCGCCTGCCGGAGCGCCCACTCGAACAGCGCGTGGGCGGTCTCCTGGGCGAGGGGCGGCATGGGCGGAGATTTTCCGGCCTCCCGTCGCCGCCCGCAACAGGTAACGATGAACGAGAAACGAGTCACGAGGAACGAAGCCCTCGCCCGGGCCCGCCACCTCGCAACCCACGGGTTCCCCGATCAGAGGACTTGCAGCGCGCCGGTCCTCCACTCCCTCTCGATCCCTGCCGCATCGCCCGCGGAGCGCGCCCGGACCGTGACGAGGACCGCGCCCTTTTTCACGCGGGCCACGATGAGCTTGATCTTCTTCTCCGGCATTTCGGCGCCGACCGCGGCGCCCACGATGGAGCCCATGGCGCCTCCGGCGCCGGCGCCCGCCATGGCGGCGGCGATCGGGCCGGCGATGGTCAGGCCGACGCCCGGCAGGACGAGCGCCGCTCCGACGGCGAAGACCGCGCCGGCCACCGCGCCGGCCGAGAGGCCGACGGCGCCGCCGACGCCGGCACCCTTCAGCGCCTTGTTGCCGGGCTTGCGGACCAGGCCGTAGTACTTTTTCTTCCCGACCTCCGTCGCGGCGACGATGGAGATCTCGTCGTGTGTGTAGCCGCGGCTGAGAAGGGCGCTGATGGCCTTGTGGGCGGATTCGTGGTCGGGGAAGAGTGCGGAGACGACGCCGTAGGACCGCGTCGACCTGGCGGGCGAGTTTCGAAGAAGCATGGCGGTCTCCTTTCGATGACAAAAAGGGCCGCGGGCCAGCCCGGGGAGGGGGTACACCCCGGCCGGCTTCCGCGGTCCTCCTGGTGGCGGTTTACGGGTTGTCCGGCGCCGTCGGAGTCGTCTCCGGCGTCTTTTCCTTCTCCCGGACGCTGATTCCGAACATCTCGGTGGCCCTCATGCCGTCGGGGCCCGATGCGGTGACCAGGACCTGGTGGTTTTCCACGAGGCCGGCCTCGGGGTCGGCGTGGAGGGTGTAGGTCCCGCGGCTCTTGTCGCTCGGGATCGGCCGGATGTCCGCGACGTGGACCCCCTTCGGCAGATTCTCGAAAGAGATCTCGACCTCGCCGCCGAAGTTCTCACGGGAGATCATGACGAGGACTTCGTTGATCTCGCCGCGTTTCAGACTCTGGTCCGCGGGCTTCACGATCGTGAGCTTCTTGCCCGCCGGGCCCTGCACCGTCGTTTTCTCACATCCTGTCGCGGCCGCGAGGAACAGGGCCGCCAGCAGACCGGCGATCGTCGTTTTCATGACTTTTCCTCCTTACGGGGTTTTCCTGAAATCTTCAGAACGCGAAGCCGAGCGACGCGAACCATCCGCGCACGTTGAGTTCGATGTCGAAGTCGTCGTCGCTTCCACGGTCTTCGAGTTCGATGCCGGCGTATTGGTACCCGACGCCGAGCCAGACGTGATGGTGCAGGAACAGCTTCGCCTGCACGGTAGCTTCGACGTAGGTGGTGGTGATGTCTCTGTACCGGATGTGCATGGCCTCCGCGTCCCCCTCAAGAGCGAGGCAGTTGAGAAACGCCAGGGATGCCGAAGCGCGGACGACGGGGATCACGGTGTCTTCGTCGACCCGTTCCCTCGGCCCGCCCGGGTCGCGCGTCACGGCGCCCTCGGCGAAGAGGTAGCGGGCGCCGACGCCGGCCCCGATCTCGAGACCGATTTTCTTCGCCGTGCCGATGTCGAAGAGGATGTACTCCGCGTCCACGCCGCCGGCCCGGAGGGTGACTTCCGAATCGACGCGTTCGAACGTCCGGTAGGTCGTGCCGTTGTACGTGAAATCCTGGGACACCACGTCCGAGCCTTCGAATTCCTGCTGCCAGAAGCGGCCTTCGAACCGGAACCGTTTCAGCCGGAGGGTGACGATTCCTTCGCCCGCCAGCCGGTCCTGATCGAGGTCGAGGTCGTCCTCGACGTCGACTTCATCGCCCCTGAAGTCGCCTTCATCGACTTCCAGGCTCCCATGGAGTTCCGACCGCCAGGCGCGGCCTTCGATGCGGAACGTATCTTCGTCGATCGGTTTGCCGTCGAGATCGAAGAGTCCGCCGGCGGCGGCGGGCGACGCGGTCAGGAGGACGAGGAATGCCGTTCGCAAGCCCATGACGAGCCTCCTCTCAACAGCCGGGGCCCCACGAGGGCCCCGGCAAGCGGCCCCTGGATCCATGGGGCCGGAGAAACTTCCCCGTCGACTTCCGCCGGCCGTCGCCGGCACGGGCGTCCGCCGGATGGAGTCTCCCTTGCGGGGGGCCGCGGCGGGCGTCGTCCCGTCGGCGTCCCCCGGTCAAGGGGGGTGCCTGGAAGGCGACGAGGAAGGTCAGTGGTTCGGGCTGAAGGCCCTGTTGCAGGCGCCGATCCCGGGAAGCCGCGTCATGGTGTCGGGCCGGAGGCCCGTGATGCCGGATTGTGTTTTCGCGGCGCTCCCTGCGCCTGCACTGATATCTACGACGTGAGGAGCGCGGGGTGGCGGAGATCTTGAAAGTGAGTCAGCGCCGAGGGGGCACTCAGTGGCCACTCCCGGTCCAATTTGCCAGGACCCGCGGCGGGTCCGCGAGAATTTCGCCGGAAGCCACGTCGTCCGCCGCGCCGCCCTCACGTGGATCGAGCTAATTCTTCAGCTGCAGTGTCGGCAACACATCCGGTGAAATGGCGAGCCCGTTCTTCAGCGAATCCGGGCACCCTCCCCCCTTCATGTTCAACCAGCGCAGGGTCTTCCCGATCTGCTCCTGCCCGGCCATCACCGAGTACCCGGAAGTCTGCAAATGCCCGCGAGACCACGACTCGGGAGGCATGACGACTCCGGGGATCGATGCCCAGCCGTCCTTGTCGGTAATCGCAACCCGGAGAGAGCGTCCTGGAGCCGTGGCGTGCTGAAGCACGATCGGGCAATCCGGAATGGCATCCCCCGTTTCGATATCGACGACTCTTGCCCGAAGTGAAACGGCCGGTCGCCTCTCATCCAGACGCAGGTCTAACTTCGCCCCTGTGTGAAGAACTCCCTCTTCAAACGAAGCGCGCCCATCGGGAGCAAACGCCGCGACCCAGAACCGTCGTCCCCAGAGTGACAGTGCGCTCGATCCCAGGGTCGTCCGGGGTGAGAAGGTCCACACTCCATTTCCACGCGCCACGCACTGGGCCTCATCAACCCAAACGGAACCTCCATCGGTCCGCTCGTACAGGACGCCGAGAATGGCGTCCTGCACGGGGCTCCCGTCCACCGCGGTCAGAGCGACCTCCAGGTTCATCGAGTTGTCGGGCCGCAGCAGCAGCGAGTAGGTCATGGGTTCGACGGCCCTGAATGTGCCTGGCACCGTCGTGGCAAGAGGAAGATCCGTCTCCCACAGATATTTGTCGTCGAGCGGATTCTCGGGCAGGTGAGAAAAAGTGAGCCATAGCTCGGTGCTGACATCTTCAAGCACGAATCTGCCTGTGGGATCGCTGACGTACTCGATGGCTCCGGCACCTCCGGCGGCCTGGCGGAAGGCTTTTGACTGTATTGTGTCGCGAAGGCAAACGCACCATCTGCACGCGATCTTTATGCCGGCACGAGGGGATCCATCCCGATTCAAGACGACGCCCGAGATGCTCGCCGTCTTGTCGATCGGCAACTGCCAATTCAATTCGAGCGGGGCCCCGTCGGCCGCGTTGAATGTGGCACTGTGCCATCGCGGAAGCGCGTTCGACGCCAGCCGTCCGGCGAACACGAACCACTCACCCTGGCGTTGAGAAGGCATGGCGAGAAACTCTGCGGCAGGTTCGGCAAGAGTGTCGGAGATGGCGCATTCGTTGGCGGGGGAAATGACACCGATCCTCCAGCCGTCGCCTGAGAATGCCTGCGCCGGAGTCAGGTGGATCCGAATCCGGCAAACCGGCTGACCCGGGTCCGCTGTCCCGACGAAAAGCGGACCCGGCTGCGACTCCCCAGGTGGAGTGTCCGCTGGCAGTGTCGTGCCGGAATTGAGGGAACCGACCCCTCTCCGGCCAAGCAGGCAGAGGACACTGGCGGCAGCCGCCACCACGCCGACTCCGATCCACGCCTTCCGCAAGTGCACTACCAAATCTCCGGAATGTACGGGAGCGGACGCACGACTTCCTGGACATCCCCCAGTTTACCCCAGGAATACCCCGGCCCGGGTGCGCCCGGAACCACGGTGCGCCGACTCTCGAACCCAAACGGGTCCGCCAGCTCCTTAATGCCATTACATTCCTTCCGTCACTCCCCCGCGCCGGTTACGATTCCTCTTCACCTATGAGCAAACACCGCATCGCCTGGCTCCCCGGAGACGGGATCGGCAGGGACGTGATGGAGGCCGCCCGGATCGTGCTGGACGGGGTGAAGTTCGAGGCGGAGTACGTGCCGGGGGACATCGGGTGGGAGTTCTGGTGCCGCGAGGGAGACGCGCTGCCGCCGCGGACGGTGGAACTGCTGCACGGCTGCAGGGCGGCGATGTTCGGGGCGATCACGTCGAAGCCGGCGAAGGAGGCCGTGGCGGAGCTCGCGCCGGAGCTGCGGGGGAAGGGGCTGGTGTACCGGTCGCCGATCGTGCGGATGCGGCAGCTGTTCGACCTGTACGTGTGCCTGCGGCCGATCAAGGGGTACCCGGGGAACGCGCTGAACTTCAGGGAAGGGATCGACCTCGTGGTGTTCCGCGAGAACACGGAGGATCTGTACGCGGGGGTGGAGTTCGCGCCGGTGCCGGCGGAGCTCGCGGCCTTGCTCCAGAAGATCTCGCCCCCCTACGCCGCGTTCAAGGACGTGCCGGCGGGCGAGCTGGCGATCTCGTGCAAGATCAACACGAAGAAGGGCTCGGAGCGGATCGTTCGGGCGGCGTTCGAGTTCGCGAAGAAACGGGGACGCAAGAAGGTCACCGTGGTCCACAAAGCGAACGTCGTGCGCGCCACCGACGGACTCTTCCTCGAAGAAGCCCGCCGCGTCGCCAGGGACTTCCCGGGAATCACGCTCGACGACGCGAACATCGACGCGATGTGCATGTGGCTCCTGAAAAACCCCTTCAACTATGACGTTCTCGTCGCGCCCAACCTGTACGGTGACATCATCTCGGACCTGTGCGCGCAGATGGTGGGCGGGCTCGGGTTCGGATGCTCGGGGAACATCGGGACGAAACTCGCGGTGTTCGAGCCGACGCACGGGTCGGCGCCGAAATACGCGGGGCAGTACAAGGTGAACCCGATCGCGACGATCCTCGCGGCGCGGATGATGCTGGAGTGGCTGGGGGAGGAGGAGAAGGGGCGGCGGGTGGAAACGGCGGTCGCGGGGGTGATCGCCGAGGGGAAGGTGAAGACCTACGACATGGGGGGCGGCGCCACGACGCTCGAGATGGCGAGGGCGATCGCTTCGAGGCTGTAGCCATGAGCGGAATCGCGATCCACGAAGTCGGCCCGCGCGACGGGCTGCAGATGGAGACGCAGGTCGTCCCGACGGAGACGAAGGTCCGCTGGATCCGGCGGCTGATCGACTCGGGCGTGGACGTGGTGCAGGCGGGGTCGTTCGTGCACCCGGGGAAAGTGCCGCAGATGGCGGACACGGAGGCGGTGCTCGCGGAGTTCGGGGAGGCGCGGGCGCTTTCGGCGCTCGTCTTGAACGAGAAGGGGCTGGAGCGCGGGCTCGCGGCGGGGGTGGGGATGCTGTGCATGGGCGTCTCCGCGAGCGAGACGCACAGCCGGAAGAACACGGGGATGGGCGTGGAGGAGGCGACGGGGCGAATCGTCGCGATGGCGAAACTGGCGCTCGCGGCGGGGCGAAAGGTGCAGGTTTCGGTGCAGTCGGCGTTCGGGTGCGGGTTCGAGGGGGCGGTGCCGCGCGAGCGCGTGATGCGGATCGCGCGCGCGTACGTCGAGGCCGGGCTGCGGTCGATCAGCCTCGCGGACACGGCGGGGCACGCGATTCCGGGGCAGGTGGAGGAGATGTTCCGCGAGCTGCTCGCGCTCGCGCCGGGGATCGAGGCGGCGTGCCATTTTCACGATACGTACGGCCTCGGCCTCGCCAACTGCTACGCGGCGCTGCGCGCGGGCGCGACGACGATCGAGGCGTCCGTCGCCGGGCTCGGCGGGTGCCCCTTCACGAAAGTCGCCGGCGGCAACGTCTGCACGGAAGACCTCGTGCACGCGCTCCAGCGCGGCGGCGTCCGGACGGACATCCGGCTGGAGCCGATCCTCGAGGTGTCGCGCGAGGTCGCGGCGTTTTTCGGGCGCGAGATGCCGGGCAAAGTGTGCCGGGCGGGGGCGATCGCGTGAATGGGCTGCTCGACGGCATCCGCGGGCTCGACCTCTCGAACGTCCTCTCGGGGCCGTTCGCGACGCTTCACCTGGCGCTCCTGGGCGCTGAGGTGATCAAGATCGAAAACCCGGCGGAGGGCGACCTCGCGCGCAAGCTGGGGAACGTCGCGAAGCTGAACAAGGAACTGATGGGGACGAGTTTCCTCGCGCAGAACGCGAACAAGAAATCGGTGACACTGAACCTGAAGCACGAGGAGGCGCGCGACGTGTTCCGGCGGCTGGCCGCGGAGTCGGACGTCGTGGTTGAGAATTTCCGGCCGGGCGTGATGGAGCGGCTCGGGCTTTCGCACGGCGCGCTTCGCGAAATCAACCCGCGGCTCGTCTACTGCGCGATCTCGGGGTTCGGGCAGACGGGCCCCGACGCGGACAAGCCGGCGTACGACCAGATCATCCAGGGGCTGAGCGGGACGATGGCGGTGAACGGCGACGAACGCCTGAACCCGCTCCGCTGTGGCTTCCCAGTCTGCGACACGGTCGGCGGCCTGAACGCCACGTTCGCGATCATGGCCGCGCTCTTCCACCGCGAGCGCACCGGCGAGGGGCAGTTCATCGACGTCGCCCTCCTCGACTCCATCATGCCCCTCCTGGGCTGGGTCGCCGCGAACCTCCTCATCGGCGGCCAGCAGCCCGTCCTCATGGGCAACGACAACTTCACCGCCGCCCCCTCGGGTACGTTCGCGACGCGCGACGGGCATCTCAACATCGCGGCGAACAAGCAGGAGCAATGGGAAGCGCTGACCGAGGTTCTCGGCGTGCCGGAGCTGCGCGCGGACCCGCGGTTCCGCGAACGGGACGTGCGAAAAGAAAACCGCCGCGCGCTGACGCCGCTTCTCGAGGCGAAGCTCAGGACGCGGACCACGGCCGAGTGGGTCGCGGCGCTGAACGCGCGCGACGTGCCCTCGGGGGCGATTCTCGGGCTGGAAGAGGCGCTCGGGCAGGCGCAGGTGAAGCATCGCGGCACGCTCGGTTCCGTCGACGCGCCGGGGATCGGCGCGCTCAGGCTGTTCGGGATGACCGCGCTGTTCGAGAAGACGCCCGGATCGATCACGGCGCCGCCGCCGCGGCTGTCCGAACATACGACCGAGGTGCTGGCACGGATCGGGTACGGCGCGGACGATGTGGCGGACATGCGGACCCGGGGAATCGTATGATCGGAGGCTGCTGACATGGGAATGACCGTCGTCGAAAAGATCCTGGCCCGGGCTTCGGGCCGCGAGTCCGTCAAAGCGGGGGACGTTCTTGAGCCGCGCGTGGACCTCGCGATGTCGCACGAAAACGCGGCGCTCGTCATCAGCCAGTTCCACGAAATCCTCAAGGGCACGGGACTGCCGGAGAGACCGTGGGACCCTTCCCGCATCGCCATCATCTTCGACCACCGCGTGCCCGCGGAGTCGTCGAAGACGGCGACGAATCACAAGAAGGTGCGGCAGTTCGTGGCGGCGAACGGGATCACGCGCTTTCATGACGTCCGCGGCGACACCGGCGGGATCTGTCACCAGATCCTCCCGGAACGCGGCTACGTTCTCCCGGGCCAGGTCATCGTGGGCACGGACTCGCACACGACGAGCCACGGGGCGCTGGGGGCGTTCGCGTTCGGGATCGGGGCGACGGAGATGGCGAGCGTGTGGGCGCTGGGCGCTGCGCTCAACGTCGAGGTGCCGGCGACGATCCGGGTGGAGGTGAAGGGGCGGCTGCCGAGGCACGTGGGGCCGAAGGACCTGATTCTGCATCTGATCGGCCGGCTGACGGCGCAGGGCGCGAACTTCCGGGTGATCGAGTTTCACGGCGACACCATCCGGCGGATGCCGACGTCCGGCCGGCTGACGCTCTGCAACATGGCCGTCGAGGCCGGCGCGACTTCGGGGATCGTGCCCGCGGACGACGAGACGATGCGGTACTTGAGCGATGAAGCGGGTGTGACGGGGCTCGTGGAGCCGGTCGCGCCGGACGACGACGCCGTTTATGTGGACACGATCCGCGTGACGGCGTCGAAGCTCGAGCCGCTGGTCGCGTGCCCGCACACGGTCGACAACGTGAAGCCCGTTTCGGCGGTGGCCGGGACGCTGGTGGACCAGGTGGTGATCGGGTCCTGCACGAACGGCCGGCTGGACGACCTGGCGACGGCGGCGAAGATCGTGAAGGGCAAGACGGTGGCGCCGTGGACGCGGATGCTGGTGTTCCCTGCGTCGGGGCGGATCTACGCGGAGGCGCTGACGAAGGGGTATCTGGCGGCGTTCGTGAACGCCGGGGCGGTCGTGATGAACGCCGGGTGCGGCCCGTGCCTCGGGGTGCACGAAGGGGCGCTGGGCGACGGCGAGGTCGCGCTCTCGACCACGAACCGGAATTTCCAGGGCCGCATGGGCAATCCGAATTCACAGGTGTACCTGTGCTCGCCCGCGGTGGCGGCGGCCTCGGCTCTCGCGGGCGCGATCACCGATCCCCGGAAAGGAGCGCGCTGACATGCCCCGCGTGGTTCTCAAGCTCGGAGACGACGTTTCGACCGACGTGATCTACCCGGGCCGGTTCATGGCGACCGTCCTTCCCGCGGAGACGCCGCAGTACGCCTTCTCCGACATGACGGAGTTCAACGCCGACCTCCGCGCAAAGCAGGTCCCGCACGGCGCGGTGATCGCCGCGGGCCGGAATTTCGGCTGCGGCAGCTCGCGCGAGCAGGCGACGTCCGCGCTCAAGGGACACGAGCTGACGATCGTCGCCTCCGGATTCGCCCGGATCTTCCTCCAGAACTCGGTGAACCTCGGCCTCAGGCTCGTCTGCGCGCCTGGATTCGAGGCCTCCGTGGGCGATGAACTCGATCTCGAGCCGTCGCGCGTCCTGAACCGCTCCACCGGTCGCGAATTCCCGGTCGTGCCGCTTCCCCCCGCGCGCCAGGCCATCGTGGACGCCGGCGGATTGATTCCGTACACACGGAGACTGCTCGCCGAGCGAAAAGCCTGAAGATCCGTTCTGGCAAATCGCAGCCACCGACCCTGGACATGGTGAGGTCGGTGCGCGCCCGAATCAGCGGCTCAGCAGCTGCGATGCACGCGCAGTCGCGCGCACGACGGCCTTGATCAGCGCCACGCGGATCCCGCCTTCCTCGAGCTCGAGCAGGCCGTCGATCGTGCAGCCGGCGGGCGTGATCACCACGTCCTTGAGCTTCGCCGGATGCTCGCGCGTTTCGAGAATCATCTTCGCCGCCCCGAGCATCGTCTGCGCGATCAGCTCGGTCGCGATCTCGCGCGGCAGCCCGACCTTGAGCCCGCCCTCGGCCAGCGCCTCCAGCACCACGTAAATGAACGCGGGACCGCTTCCCGAAAGGCCCGTCACGGCGTCCATGTGCTTCTCGTCGAGGACGAGGACGCGGCCCATGGAAGCGAAGATCTCGTGGGCGAGTGCGAGGTGGGCGGGGGTAGCGAAGCGGCCGGGCGCGACGGCGGTCATGCCGGCGCGGACGAGGGCGGGGGTGTTGGGCATGGTGCGGACGACGGGGATCCGGCGGCCGAGGCCGCGCTCGATGGCGGCGGTGCCGACGCAGGCGGCGGTCGAGATCACGAGCTGCTTCGGGGTCACGGCGGACCGGATGCCCTTCAGGACTTCCTCCATCGCCTGCGGCTTGACGGACAGAATGACGACGTCGGCGCCGCGGCAGGCCTTGCGGTTGTCGAGCGTCATGCGGATGCCGAGCGTCTTCTCTTTCGATGCGACGGTTTCCGCGTGCTTCGCGGTCGCGACGAGTCGCTCCGGCGGGACCACGCGGGCATCGAGGAGGGCGCGGATGAGGGTTTCGCCGAGTTTCCCGGCGCCGACGACGGCGATGGTCTTTTTCGACAGCATGGCGGGTCTCCGGAGGAAACGGTGGGCGGACAGGATGGCATCCGGAGGCGCGGTTGTCGAGCGGCGGGGTTCGGAGTTCGGCGTTCGGAGTTGATAGACTGGCGCGATGCCGATCCATGTCGCGTGCCCGAAATGCCGCAAGCCCCTGATGTTCGACGATTCGTTTGCGGGAAGGGTTGCGCAGTGCCCGTGCGGGCAGGCGATGACGCTTCCCGCCGCTCCCCCGCCTCCGCGGCCGCAGGCGGCGCCGGCGCGGGCGATGCCGGCGCCGTACCGGCCGGTGGCGCGGCCGGGCGGTGGCGGTGCGGGCGCTGCGGTCGCGATTCTGGGGGCGATCGTCGTCCTGGGCGGCGTCGGGGCGTTCGTGTTTTTCAACCGGCAGCAGAAGGAGCAACTGTACGAGCGCGCGCTGGCCGAACGGCGCGCGGCCGAGGAAAAGGAGAAGGCGGACGAGGAACAGGCCCAGCGGTACGTCATGGTGCGCTGGTCGCTCGACGACAGCGTGCTGCCGCCGGAGATTCGCGCGGGCGCGGAGTCGTCGAAGTTCATCGGCATCCGGGTGGAAATCGCGAACCGCGGGTGCGAGCCGGTGGCGGTGGATGCCATGTACTTCGTGCTGAAGGCGGACGGGGCGCCGTACGGGCGGCCGGCGCCGATCGCGCTCGAGGCGCTGGCGGCGGGCGACGTGAAGGACGGGACGAAAGTGTCGGGCGGGCTGGCGTTTGAAGTGCCGGACGCGTCGAAGGCGATCACGATCGAGTTCACGCCGCCGCGGCCGCAGGGCGTGAACGTGAAGTACGGGGAGATGAGATAAAGGGCGTTCCTCGTTACTCGTTACTCGTTACTCGTTTCGCGGGGACGGGCGGGATGCGGATTCGGACGCTCGACAGGAAGCGCGGGCTCGACCTCCGGGGGTGGTTCACCGACGAGGAGGGCGCGTGGTACGCGGCGCTCGCGGCGGCCGCCGGTCCGGGGTGGATCGTGGAGGTGGGGTGCTGGAAGGGGCGGTCGGCGTCGTTTCTCGCGCCGGTGCTCCGCGGCGGACCGCGGCGGCTCTGGTGCGTGGACCACTGGCTCGGCTCGACGGACGAGCACGGGCCGGCTTACCGCGAGACGCTTGCGCGCGAGCCCGTTCGCGACATCTTCCGCGCGAACATGGCCGCGCTCGAGATTCCCTTCCGGATGATCGAGGCGGCAAGCGTTGACGCAGCGCGTCAATTCCCTGAGGGTTCCTGCGCCCTCGTCTTCCTCGATGCCTCGCACGACCGCGCGGCCGTGGAGTCCGACCTCGACGCCTGGCTGCCAAAACTCGCTCCCGGCGGAATCCTCGCCGGCCACGACTACCGCCCCGGCTACCCCGGCGTCGTCTCCGCCGTCGACTCCCTCGCCCGCGCCGCCGGCATCGCCCTTCACCGCGGCCCCGGCTCCACCTGGAGCCTCCCGATCCCGCGCAACGAGTAACGAGGCACGAAGCACGAGGCACGAATCCCCTGTCCGGAGCCGCGGCCGAGGCAGGACCCGTCCGCCCCCGCGGCCTCCTCCGTTCTACGGCACCGCTTTGCGTTTCCGCCTGAGTTCGACGAGCTTCCCCGCCCTCGGCCCGTCCGCGCACCGGAACGCCGACAGCGCGGTGCAGACCCTGAGCTCCGCCGTCCGGCTCGCATCGCGGGCACCCTTGATCGAACCGCGGACCGCCGCCGAAGCCGAGGCGACCGCGTCGCCGCCCGTGCCTGTCGCGGCCTCGATCGCCCCCTGCACGAAGCCGTTCGCAACGGCCACGGCGTCGGCGCGTCCCATCGCCGCGCGGGACACCGCCGCGCGCGCCGCGCGCTCCACCACCTTGACCCTCCGCTCCCCGCTCGTCCCCCGCACCATGCCGGCCGCAATCCCCCGCGCCGCCTGCCCCACTTCCCTTCCCGCCTCCATCGCCGCGTCGATCAGCTCGCCGGCCACTTCCTCCGCTCCCTTGAGAACCGGCTCGCCGGCCCGCTCCGCCGCCCGCACGGCGCCGGACACGGCCTCCGTGATCGCCTGGAGCAGATCGTCTTCCACGGGTACCGGGCCGCTCTCGGGAATGCACTGACTGACCCACCGTTTCTGTGCCCGCATCGTGAATCCTCCCTGAGATGGAGGTGCATCGGGAATGGCCCCGCGCGTGCAGGGCCCCTGGGCGTCGAACTCCGCGCCCGCATCGCTATGTACGACGCGGACGCCCGATCGTTTCAGGCGAGCAGGGAGATGAACTGCGCGACCTCGGCCTCGAGCTCCGATTCGTCCGCCACCGTTTCGCGGATCCGCCGGAGAACGATCTCCCGCAGCTGCGCGTTCAGCCGGTGCACGGCGGATTTCGCCGCCGCCCTGGAAAGCCCCGTCTTCTTCTCGATCGCCTCGTACCCCTCGTGCGCCAGGTGCATCCGGAACGCCTCGAGATGCGCCGGCTCTCCCCGCACCTCACCCACCGCCTGCTCCCAAAGGCCCCGCGCCCACGCACGGTTCAGCGCCGTCTCGGGCGTGTCGCTCTCCGACACCTGAAGCGAGTACTCCTCGTCGCAGGACGTGAAATCCAGGGAGAGGAGCTGCCGGCCGCCGCCTCGTTTCTCCCGGTGAGCCGCCTTGAGCCGGTCCTTCATGAAGTTCGTGAGAGCCGCGAGCAGGAAGGTCCGGAATCGCCCCCTCGACGGCTCGGCCCGGGAGATCGCCTCGCGCTGAAGGAGCATCGCGACGAAGTCCTGCACGATGTCGCGCGACGTCTCCGCGTCGTAGCCATGGCGCCGCACGAAGAAGTACAGGGGCTTCCAGTAGGACCTGAGGAGCGCATCCAGGGCGATCACGTCCTTGGAGGCGCGGACGAGGGACCAGGGCGTCGCCTCGAACTGCCCGCTTCCAGACATGCCCGGCGTTTCTTCGATTCGCATGATGCTCATGATAGACGCCGAGGCCCGGAGCGGAATCCGGCGGCGCCCCTGAGATCGCTCTGGGGGAATCCCTCAGGAACGCAGCGCATCGAGAGGCCTCCGCACGTCGACGGAGCTTGAGGAGATGTCAAGCGGAATATGCGGTCTCCTCGGGAAAAACCCGTGCGTACAGCACCGCACGCCGAGGTGAATTCCCGTTTGATTGCGGGATGAAATTGCCTTATCGATGAACGACCGTGAAGAACATAAAACTGAAGTGTTTGATGGTGCTCCTCACAAAAGGCCCTGTCGGCGCCCGGTCGCGTTCAGAACTGCACAACCTCCGCCTCAAGACCAGTCTGCGCGTTCTGTCAGCCACTCCAGGCTGACCCCGGACGCGTCGTCACGGCGCCGCCCGAATACGATTTCAGGCCCTACAATACTGGGCGAAGGGAGTCGAGTGAATGAACGTCATGCACGAACAGACCGCGTACGCGGGGCCCGTTCTCCGCTGCATCCGCGGGTCGAACCTCGAGGGAAACCTCGCGGTCGCGCTGGGGTGGATGACCCAGGAGCAGCTTCGTGAAGCGCTCGTCGAGCAGGCGCATCTCAGCTCAGCGGGCATCGTCCCCACCCTCGACGGAATCCTCCTCTCCGGCTACCTCATTACGGAGGACCAGGCTGCCACGCTCTCCCGCCTGAACCATGCCGCGTACGCCATGCAGGACGTCTACAGGATCGGTGCGATCGCCCTTCGCGCGGGCTGGATCCGCCGCGATCAACTCCGCGCGGCGCTCGCGCGCCACCGGGAAACGCCAGGAGGGGAGGCTGCGGGGTTCTTCGCCGAGTGCGCGGGACTGTCGGAGGATGGCGTCCGCGCGGCGTGCGAGGTGCAGAGTCGCATCGTCCGGGAGAAGGAGCGACGCGGCGTGTCGCACGCGGTCGCCGAAATGCCGCTCGAGGAGCGGACGTCGTGGCGCATCGGCCGGGCCGCGGGGTGCGAAATCCTGATTGACGACTCCGAGGTCTCGAAAGTCCACGCGCGTATCTTCCGCCGCGCCGGCCAGTGGTTCGTGGAGGATCTCGGCAACCGGATTGGAACGCTCCTGGACGGCCGCCGCCTCCTTGGAACTGCGCCGTTCGGGAGGGGTAGCGTGATCGTGGTGGGAAGCGCGGTGGTCTGCCTCGCGGAGCCGGCGCGCCCGAAGGCGCCGGCCGCCCGGTATCTGCGGGAAGAGCGGCGGCCCTCGGGCGAGGGCGAGTACCGATTCGCCGCGGCGACTTTCCTCTCGATCGCCACGGCGGTGTCGGCTCTCGTCGCGACGTGGCAGGAGCCCCCGCCGCCGGCGGCGGGGCGAGTCGGTGCTTCTACGTTGGCGGCGCCAACGCCAGAACCGCGCCGGGAGGCCGCACCGGCGCCTGCCGTGGCGGGAACTGCGCCGGCCGGGAAAGATCCGGTCCGCGAAACGCCCCGCGCCGAGCCGGCGCCCGCCGCAGAGATGCCGCCCGCGGAGGGGCCAGCGCCTGAATTTCCCGTCGCCGCGGCCACGCCCCCCGCCGCAATCCCCTCCCCAGACC
>JACPRD010000080.1 GCA_016190145.1 Planctomycetota bacterium | reverse complement strand
GCCCGAGCGGCCGGCCTGCACCGCGCGTCGAGGGACCCAGACTCGACCGCCAGCCTGAAACGCGCGGTGCAGGACGTGACGCGAGGGGCGGCACGCGAATGTTTCTCAGACTCTGAGCGGGTCCCCTTCGCGGCTCAACGTCGAACTCCGAACGCCGAACGCCGATTACTTCTTCTTCGGTCCCGGGAACTCCGCCTGCAACCGGTACGACACCTCCAGCGCCAGCACCCCCATCGCCGTCGCGTACGCCCTTCCGCCCTCGAACGCCCACCGGTCCGGCGCCACATCCCAGGAGCCGTCGGAGCAGGAATCGTCGTCGTCCACCTGCGACGAATGCAGTGCAGTCCGAAGCGCCTTGTTCCAGTTCTTCCAGTGCTTCCCGTCCGGCCCGTCGAACTGGTACAGCGCGAGCGATCCGTAGTACCAGTAGTACGAATCCACCTTGAACCGCGCGTCCTCCGGCACGTCCGCCACCAGCAGCTTCGCGCCGGCCTCGATCGTCGCCTTCTCGCCCTTCGGATCCACGAACGTCCGCACCAGCATCCCCATCGCCGTCATCGTCTCGTGGTGCTCCCAGTCCTCGTTTTTCCCGAGAATCATGACCTTGCCCGTCCCCTTCGCCGTGTACCCGACCCGCCCGTAATCCTCGTCCGTCACCTCGCGCACCCAGGCGAGCGCCCCGCGGAAACAGCGGTTCGGCGCGTTGAGCCCGGAAACGTCGCCGGACCTCAGCGCCATCACGCACCAGCCCGTCACGGAAGTATCGTTGTCCCCGCATTTCGGCGTGTACCGCCAGCCCTTCCCCGGATTCTGCCCCTCCGCGATGAATTCGAGCCCCGACTGCGCGGACCGCTTGAACAGCTGCGACTCCGTCAGCCCGTAGGCCTCGCACAGCGCCAGCGTCGCGACCGCGTGGTGATACATCATCCGCATCCCGCCGCGGTTCGCGAAACATCCGTCCTGGTCCTGCCGCGTCATCAGCCACTTCAGCCCGCGCTTGACCACTTCCCCGAACCTGACCGCCTTGTCCGTGTGCGGATCCGCCACCAGCTCCTTCGACAGGTGCGTGTGGCCCGCGCCGAGGAACGCGAGAAGCGCGAGCCCGGTGACCGCCACGTTGTTTCCCTTCTCTCCTTCCCCCGAGCACTCCTTGCCCGCGCAGTGGTCGTCAAACGTCCGCGTGGACCAGAAGCCCTCCGCGTCCTGGTGGCGCGCGAGCCACAGCAGCCCGCTTTCGACCGCCTTCGCGCCCTTGTCCTGCTCGTCGGGGTGCATGAGGGGAAGTGTGCCGTCGGGGGCAGCGGGAAGGGCTTTCGTGGCGCGGGCGTCGCCGCCCTGCTGGCCGGCGGGATCGCCGGCGAGGGCGGAGGTCGCGAGGGTGAGCGAGAGGGCGGCGTGGAGCAGGGGGCGGGGAGACATGGGAAGCTCCTGGAAAGGGAAGGGGACGGACTCCCGGCGCAGGTCGTGAAAACGGAGCGGAGGCGGGCGGGTTCGCGAAATCCGGAAATTCAGCGAAGGGCGGGCGCGCAGAGGCGGCGGGGGTACCGGTAGTAGGTTTCCAGGGTGAGAATGTTGAGCGCCGTGGCCCTGAGGCGGCCCCCGGGGTAATCCTCGGGCGCGGCCCAGGAGCCCGCGGGGCAGTCTTCAGCGTTCCTCACCTGCGCGCGGACCATCCTCGACGTCAACCGCTCGTTCCAGTCGCGCCATTCCGGGCGATCGGGGGCCGTCGCGTGGAATAGGGCCAGCGTCGTCCAGTGCCAGAGTTCGGGCTCCATCGGATCCGGGGCGGAAGGGGCGTCGGTTTTCGCGATTCGAAGCGTGTGAACGATGGAGTCGGTGCACCATTCGGAGTCCGTGAGGATGTGCGCGAACAGCGCCTCCGCGGACCGGTCGGCGGATTTCATTTCCAGATCCAGCCACTGGTGAGCCCGACCGACCGCCGCCTTCTCGATCGTGAATCCGTTCGCTCTCCCGACGCGCAGCGCGCAGAGGGCCCACGCCGTGGTAGCCATGTCGCCGGTCGCTGCGTGCACCGACGTTCCCCAGCCGCCCTCGGATCGGCTTGCGGAAGTCAGGGCTGCGATGCATCGGGCCGCCGCACTGTGGAAGAGCAGGCTGTTGGTCGTGCCATAGGCCTCCCCGAGAGCGAGAGCCGCAATGGCTTCCGCGCGCAGGTTCCGGCTCCCGGATGGGGACGAGAAACCGCCGTCCGGATCCTGATGTTTGAGCAGCCACCGCAGTGCGTTCCTGATCGTCTCTCCCCAGCTCACCGTTTTTCCACTGACCGCATCGACGTACGTTTCCCGAGCGACGTGGGTGTAACCGGCGCCAAGAAAAGCGAGAAGCCCGAGCGCGGTCGTCTCGACCGGATCGGCGTCGGGGTCGAGGCCTGCGCATCCAAGGCAGCCGTTGAACTCCCGCCCCGTCCAGGATCCGTCGTCCGCCTGATGGCGGGTGAGCCAGCGAAGCCCGGCGCAGACGGCGCCCTCCGTGCCGCCCGGGCCCTGGGTGCCTCCTCCGCGGGCGACGGCGTTTCTTCTGCCGCCGAAGCGATCCTGGAAGAACGAATTGTCCCAGGAGCCAGCTTCGAGTTCGTCATCGAGGGGACCGGGGTCCGGAGGCGTCGGTATCGGCGTCAATTCCGGAGGTGGCGGCGGCCAGATCATCGGCGCGCGTCGGGAGTTCAATCGCACTTCGGACGCGGTCGAAACGGAACAGGCCGCGGGGTTTCCTCTCAGCGGGTATTGAAGACACACCCAGAGAAACGCCGCCGTCTGCACCGCGAGCAGAGTGCCCGGGAGCACCCAGGAGCCGTCCCTTCGCCCCCAGCAACCTCTCACTTCGGCTCCTTCTCCCGGATCCGCCGCTCCAGCGACTCCAGTCCCGCCTTCATCCCGAAGCGGCCTCCGTCGAAGTCCGGGTAGTTCGAGCGCAGGTCGGACATGCCGAGGCTCGCGGCTTCGAAGTCGCCGGGTTTGCCGCGTTCGAAGAGGACGCGCAGAACGCCTGCCTTGGTGCGCCACCAGCCCGCGGTGTCTTTCGGGGCGTTGACGACGACGCCGGCGAAGATCGCGTAGGCGGCGTCGTACGAGGAGTCGCGGAGCGTGCCGGATTCGGCGAGGTGGAGGTAGACGTGTCCGAGGTCTTCGAAGGCGGAGAAGACCCAGGGTTTCGTGGCGACCAGCGAGGGATTGAAGTCGCGGCCGCCGGGTCCCGCGATGCGCTCGGCCTGGACGAGGCGTTCGAGGGCGTCGCGCGCCGCTTCCCAGTCTCCGCCGTGGGCTTCGCTCCACGCGAGCGGCACGTGGACCCGGGTGCCGTTGGGCGCGGGGCCGGGGCGGCCCTCGGAGAGCGTTCCGTAGAGGTCGGCGGCGTGCGCGAAGAAGGACGGATCGGACGGCTTCGAGTCGTTCGCGGGCAGGCCCTCCTCGAGTCCGTTCACGAGCAGCCCGAGTGCGAAGACGCGGTCGGAGACGCGGAGCATGTCGGCCGCGGAGATGTCTCCGCTCTCGGCCGCGCGGGAGGCCCACAGGTGATAGAACCGCGCGGCCTCGGACCAGAGCTGCGCCGCCTGCGCCGGAATCCGTCCGCGCACCGGCGCCGGGCCGGCGATCTCCTCGGCGGCGGCGTCGCAGGCGGAGGCGACGAACCTGCACGCGTCAAGCGCGGCGGGCGCGTCCGGGAACTTCTCCATCATCGAATCCGCCGTCGCCGCGGCGCCCGCGTGCTGCCCCAGCGCGAGCAGCGCCCTCACCTTAATCGACGCCACACGCCGGCGCGTGTCCGCATCGGGAGCCGTCGCGTCGAGGTTCCCCGCGGCGGCCAGCGCTTCCGCCGGGCGGGGGTTCGATTCGTGCATGAGAAGCGCCGCCAGCACCTGGCCGCACGACGCCGACACCGACGGGCGCAATTCCTGCGTCCTCGGGTTGGCCGCCGGGCCCGCCTGGGCGATGGCGAGGTACTTCCGGAACGATTCCTCCGCGCGCCCGAACAGGGCCCGCGTCGCCTCCCCGCGGTCGCCTTTCCCCCAGGCGGCCGCGGCCGCCTGGAAATACGCCTGCCCCGCCGCCACCTGTGCCTGCTCGTAAAGCCCGGCTTCCGGGGCGACCTGCGCGAACTCCTTCGCCGCCTCCAGCACCCGCCCGCGCTCGTACAGGGCTTCGGCCACGAGGTATTGCGCGTCCTTGGCGAAGGGGTTTTTCGGCCAGGTGCGCGCGAGGAGCGTGAGGTTGCGTTCGACCTGGTCCTTTTCCCAGCCGCGTTCGACGCCGGCCTGTGCGGCGATGCGGTTCCAGGCGCGCGCGGCCATGAAGGCGGCCTCGGGCGCGCGGTCGTGGGCGGGGAAATCGAGGGCGAGGCGCTCGTAGACGGTCGCGGCGTCGAACAGGCGCTCCGCGTGGACCTCGTAGGCGCGGCCGAGTTTCCACCAGAGTTCGGCGGCGAGGCGGTCGTCGCCGGCGCGCGCGACGGCGCGGCGCAGCGTCTTGAGGCCGGTTTCCCACTGGCCGGCGGCGAGCTGCTGCTCGGCGACGAGGGCGAGCATCTCCGCGGTGGCGCCCGCGGGGACGGCGCCCGCCAGCCGGCGGGAGGCCAGCGCCGCGAGGGCGGGGGAGGGGGCGGCCTTCGCGAGCTGCTGGGCCAGAGCGGCGGCATCGGCGCCCCGGCCCAGGCCGGCCAGCGCGTCGCATTTCTGCAGGAGCGCGAGGAAACCGTTCCGGTCCGAGGCGGCCGCGGGATCGACCGCGAGCATTTCGTCCACGGCCGCGAGCGCCCCGGCGAAGTCCTTCGCCTCGTTCAGCGCCTGCGCTTTTCCACCGTAGCCCCGCAGCACGATTTCATGCTCCCAGGCGCCGAACGCGAACTTCCCGTTCGGCTGGCGGAACGATTCCCTGAGCGAGATCGCATGGTCGAATCGGGAGAGCCCCTCGCGCGCCATCCCGAGGTCGCCGTACACGAGCGCCCACGTGAGCGACGCCTCGTGCAGCACCGGCGTATCGCCCCAGCTCAGCTCGAACTCCATGAACGCGTCGAGCGCCTCGCGCAGGGTCTTTTCGCGCGGCGGGCCGTCGAGCAGCCGGGCGCGGCCGTGAATCGATCGCGCGCCCTGAAGGTCCGCCTCCAGGTGAACGGAGAGGATCGCCTCCTCCTCCGCGCGCTCCTTCTCCGTCGGCTTCCGCCCGTCCGTCTTGCGCACCCAGGCTTCGCGCGCCGCGGCCATCTCTCCCGCCACGCCCGACAGGACCCTCTCCGCCCTGCCGTACGCCTCGCGCCCCTCGCCGCGGAGCACCTCCCGTGCCGCCGCGTCCGCCTCCGCCGCCGCCTGGTAGGCGATCAGCTCGCCCTGCTGCCGCCGCAACATCCCGCACTGCAGCTTCGCTTCCGCCGCAAGCCGGTGCCCCGGCGCCTCCGCCAGGAACGCCTCCAGCGCCGCCACCGCCTCGTCCAGCCGCTTCCGCGCCTCCGCCGCGCTCTCCTGCGCGCCCGCGGCCCGCGCGAGAATGTCCGCTTCCACCAGTCGCACCCCGACCCGATCCTCCGCCGCCGTCTTCGGGTCCCGGCGCATCCGCCCGCACCATTCCTGCGCCAGTTCCGTGTGCCCTTCCCGCGCCAGCGCCCGCGCGTATTCCAGATCGTCGTTGCCCGCGATCGCCAGCGTCCCGGCGCCGATCAGCAATCCGGTCGTCACGATTCGGTTGAGGAAGCGCATGGGCCCTCGGTTCCGTAAGTGGGAAACGCAGAACGGAGAACGAAAAACGGAGAACGGAAGGGGAGAGCCGTTCCCGGCCCCCCCCACCGTTGCCTATTTCCTGTTGTCCTTCTTGTTGATGCTCGAGCCGCGGTTCTGCCCGCCGAACGCGCTCTCGTACCGGTAGTAGACTTCGAGCGTCAGCACGTTGATCGCCGTTGCGTAGACCCTCCCGCCTTCGAAACTCCAGCGGTCCACGTCCGTCTCCCACGACCCGCACGCGCACCCGTCTTTGCCGCCGCGCTGCGAAGGCACCAGCGCGTTCACCATCGACTTGTTCCACGCGTTCCAGTACTGCCCGTCCGGACCGTCGAGCTGGAAGAGGGCGAGCGAGGCGTAGTACCAGTAGTAGTAGTCCGTCTTCTTGCCGCCGTAAACCGGGGTGTCGCCCATCATCAGCTTCGCCCCGCCCGCCAGCGCCGGATCGGCCTTGTCGTGCTCGGTGAAAATGCGGATCAGCATCCCGACCGCCGTCATCGCCTCGTGGTTCTCCCAGTCCTCGTTCTTGCCGGCCACGACGATCTTCGGCGTGCCCTTCGCGGTGTACCCGACCTTGTAGTACGCCTCGTCCGTCACCTCGCGCACCCAGCCCAGCGCCCCCTCGTACCCCGTGCGCCCCACCGCGAGCCCGCTCATGTCCGCCGATTTCAGGGCCATCACGGCCCAGCCCGTGACGGAAGTGTCGTTGTCGCGGCAGACCTTGGTGTACCGCCAGGCCTTGTAGGGGTTCTGCGCCTGGAGGACGAAATCGACGCCCTTCTGTGCCGTGTCCTTGAAGATGTTCGCGTTCGAGAGCCCGTACAGTTCCGCCATCGCGAGCGCGGCGATCGCGTGGTTGTACATGTACTTGCCGCCCTTCTGGCCGCCGTAGCAGCCTTCGGCGTCCTGGTTCTCCATCAGCCACTTCGCCGCGTTCTTGATCACGGTGCCCCAGCAGATCGTCTTCCCCGACACCTTGTCGACGTACGTCTCCTTGGTCAGGTGCGTGTACCCCGCGCCGAGGAACGCGAGCAGAGCCAGTCCGGTCTGGCCCGCGTCGTAGCCGTCGTGTCCCTCGCCGGAACACTTCGAGCCCGAGCACTGCGCATGGAATGCCTCTCCGGACCACGCGCCCGACGGCCCCTGGTGCCGCGCCAGCCAGCGCAGTCCGTTCATGACGGCGTTTTCCGAGTCGCGCGTCGCGCCCGTGCCGCCCGGGAATCCCGTCTTGCGCAGGTTCCGCCGCCCGCCCGGCCCGTTGCCGAACCGCCCGGCGTCGCCGCCGCCGCCGCCCACGCCCATCGAGTCGTACAGCCCCGGCCCCGCGTGCGGCGAACGCCCGTGCAGCCCGCCGCTCGTCCCCTCGTACCCCGAGAGGAAATCCTCACGCTGGCCTTCCATCGTGTGCCCGTCGATCCCCTCGTCGGATTCGTTGTGGTCGGAGGGTTCCGCCTCCTCCCACACGATCACCGGATCGTCGTTGGCGGAATTGGAAGGGTCGTCGAACAGCGGCGCGCCGGTATCGCGGCTGGGAATGACATCGCTGGGCGGCGGGAGGTTGTACTTATCGACCTGTGGCGGCACGTGGATCACGATCTTGTCGGAGTCCGCCGCCTTGATCTCCTCCTTGAACGTCACGACGGTCATGCCCGCGAGCACGATCAGGTGGAACGCGATCGAAATCAGCCACCATGGCGTGTTCCGCACCTGCTCCTCCAGCCACCGCCCCATCATGAACCCCTCGGGCGTTTCCTGCGGGATCGGGTCGCTCACGGGAAGCCTCCTTGAAATTCGTTATTCCGTCTGCCTTGAGGGAACCTGTCGAAGTCCTCCGGACCAGAGCCTCCCGCACGAGTTCTCACTCTGAAGTGGGGATGCCGGCCGACTCCCATACCAACGAAGCCCTCCGCCCCCGGTTCGATGCGGCCTGACGGGAAACAAAAAAAGCGGGCGCGGGGCATGCCCCGCGCCCGCCTTTCATTCCGAATTCCTACCGCCGCTTTGAACTCCCGAACGCGCTCTCGTACCGGTAGTACACCTCGAGCGTCAGCACGTTGATCGCCGTCGCGTATACCCGCCCGCCCTCGAATCCCCACCGGTCCGTGTCCGACTCCCACGACCCGCGCGCACAGCCGTCCTTCGACGTCCGCTGGGAAGGAAGAAGCGCCCCCGTCATCGCCTGGTTCCACTTCTTGAAACTCGCCCCCTCGGCGCCGTCCACCTGGAAGAGCGCCAGCGATCCGTAGTACCAGTAGTAGTAGTCGATCTTTTTCCCCGAGTATGCCGGGAGGTCGCCCATCAGCAGGTTCCGCCCGTGCGCGAGCATCGGATCCTTGTCGTTGTGGTCGATGAACGCCCGGCACAGCATGCCCACCGCCGTCATCGCTTCGTGCCCGTCCCAGTCCTCGTTCTTGCCCTCTACCACGACCTTGCCGTCGCCCCGCGTCCGGTACCCGACCTTGCCGTACGTCGAATCCGTCATCTCCTCGATCCACGCCCGCGCCCCGTCGTACGAGGTCCGTGAAACTCTGAGCCCCGAGATTTCCGCGGACTTGAGCGCCATCACGCACCAGCCGGTCACGGAAGTGTCGTTCGTGTCGCTCAGTTTGACGTAGCGCCAGGCCTTGTACGGGCTCTGCGCGGCGATCAGGAAGTCGATCCCCTTCTGCGCGGCGTCCCGGAACAGCGGGCTCTGCGTGAGCCCGTAAGCCTCGGTCATGGCCAGCGCCGCGATCGCGTGGTTGTACATGTACTTGCCGCTCGACCGGCCGCCGAAGCATCCTTCGGCGTCCTGGTTCTGGAGGAGCCACTTGAGCCCGTCCTTGATCGTCGTCCCCCAGGAGATCGTCTTGCCGCTCACGGGATCGACGTAACTCTCGCGGGTCAGGTGGGTGTACCCGGCGCCGAGGAAGGCCAGGAGCGCCAGCCCGGTCTCGCCGGAGTCGAAATCGCTGTATCCCTCGCCGGAACATTTCGATCCCGAGCACTGCGAGTGGAATCCCTGGGCCGACCAGCCGCCCGACGGCCCCTGGTGCCGCGCGAGCCACCGCAGCCCGTCCGTCACCGCGTTCTCAGTGGTCTTCGTCGGAACCCCTCCTCCCGGCTGCCCGACCTTGCGCAGGTCTTCGCGCCCGCCGAACGGTCCGCCGTGCCGCGCGCCGCCGCCGCCGCCGCCGCCCGGGCCCAGCACGTCGTAGACTCCCGGCCCCGGCCGCCCCGTCTGGCGGCCCTTGTGGCCCGTCATGTCGCCCCACGCGCTGCTCAGCGCGTCCAGATCCTGCCCGAGCATCTGGTGGTGGTCGTCGTCGTTGGCCGACTCGTTCCGGTTCGACTCCTTCGCCTCCGGGAAATCGATGATCGGCTGGTCGTTCTCCTCCGGCGTGCGCTCGGCGCCCGCGAACTTGACGCCTCTCGACGCCTCGAACAGGTCGACCGGCCGCTCGAGCTCGTATTTCTTCTCCGCGCGCGCGAGCGGGATGATCTCCGGTTTTTCGATCGACCGGATTTCTTCCCTGAAGGTGATGACCGTCATGCCCGCGAGCACGATCAGGTGGAACGCGATCGAGAGCATCCACCACGGCGTGTTGCGCACCTGGTCTTCGACCCAGTGCGTGAAGCTCGCTCCGCTCTCCGGCGCGGTCACCGTCTCTTCTTCCGTCTTGTTCTCGTGGCTCACGGTTCTTCTCCCGAATCGTAGTTTCTCTTTTCCTTCCCGGACGGCTGTTACCAACGCGGTTGGTCATTCGGGAGTTCTGAAATCCGCGGGGAAAATCCGGAATTTCTTCTGAAGTGGTGTGGCATTTGCTGGGGCATCGCGGGGCGTAATGCCCCGAAAGTGCGTGCTTCGTTCCTCGTTACTCGTTTCCCGTTGATTTCCCGCACTCCTCAGGCTTGGGAAGCCAGATATCCAGCGCAGCCTACACGGGTCACCGAAAGCCAATGGACGCACGGAACGAGAAACGAGTAACCCCGAACGCCCTCCTCTACCCCACCAGCCTCCGAACCGCCTCCATCACAATCCTCCCCGCTTCCTCGAACGCCGCATCGTCGAGCAGTTCGGCCGAGTCGCGCGCCGTGTGGATCCGTCTCGTGCCCGGCGCATGGGCGAGCAGCGTCGCGCAGGCGAAGCCGTGCTGCACGAAAGGCACGTGGTCCGCGAGCAGCCCGATTCCGAGCGGCACGCGCCGCGCCCGCAGGCCCGCGGCGGCGGCCCCTTCCATGAAGGCGTCCGCCACCGGCCCTCGGCCCGGGAGGACGAGCCAGCGACCGCGCGCGCCGATGCTGTCGAGGTTCAGCACGCGCAGACGCAGCTCGCCGTGGAGGTCGGAAACGTGGCGCTTCACCCAGAGCCACGACCCGATGAGCCCGTGCTCCTCCGCGGACGGCGCGAGGAAAACGGCGCGGGCGCGGGAGGAGAGCGGGGAAGCGCGCCAGAGGCGGGCGACTTCGACGAGGACGCCGACGCCGGAGGCATTGTCGAGGGCGCCGGGGGAGGCGTTGCCGGTGCACAGGGCGAGGAGGGGAAGTGCGGCGGCGAGGGTGGCGGCGAAGAGGGTGGCGAGCACGGCGGGGGAGGGGGTGCCGAGGAGGATGCGGAGCAGCGAGAGTTCGGCGAGGGGGAGCCCGGCCGCGCCGAGGAGGAGGAAGCAGGCGATGCGCGCGGTGATGGGGAGGTTCTGCGACTTGCTGTCGTAGTGGGCGACGAAGACCAGGAGGGGGGAGCCCGCCGGGCCGGGCGCGCGGCCGACGACGTTCGAGGTGCGGATCCAGCTCGGCGCGGGCGTTTCGGATTCCCGCGCGTCGCGGGCGCGGGAGAGGAGAAGGCGCCGCGAGAGGGCGGGACCCCAGAGTGCGAGCGCCGCGAGCGCGGCGAACCCCGCGACCGCGGCCCAGGGCTCCCACACGGCGCCCGCGTAGATCGCGAAAAGCGCCGCGAGTCCCGCCGCGAGAAAGGTCCGCACGGTGAGGTCGCCCGACGCGCGGAAATGGAAGAACTCCTCCTCTGTCTCGAGCCCCGCGTCGCGGAACGCCTCGCGCACGCGCGCCGCCGCTTCCCGCTCCTCCGCCGTCCCGCACCCGCGCGGGCGCGACAGGAGGGCGGCGAAGGAGCGTGCGCGTGCGGGATCGAAGTTCGACATGTGACAAAGGTTACCGGAGCCGGTCGATCCGGTCCCGGATTGGTGGCGGTTCAGTCGACAAGGACGTTCGGTGTTGGGTGTTCGGCGTTGTCGCGCAACAACGCCGAACTCCGAACGCCGAACTCCGAACGGTTTGCGCGCGAACCGGGTTGGGATTGAACCCATCTCTCGCGTACTGTTACACTTGCGCAACGATTGTTGAGGGACGCCGGTGAAACGGACTCTCCTGATCCCGGGACTCGCACTTCTCGCCCTCACCTCCCTCGCCGACCCGTGGGACGACGAGCGCAAGACGTTCCTGCAGAAATACAAGAGCGACGTCCCCGCCGACCGCAACGCCGCCGTGAGGGCCCTTCAGCAGCACCGCAACGCCGACGGCATCGACCTCCTGGTGAAACTCTACCTGCAGGAGCCCGACAAGGAGGTGCAGCAGGCCTTCGTCGAGGTCCTGGGGGGCGTCATCGACGGGGAGGGTCGGAAGCGGTTCTACGAGCACTGCCGAGGCCTTCACGGGGCGGAGACGCGGGCGAAGCTGGTGGCGATCCTGGGGCGCGGCGGGTACCGCGACACGATGGACGCGGTGAAGGACCTGTCGCGCGACGCCGAACCGCTCGTGCGCGCGGCGGCGATCGAGTCGATCCGGGCGGCGAAATGGCACAACATGGAGTCCGTCGCGCGCGCGGGACTCGGCGACGGGGAGCCGCTCGTGCGCCTCGCGGCGTGCCGGGTGCTCGGGGAATTCCGAAGCGACGACAGCGTCGACGCGCTCATCAAGGTCGTGGAGTTCGATCAGAGCGATGAGGTGAAGTCGTCGGCCGGGGAGGCGCTCGCGGGGATCAGCGGGCAGAAGTACGGGACCGAGGCGGCGGCGTGGAAGACGTGGCGCGACGGCCGCGCGGGACTGCGCGTCTCCCAGGCCGACGTCGACCGCGCGCTCGACCGCGCGGGACAGTGGCTCGTGAAACTGCACCCGAACGGCTTCGCCGGAACCGAGGAATCGCACGAACTCGAACTGTACGCCCTCATCCACGCCGGCGTCCCGCTCGACAACCCCGTCGTGAAATCAGGCATCGACGCCCTCTACAGGAAACCCATGGCCCGCGTCTACAACGTCTCCCTCGGCGCCATGGCCCTCTGCGACGTCAGCCCCACCCTCCACCAGCCCTGGCTCGCCGAGGCCGCCGAATTCATCGTCAACTGGCAGTGCGACAACGGTCAGTTCACCTACGGGGAAGCGCTTCCCGGCAAGACTCCGACGCTCGCGCCGCCGGTCTCGAGCGGGACGCGGCCCGAGATGGGGGGCGGCACGAAGGTGCAGAAGCGCGTCGTGATCCGACGCAACCCGAAGCGCAAGACGTCGAAGTTCGGCGACAACTCGAACACGCAGTACGCGGTGCTGGGTCTCCGGGCATGCGCCGAGGCGGGGGTCGAGGTGCCGAAGGAAGTCTGGCTGGACTGCCTCGGCTACCTCAAGATCTCGCAGACCCCCGACGGCGGGTTCGGCTACAACGTCCAGTGGCCCGGCGTCCACGGCTCCATTCACACCTCCGCCCTCGGCGCGTACATCGTCTGCCGCTACTACGGCGGCTTCGGCACGAAACGCGACGGCGTCGTCGACAAGGGCCTCGAGTGGCTCGCGGCAAACTTCGCCGTCTCCGAAAACCCGAAACGCGCTTCGGCCCGCGAGTGGTTGTATTACTATCTCTACGGCATGGAACGCGTGGGGGTGCTCGCGAACACGGAGTTCTTCGGGAAGCGCGAGTGGTACCAGGAGGGCGCCCGCTACCTGCTCCAGCAGCAGGCCGCGGGCGGTGACTGGAACAACGACGCGAAAGACACGGCCTGGGCGGTCCTGTTCCTGCGCCGCGCGACGCGGCCGGTCGGCAAAACGGAGGACAAATAAGTGAAGAAGCTCCTCGCGGTCCTGGTCCTGGGCGCGGCGTCCTTCGCCCTCGCGGAAACCATCACCCTCAAATCCGGCGAAAAACTGGACGGCCAGGTGACGGGAACCGGGAAAGACGGCGCCGTGGTCGAGAAGGACGGCGTGCGCGTCGAGGTCGGCTGGGACTACCTCGATCCCGAGAAGGCGGTGGAGCTCTGGGAGGCGAAGGTCGCGTGGGACGACGTGAAGGGGCTGGCGGAGCTGGCGGAGTTCGCGGACGAAAAGGGGCTGGCGGACGCGGCGAAGCGGGCCTGGGAGAAGGTGCTGAAGGTCGACGCGGACCACGCCGCGGCACGCGCGGGGCTCGGGTACGTGAAGGAGGGGACCGAGTGGGTCCTCGCGGCGGCGAAGAAGGTAGTGGACAAGGTCGCGGAGGTGCCGCAGCCCGAGGGCGTTCCGAAGAACAATCTCGAGATTCCGGCCGGCATCGACAAGAACGCGATCCTGCACGACAAGAAAGGCAATGAGATCATCGAGGCCGCGAAGCAGAATCCGAAGAGCGTGGTGGAGGCTTCGGAGCTGGCCGTCGCCGAGTACAGGAAGGCGATCAAGATCGCGCGCGAGTTCGCCCTGGCGCACTACCACCTCGGCATCGCGTACCAGTTCACGAAGGACTACCAGGAGGCCGCCGAGGCGCTTCTCCAGGCCGTCAAGCTCAACCCGCGTTTCTTCGAGGCCTTCGTCGAACTCGGCGACGCCTACGCCTGGATGCGAGACGAGGAAAAGGCGGTCGAAAACTACAGGAAGGCGATCGAGATCAACCCGGACTACGCGCTGGCGTGGCGCAACATGGCGATGGTCGAGCTGAAGCGGCGCCATCTGAAGGAGGCGCGCGAAGCGTGCGACAAGGCGCTCAAGATCGACGCGAACGACCCGATGGCGAAGGCGATCTCGCCGCTCATCGACCAGGAGATTTCCGGGCCCAAGTTTACGGCGCCGGAGATCCGCAAGAAGTCGAAGCACTTCGAGGTCATCACCGACGGCAACCAGAAGGTCGCCGACACGATGTCGGAGCACCTCGAGAACATCTACGCCGTCTACGAAAAGGTCTTCCCGAAGATCGAAAAGGACGACCTGGTTTTCCCGGTGATCGTGTACAAGGACGCGGCCGAGTACCAGGGATCGGGCGCACCCCCCGGGACGGGCGGGTACTTCCAGCCGCTCACGAAGAAGCTCGTCTTCTTCTGGATGGGCGACCAGAAAGTCCAGGACACGCTCATGGTGCTCTACCACGAGACCTTTCACTCCTTCCTCGACTACTACCTCGAAGACGCCACCCAGTGGTTCAACGAGGGCCACGGCGACTATTTCGGCGCCTGGATCTGGGACGACCGCCAGAAAAAGATGTTCTGCCGCACCAATTGGTGGCGCCTGCCAGGAATTCAGGGCGCGATCCGCGGAAAACGGTTCACGCCGGTGAAGCAGCTCCTGCAGATGACACAGGCCGAGATGTACAACCCCCAGAGCGTGGGTGTGAATTACGCCGAAGCCTGGTCGATCGTGTATTTCATGTGGAACTACTCCGGCGGGAAATACGCGACCGTGCTGCGGAACTACTTCTTCGCGATGCAGAAGGGCTCGGGCATCAAGCGCGCCTACGACCAGACGTTCGGCAGGCTCGACATGCAGGTTTTCCAGGACGAGTGGGAGCGGTACACGCTGAGCCTGGAAGTTCCTCCCGGAGTCACCCCGCCGAAGGGACGCTGATCGCCCGATGATTCCGGTCCTGCGATGTCTGTTCCTCTGTCTCCTCGCGCTTCCTGCCCCGGCGCAGGCGAAACCCTGGTCCGCCCAGGGACCGCTGCACGGGCCGCCCGGGGAAGCTGAGCGCTACGCCGCCGCGAAGGAGCGGCTCCAGGGGCCCGGCGAGCGCCGGGCGCTCGCGGAGAAAAGCGTCGCCGAGCTCAAGGTGATCGCCCGGAAGTATCCCGCCGAGGCCGCGGTCCACCACTGGCTCGGGGTCGCGCTGCGCATCGCCGGGAAGCTCGACGAGGCGCGCCACGAGCAGGACGAGGCGCTCCGCCTGCAGCCAGGATGCTACGAAGCCCACATGGAACTCGGCCGGATCCTGCGCCTCGAAGGATCCGACGAGGAGGCGATCCCCTCTTTCCGGACCTCCCTCGAAATCTGCGAGGACACCGGCCGCGGTCACATCGAGATCGCCATCACCGAGCTGCGGCGCGGAAAGTACGCCGAGGCCAGCTCCGCCGTCGCCGAAGGCCTGTCCGCCCACCCCGATAACCCGAACCTGAACGTCCTCGGATCCCTGCTCTACGGCACCCGCCAGGCCTTCGCCGCCTGCCCCGAACCCGCCGTCGCCGACACCGAACACTTCCATGTCGCCTCCAACACGACGAAATTCCAGGCCGATCGCATGGGCCTCCAGCTGGAGAGAATCCACAAGCTCTACGAGGAGGCGCTTCCCGACGTCAAAACCGACGGACGCCGGATCGGCGTGGTCCTGTTCGATTCTGCCGAACAATTCAAGGCCTGCGGGCTTCCCGAGGGGGTCGCGGGCGTGTACCTGCCGGACCTGCAGACCCTGTTCCTCGCCTGGAACCCCGTCGAGCACGACATGCTGATCGTCGCCTATCACGAGGCCTTCCACGCTTTCCTGGATTACGCGCTCCAGGGCGCGCCCCACTGGCTCAACGAGGGGCTCGCGGACTACTTCGGCGCCTTCAAGTGGGACGACAAGTCGGGCCAGTTCCTTCACCGGGTCAACTGGTGGCGGCTCGACACCGTCCAGGAAATGGTCCGCGCGAACGTCGGGACGCCACTCCCGCAGTTCCTGGTGGCCCAGAGCATGTACGGGAAGAACGCGGGCCTGAATTACGCCCAGGCCTGGTCGCTCGTCTGGTTCATGAAGAAGTACAAGGCGGGGAAGTACTCGATGACGCTGAGGTTTTATTTTCAGGCGCTGATGCGCGGCGAGACGCTGGCGCAGGCCTGGGAGAAGTCCTTCGGAAAACTCGACATGGCCGAGTTCACCGAGGAATGGAAGAAGTTCACGCTGGAAGCGCAGAAGCCGATCGGCGCGGCCTCCGTGCCAGGCCTGCACAAATAGCCTACTTCCTGCCCTTCATCGTTGGATACCTGTAGTACGTCTCCAGCGTCAGCACGTTGATCGCCGTCGCGTAAACGCGCCCGCCCTCGAACGCCCAGCGATCCACGTCCACGTCCCATGATCCCTCCGCGCACCCGCCGTCTTCGGACCGCTGCGACGATAAGACCGCCTTCTTCATAGCCTCGTTCCACCCCTTCCAGTACTTTCCCGCCGGCGCGTCCCACTGGAACAGAGCCTGGGTCCCGTGATACCAGGAGTAGTAGTCGACCCGTTTTCCCCGGTTCTGCGGCAGGTCCGCAACCAGCAGCTTCGCACCGCCCTCGACCGCCATCTCGCGGCGATTGCGGTTGATGTGCAGCCGGGGCGCCGCGCGGCATTGGTGGATCCATGCGCCGGCCGGCTTCATTCGCCGTCCATCTCCGCCAGCCGCCCCCGCGCTTCGTCCGCTTCCTTCGACTTCGGAAGCGCCTTCAGCAGCCGCTCGTACCGCTCGCGCGCATCCTCGGCCCGGTCGAGCTCTTCCTCCGCGAGGCTCCCCGTGCGCAGCAGGGCCGCTGCCGCGTGTCCCGACCAGGGGAAGTCCCGCGCGATGCGGTCGTAGCCGGCCAGCGCGTCTTCGAACCGGCCGAGTTTTTCGAGGCAGGCGCCGGAGTGCCAGAGAGCGTCGTCGAGCAGTCCCGTGACGCGCCCGGGTCCCGCGATGAACGCGTCGAAGTCCCCGAGTGCCTGCTCTTCGCGCTCCAGCCGCGCGCGGGCCCGCGCGACGTAGTAGCCGGCCAGGTCGCCGGCCCAGGTATCCGCGTGTTTTTCCAGCAGCTCTGCCAGCGACTTCTCCACCGCGTCCCACCGCCGGGCACGGACGTTCGCCATCGCCCCCGCCCAGGACTCGTGCAGCGCCGGGTCCCACGCCGCCGTCAGCGCCGATTCCGCGTGGGCCCTCGCCCCCGCCTCGAATTCCCCCCACGCCTGCCCTGCCGCCACGGCGAACGCGTCGTGACACGACATCCCTCCCGCGAGCAGCTTCACCGCCTTGCGCACCCCCTCGACTCCCGCCCGGTCCTCCAGGTACGCTATCGCCAGCCAGTCCTCCGGATAGTCCCGCAGCACGTGCTTCCCGGCCTCCAGTCCGTTCACCAGCTCCGCTACGGGGTCCGATTTCTCCGACAAAAGGCACAGCCACATCCGCACCCGGTTCGGTCCCTGACCCGCCGCCCAGACGGCCAGCCCCTCGCGGACCCAGTGGGGAAGCGCCTCGTGCGCGTTCTCGCCGAGGAGAATGCGGAGCGCCGCGTGCGTCAGCTCGTGCGTCAGGATCGTGTCGAGCCGCTCGATCCCCGCGAATACCGGCTCGAGATGGATCCGGATCACCTGCTCCGCCTTCCCGTCGCGCCGCCGCGTCCAGGTGTTCGCCGAAGGCACGATCCCGTTTCCCGACAGCGGCAGATCCCGGATCTCCAGCACCACCATCGCCAGATCAAGATCCGCCGCCCCCAGACGCTCGCGCACGATCGCCCCGGAACGCTCCAGCGTGGCGGGAAGCCCCTCGCGCAACGCGGCCCACTCCGCGGTCTCGGCATACTTGCCCGAGTACGTCTCCTCGGCGGAGAGGAGGGAAGCGCTGAGAACCAGGCAGAGGAGGAGGCGTGTCATGGTCCCTTGCCTTACGAACTTCCCGGCGTCTCCTCCGCCTCGCCGGCAACGTCGAACCCGAATTTCAGGCATTTCCGGTAGAGCGTCTTCCGGTCGATCCCCAGGATCTCCGCCGCCGCCTGCCGGTTCCCGCGCGTCGCCGCGAGCACCCGCTGGATGTACTCCTTCTCCCGCTCCTCCAGCGTCACCAGCGGCCCCGCCTCCTCGCCCGCCGCAGGCCCCTTCCGCTTCGCCCCCCCCGCGATCTGCAGGTCGTCCGCCACGAGGATCGGACGCCCGCTCAGCGCGAGCGCGCTCTCGATCACGTGGTGCAGCTCGCGGATGTTCCCCGGCCAGTCGTGGGCCTGGATCTTCTCCATCGCCTCCGGATGCACGGCGACCGTCGCCTTCCCCATCCGCTCGCAGCACATCTTCACGAAATGCTCCACCAGCAGCGGGATGTCCTCGCGCCGCTCGCGAAGCGGCGGCACGTGAATCGTCACGACGTTCAGCCGGTAGTACAGGTCCTCCCGCATCTCCCGCCGCGCGACCATCTCCTTCAAATCCTTGTTCGTCGCGCTGATGATCCGCACGTCCGCGCGGAAGACCTCGTTCGACCCGACCGGCTTGATCTCACCTTCCTCGATCGCGAGCAGCAGCTTCATCTGAAGCGCTGCCGAGGTGTCGCCAACCTCGTCCAGGAACAGGGTTCCCCCGTCGGCCGCCTTGAATACCCCTTCCCGGTCCGCCGTCGCCCCGGTAAACGACCCCTTTTTGTGCCCGAACAGCTCGCTCTCGAGCAGCGTCTCCGTCAGCGCGCTGCAGTTCACCGTCAGGAACGGCTTCTCCGCCCGCGGCGAGTTCGCGTGGATCGCCTGCGCGATCAGGCTCTTCCCCGTCCCGCTCTCCCCCTGCAGCAGCACCGAGCTCGGCGTCTCCGCCGCGCGCGCGATCATCTTGTAGATCTCCAGCATCGGCCGCGACCGCCCGATCAGCCGCTGAAGACTCTTCCGCGCCTCCTCCGCCCGCGCCGGCTTCGCCTGCCGCGTCATCTTGCGCAGCTCCAGCGCCTTTTCGATCGTCCTCCGCAGCTCCTCGTACTTGAACGGCTTCGTCACGTAGTCGAACGCCCCCGCCTTGATCGCGTCGATCGCCGTGTCGCTTCCCGCATACCCCGTCATCAGGATCACGATCGCGTCAGGACTCACCCCCCGGACGCGCCGCAGCACGTCGAGCCCCGACGCCGCCCCCATCCGGATGTCGCTCACCACCACGTCGAACGGCGCGGCGGTGAACTTCGAGATCGCCTCCTCCCCCGAAGCCGCCGTCTCGACCTGGTGGCCCCAGCGGGTCACGTTCTCCGCGACGATTTCGCGGTTCTCCAGGTCGTCGTCGACGATCAGCGCGCGGACCATGCGGGGATCCTGTTACGGGGTAGGGGGAAGTGTATCCGCGGCGGCGGGGCGGGGGAACGTCGGGGACATCAGCGGGCGGCCTCACGGGGTTCCGGCACGGCGGGCGCCTTCGGCGCGCCGTCGACGCTGACCTCCGGCGGGAACCTGAGCGTGAACCAGGAACCCTTGCAGGTCTCGCTCTGCACGTCGATCGTCCCGTGGTGCCGTTTCACGATCTCGTCGACGATGGTCAGGCCCAGCCCCGTTCCCTTGCCGGGCCGCTTCGTCGTGTAGAACGCCGCGAAAATGTGCGGCAGGTCCTCTTTGGGGATCCCCACGCCGGTATCGCGCACCTGGAGGCAGACGGAGCCGTCGAGGGTGCTCGTGAGGAGGTCGAGCGAACCGCCGCCGGGCATCGCGTCGAGGGCGTTGTTCACGAGGTTCATCAGCACCTGCTCGAGCTGCTCGGGATCCCCGGAGACGCTGGGCAGGCCGGCCGCGAGCGACATGCGGATCGCCACTTTGCGGGTGGCGAGCGACGGCGAAACCAGCGTCACGATCCCCTGCGCCAGCGCGTTCAGGTCGACCGACTTGAACTGCGGCGCGGGGGTGCGGAGTTGATGAAGCGTCTTCTGGATGACGGAGGAGAGGCGGTCGATCTGCCCGCCGATCAGGCGCAGGCGTTTGGCGACTTCGGGGTGAAGTGCGTTCTCGTCGGTGAGGAGCAGCTCGAGGTGTCCGCCCATGGCGTTGAGCGGCGTGCCGAGCTCGTGGGCGAGAGTGCCGGCGAGCTGGCCGAGCGCGGTGAGGCGCTCCTGGCCGGCGACCTTGCGTTCGAGGTCGAGCAGCTTGCCGCTCTGCGACTCCAGCTCCCGCGTGCGCTGTTCCAGCTTGGACTTGAGCTCCGCGTTGAATCCCTGGATCTTCGTCAGCAGCTTCCGGTTCTCGGCGTCCGACAGCTTGAGCTTCTGCACTAGCCGGTTGAACGTCCCCGCGAGCCACGAGACTTCGCCCGATCCCGCCGTGTTCTCCGCGATCGGCTGGAGGTCGCCTTCCGTCCCGCGCGCCATGGCGCCGATGAGGCGCTGGATGGGAAGGGAGATGGCCTGGTTCATGTAGAAGAAGAGGACGCCGAGGACGAGGGCCATGATGCCGATCATGGCGATGAGGAACGCGCGCGCGGCGCCGCCCTTGGGAGGGGGAGGGGGGACCTGGAAGTGTGCGACCGCGACGACGCGGGAACCGGTGCCGGCGCGCACGACGATCGGCATCGAGACCTGGGTGACCTCGAGGCCCTCAGGATGGGAAACGGTCCCCGCCCGCACGACTTCGCGGTCCTGCGCCGTCGACGTCTGCGGACCCGTCCCGCTGGACAGCAGGACCTCGAGATCCTGCTGCGCATCCACCCAGAACACCGAGAGCCCCGGTAGCCGCAGCCGCTCCCTCAAACCCTCCACACCGCTTCGAAGGGCCTCGCGAAGGGCCACCGTGTCGGTGACGATCCCTTTCTCGATGTGCGCGCGGAACGCCTCCTCCTCGGACCGGCGCCTCTTCTCGATCGCCGCCAGGGCCGCGGCCGAGTCGAGCGCCGCGCACGTTTCGCCCACCCAGCGTTCCAGGGCGCCGGCGACGATCAGGCCCTTTCCGGCGTTCCAGTCGCGGCCGGGGAGGATGAACCGGGCGATCGCGCGGAGATCGCCGTCGACGCTGAGGGGAAAGGTGACTTCGACGGTGAGGGCCTCGTGGACGCCGGTGGTGCGGCTTCCGTAGGAGGGCTCTCCCTCCTGAAGGGCCTTTGCGAGGCGGGAGACTTCGGAGGCGGGGAGGTCCGCGGCGGCGCCTGAGGAGCCGATGGAAATGAGATCCGGCGCTTTCCGGGTGCCGCGGTTCCAGTAGATGGCGAGGCCGTCGAGATTGAGGCGGCGGGCGGTGCGGTCGAACCCGGTCTCCAGCGACCTTCGAATGGCCTCGGGCGTGACGGGATCGGGCGGG
>JACPRD010000008.1 GCA_016190145.1 Planctomycetota bacterium | reverse complement strand
GGGGGGGGGCGGGGCGGAGGGCGGGGCGGGGGAAACGGGGCCGCTCCGCGGCCGAGCCTCTCGCACCCCTGCAACGAGAAACAAGTCACGAGGAACAAGACGCCGTCAGGGGCCTACAGCTCTTCGATCGGCCGCTCCTCCCTCGCGGCGACAATCCTCATCGCGCGCCCGCGATCCCGACCTGCATCCACCCCGCGCTCTTCGCCGCCCCGAGCCGGCCGCGGCGGTCGACGCCGATGATGCCGCACTCGATGCCGTGCTTCGACGCGAGCCGGATCGTCGCCTCGAGCGCTTCCTGGCACGGCAGCCGCCGCATGAGTTCGACGGCGGTCCGGCCGAACGCGTGGCGCATCACGCCCTCGCCATGGCCGGTCGCCGAGATTGCGCCGAAGGCGTTGGCGCAGGTGCCGGCGCCGGGGACGGGCGTGTCGCCGACGCGCCCGGGGAGCTTCATCCAGATGCCGCCGGTGGACGTCGCGGCCGCGAACCCGCCGCGGGCGTCGATCGCGCAGGCGCCGCACGTCTCGAACAGGCCGTACTTCCGGTGCCAGAAGCGCAGCTTCTTCCAGAAGCGGAAATCGGGGCGGTCCGTGCCGAGCCGCAGGTCGCGGCGGAGCCGCTTCCAGTAGGCGACGCGCTCGGGCGTGCGCGGATCGTAGTCGGGAAACCCGTTCAGCCGCGCGAACCGCGTGGCGCCGCTTCCCACAAGGAGATGGTGGTCGGTCTTCTCCATCACCGCGCGCGCGACGGAGATCGGATACCGCGTGCGCGTGAGGCCCGCGACGGCGCCCAGGCGGCCGTCGCCGGTCATGAGGCACGCGTCGAGCTCGCACTCGCCGTCGAGCGTGAGGACGGCGCCGGTGGCGGAGTCGAACATCGGATGGTCCTCGACGACGTGCACGGCGAGCTCCACCATTTCCACCGCCGTGCGCCCGCGCATTCCGGCCGCGGCCGCGCGGTCGAGGACCGACTGGCGCTCGCCGGTCGGGCCCGTCGGCGCGCGCCCGCCGCCGCCGTGGACGATGATCGATTTCCTCATCGCCGGCCCCCCGCCGAGGCCGTCGGCATCCACTGCGCATTCTTCGCCGCCCCCGTCCGCCCGCGCGCGTCGATCCCGATCAGCCCCGCCTCCACGCCCTCGCGTCGCGCGAAGGCGATGGCGCGCTCGAGGGCTTTCTGGCAGGGAAGCGTCGCCATGAAGTCGCAGGCCAGCTTCGCGAGGCCGATCCGAAGGATCCCCTCGCCGTGCCCCGTCGCCGAGACCGCGCCGTGCGCGCACGCGTACGTCCCGCCGCCGAGAATCGGCGTGTCCCCCACGCGCCCCGGCAGCTTGAGCCAGATCCCCCCCGTCGACGTCGCCACCGCCACCCCTCCGCGCGCGTCGATCGCCACCGCGCCGATCGTCGACCGGTGCCCGCGCTCCTCCCGCGTCAGGTAGCGCCCCACCCAGCCGCCCATCCGCTTCCAGTACCGCCCTTCCGGAACGCCCTTCCCCCCCAGCGCCCCGACCAGCTCCCGCCACCGTTTCCGCCTCGCCGCCGTGCGCGGGTCGTAGCGCGGGAATCCGGCGACGCGCGCGAACCGGGTGGCGCCCTCGCCGGCGAGAAAATGGTGGTCGGTGCGGTCCATGACGCAGCGGGCGACGGCGATGGGGTTCCGGACGCCGGTGATGCCGCCGACGGCGCCCGCGCGGAGGTCGCCGGTCATGAGGGCGGCGTCCATTTCGCAGCGGCCCTCGAGGGTGAGGACGGAGCCGGTGCCGGCGTTGAAGAGGGGGCAGTCTTCGAGGGCTCGGGCGGCGCGTTCGACCATATCGGCGGCGGTGCGTCCGCGGAGGCCGGACTCGGCGGCGGCGCGGAGGGCTTCGTCGCGCCCCTCGGGGACCGTTTTCGGGCGCAGGCCGCAGCCGCCGTGCACCAAGACCACCTTCACGCAGATCCCTTCCCAGGTATGGACGTGGCTGGGGAGATTAGCACGGGGCCGTGACCAGTGACCAGTTGCCAGTGACCAGTGGCCAGTGGCCGGTGACCCGTGACCCGTGGCCAGGGACGAGTGGCAAGGGACCGGCTGACGGTTGTTTGTGGAAGGGAGGGTGAGACCCAGAGTCTCCGCAAACTCTCTCCGACCGCTGGCCACTGTTCGCTGGCCACTGGCCACTGGTCACTGGCCACTGGCCACTGGTCACTGGCCACGGGCCACTGGCCACTGGTCACTAAAGTCCTCCCCCTTCATCTCTTATGGCTTCGAGGCCTTCGGCGCGCGCGGAAGCCCTTCGACTCGGCTCGCCCGGGTGGTACACTTCCCCTCCCAAAACCAGCTCCGGAGCTTCCATGGTCGAACAACAGCACCTCGTCAACATCGCCAAGGCCATCGAGAAGGGGACCCGTGTCACGACTCTCGATGAGCTGCGGGCGAAGGGGCAGAACCAGGTCAAGGTCATCAACGCCGCCAAGATCATGGAGCTGATCAAGGAGGCGGTCGACATCGCGATCGAGAGCATGACGGGGCAGAAGGTGGGCGCCGAGCGCGAGAAGCTGCAGGCGGCGGCGAAGAAGGAGTTCGACGAGCTACTGAAGAAGTACCAGGACCAGCAGCGGACGAAGGGGGAGATCGAGGGGCAGGCGTCGAAGATGCAGGCGGAGATCGACGCCGTGCAGAACATGCTGAAAGGCGGGCTGGGCGGCTCGGCGGAGGCGCAGATGGGCCTCGCGGGGCTGTCGGGGCAGATTGCGCAGCTGGTGCAGAAGCTGCAGACGTCGGAGAAGTCGCGGATCGAGGCGGCCGTTCACCAGAAGCGGATCGAGGCGGACCTCGAGGACATGAAGAAGAAGTACGCGGCGCTCGAGGCCGAGAAGGCTTCCGTGCTGAACACGCAGCGATCGGTGGCGGGCGCGGTGGACCAGGCCTACGCGCGGGTGGACGCGGGGCTGGGCCAGAAGGCGCGGGAGCTGGGGCTTGATCTCGGGCCCGAGCCGCGTACGCCCGAGGAGAAGATGGAGCGGCTGGCGAAGATCGCGGACGCGGCGATGGCGTCCCTGGAGTCGGAGAAGAGCCAGAAGGTGGAGGCCAAGCGGCAGCTCGAGCAGGCGCTGAAGGAGAAGGCCGCGATGGCGGCCGAGGCGCAGCGGACGAAGGAGCAGCTCGCCGCGACCGAGGCGAAGAAATCGGGTCTCGAGCGCGAGTACGCGGTGGTGCAGGACTTCAAGAAGTCCCTCGAGGGCAAGACGTCCGACCAGCAGCAGCAGCTCGCCCAGGTGCAGCAGCAGCTCGCGCAGACGCGCCAGGAACTGGCGCAGTCGCAGGCGAAGAAATCCGTGGCGGAGAAGGAGCTGGGAGAGCTGCAGGACTTCAAAAAGAAGCTCGAAGAGAAGGTGGACGAGCAGGGCACGCAGTACGCCGAGGTCCACCAGATGATGGCGGCGATCGGAAAGCGCGCCGACGACCTGATCCGCGAGGTGGAGAGCGGGCGGCTGAAGCACCTCAAGCCCGAAGAAAAGAAGATCATCATCGACGCGATGAACGACATGAAGGACACGCTCAAGAAGTTGCAGGACGAACGGGCGTTCCTCGAGAAGAAGCTGTTCTACATGTCGATGACGATCGACAGCCTGGAGTCGGAGCTTCTGGCGGCGAAGGGGCTCACGCCGGGAGTCGGCGGGAGCGCCCATCTGAAGGACGACGGGCTCGTCATCACGTTCGACGAAGCCGGGCTCGCGTTCTAGACGGAAGTTCCACGTTCGCGACTTCGAGTAACGACGGGTATCAAACGGGCAACCTCAAGCGTCCGGCGCGGGTCCGGCCCCCGCCGTGTTGAAGTTGCAATTCCTCCGTTTGAAGTTACTTGAAACTTGAAGTTTGATTTTGAAGTTGCCTTCCCTCTCCGGAGAATCGCCCCCGTGTCCGACTACCTCGTCATCTTCGTCACAACTCCCGACGTCGGCGCGGCCGAGATGATCGCGCGCTCGATCGTAGAGGAGAAATTCGCGGCCTGCGTGAACATCGTCCCCGGGGTGAAGAGCTTCTACCACTGGGAAGGCAAGATCGAGCACTCCGAGGAGGCCCTCCTCGTCATCAAGACGACCAAGATGCTCTTCCCCAAGGTCGAATCCTGCGTCCGCGCGATGCACTCCTACGACACGCCCGAAATCATCGCATGTCCCGTCATCCGCGGTTCCCAGCCGTATCTCTCATGGATCGACAAGAGCGTTCTTAAGGGATAGGCCCGTGATCCGCCGGTTCGCCGCGCTTCTGCTCGCCGGTTCCGCCGCCTTCGCGGAGGCGACCGACAGCGTGTACTTCGACGAGGAGCTGCAGGTCACCGACCTGCTCAAGACCGCGGACGACTCGACGAAGAAGGCCGACTGGCGCAACGCGATCGCGGCGCTTCAGAAGATCGTCGAAGAGCACCCCGGTTCCGTGCTGCCGGACGAGCCCGGGATCTGGCTGCCGGCGACGACGGTGGTGCGGCGGCGCATCGCGGCGATGCCGGCGGAGGCGCACGCGATCTACGAGGAGCAGTACGGGACGGGCGCGGCGCGGATCGCGGAGCCGGGGGACGCGGAGTCGCTGCGGCGCTGCGCGTACCGCTATTTCTGCACGGCGGCGGGTGGCGACGCGATGGAGCGGCTCGGCAGCCTGAGCTGCGACACGGGCGCGCTCGAGATGGCGATGCGGTGCTGGGAGGAGGTCGCGCTCCGGCACCCGGACCGGCGCGTCAGGCCGGTGATGCTGGCGAAGCTCGGGGCGTTGTACGCGAGATTCGGGCTGCACGAGAAGCTGCGGGACCTGGCGGACCGGCACGGGTCGATTCCGCTCACGGTCCGCGGACAGTCGACGACGCTGGGGGCGTTTCTCGCGGGCGCGGTGGCGCTGCCCGCGCCGGAGCCGGGGCCGATCGCCATCAACCCCGACCTCTCCCTCACGAAAGTCCCGGCGGAAATGCCGGTGCCGCGCTCGGTCAAGTGGCGGCTGGAGATTTCGCCGCGCAAGAAGGAAGAGGAGACCCGGCAGCGGCAGCCGTGGGCCTGGGACGAGCGGCAGCGGCAGGATCTCCAGACCTATCCCAAGGTGGTCGGCGACGCGCTCCTCGTGAACTTCGGCGTCGCCCTCGCCGCGCTCGATCTCGAGACCGGCGAGCCCCGCTGGGTCCGCGGCGCCTGGCCCGCCACCGTTCCGAAGCTGTTCGACGGCGTCCCCGCCGGCTTCTGGGGCCACCGCTTCTACGTCACCTCCGACGCCGGCCGCATCTACATGAACGTCTGGGAACCCGGCCGGAAACGCACGCGCCTCCACTGCGTCGACGCGCGCAGCGGCCGCGAACTCTGGGGCGGCGAAGGCGCGGGCGACCCCGGCACGTGCGACATCACGGGCCCGCCCCTCCTCTGGCGCGACCGCATCTACGCCGGCGCCGTCGACGCCGAACGCCCCAGCGACACCTGGCTCCTCGCCTTCGACAAGGCCACCGGAAAACTCCTCTGGAGCCGCTTCCTCGCCACCTGGGAACCCTCCGGCGGCCCCTGGGGCGGCCGCAACGACGCCGGCCGCCCGGCCTACGCCCCCGTCGTCGCCGCCGGCGGAAGCTACCTCTACGTCTGCTCGAACAACGGCGCGTTCGCGTGCGTGAGCCACGACGGCGAAATGATCTGGGCCGCGAAATACCCGCGCTCCGCACAGTCCGTCTGGAACTGGTTCCCCGCTTCCGCCGACGAAACCTGGGACCTCAACCCCGTCATCTTCGTCGGCGGCGACGTCCTGTTCTTCTCTTCCGACGGCACCCACTGCTGCCGTGTGAACGGGCTCACGGGGAAGGGCTGGAAGAAATCGGCGGACCCGCTGGCGGCGATGAAAGTGGTGGCGCGCGAGGAGTGCCGGCACCTGCTGGTGCTCGACGGGGACATCGCGACGCTCACGGGGAAGGAGTGCAAGCTGTACGATATCCGCAAGCTCTCCGGGTCCGGGATCGTGCCGGGCGCGTGCCTGGAGATTCCGAAGAACTCGCTGTATGCGGGAAGGGGATTCGCGACGGAGACGGCGGTGGTGGTGCCGCTCCGGCGGGACAAGTCGGAGTTGTGGGTGTTCGACCGGAAGTTCACGCCGAAGTCGAAGCAGGTGGTGGCGTGGCCGTCGGAATCGCCGCCGGGGACGCTGATCCTGGCGGGGAAGCTGCTGTTCTCGGTGTCGCCGGCGGAGATCGTGGCGCTGTCGGAGGAGCCGCCGAAGGAAGAGGAGGATGAGGACGGGGAGGGTGGCGGCAAGGCCGAGGAGCCGCCGAAGGACGGGGAAAAACCGCCGGAGAAGCCGGCGGAGGACGAGCCTCCGAAGCCCGCGGGGCCCGACCCCGACGACAGGCGATGACGGAAAACTCCGGCAACCCGATATTGAGGGATCGAACGATGGCCAGAATGACCGCTCTCGTGCCCGCCCTGCTCGTCTGCGCCCTCGCCGCGCGCGCCGAAGAACCGCATTCCATCACGGTCCGCGGACGCGGGACGGTGACCGTGCGGCCGGACAAGCTGATCCTCGTGCTGGGCGCGACGGGGAAGGCCGAAAAGGCGTCCGACGCGGTGGCGAAGCTCAAGACCAAGGTGGACGGGATCAAGACCGAGCTCAACACGGTTCTCAAGGACAAGGTGCAGGTGGCCGCGGCGATCAAGGACTCGGGCCTTTCATTCGGGTCCGGCGCGGACCAGATGCAGATCATGATGGGCGGCGGGCGCGAGGACGCGGCCGCGGAAGTCTCGGTCACGACCGAGCTCGAGGTCACGATCCCCGAAGTCGACAAGATGCAGGACGAGGACCTCGCGGTCATCGTCTCGATGCTCATCGACAAGGCGACGGAGGCCGGCGCCGAAATGAAGCCTCCCGTGAACCGCTACAACCCCTGGATGGCCCAGGGCGCCGCCGGCGTGTACTTCGGGTTCACCGACTACGCGACCCAGGTCGAAAAGGCGTGGGACGAGGCCGTGAAGAAGGCGAAGGACCGCGCGACGGCGATCGCCTCGAGGCTGGGGTGCGAGATCGGAAGCGCCCTCAAGGTGCGCGACCTGACGCACGGGGACGGCGGGGCGAAGCAGTCGAACCCTTACGCGGCGATGATGATGGGGATGGCGAACGACGAGGAGGGTCCGAAGATCAAGTCGAGCGGGAAGATGGAGCTGTCGGTGGAGATCGAGGTGGAGTTCGAGCTGAAGAAGAAATAAGCGAAGTCCGGCGATCGCAACGGGCGGGGGGAGAGCATCTCCCCACCCGTTTTCTATTTCATTACGCGGATCTGCGAGATGACCCACTTCTCGCCCACCTTCGCGAGCGCCACGTAGAGCTTCCCGGTCTGCTTGCGTCCGGCCGGGTCGGTCCACGCGTAGGCGTAGCTCACGTGCGGCGACGGCTTGGCCTCGTAGCCGTCCTTGGGCAGGTCGAGCGAGACGACCGTGTAGTCGTCGAAGTACTCCTTGAGCACGCCCCGGGCCTGGTCGGCGGAGAAACTGCCGGATTTGTGGAGGCTGAGGGAGACCTTTGCGTCCTTGCTCCTATCGAAGTGCGCGGCGATGCCGCCGACGCTTCCGTCCTTCCACGCGCCTTCGAAGGATTCGAACACCGCCTTTGCGGCATCGTCGATTTCCTCGTCGTCGGCGGCGACGGGGATCGCGAGGATGATCAGGGTCAGTGGGGTCAGTCGTTTCATATTGCGTTCTCCGCGCCGTCCGCGGGTGTGGACACTGCGTCCGGCGGGTCAGTTGAATGCAAATCCGGGACCTCGGGACGATTCTACAAGATGAGGTCTGGCAATGACTTGTGAAAGTGTGCGGGGGAAGGATTGTCCTCGATTCCGGACAGGGTCGCGCGGGCGGATGTAAGGGCATGACACGGAAAGGCGGGGGAAGAGCAGGAAAAGACACGGAAAGGGGCTATTTGAGGCCGTACTTCTCCATTTTCTTGTAGAAGTTGCTCCGCGGCATGTCGAGTTCCTCCGCCGTCTTCGACACGTTCCCGTCGTTCGCCCGCAGCCTCGCCTCCAGGAACATCCGCTCGCTCGCTTCCTTGAACGCCTCGTACGTCCGGCACGTCACGATCAGATCCGCAACCGCGCCGCCCGCCGGTTTCTCGGCCGAAGGAGCGCCCGCCGGACCGCTCATCACCTTCGCGACGTCCGCTTCCGTGATCTGGTCCCGGTCCGCCAGGATCGCCAGCCGCTCTACCATGTTCTTGAGCTCGCGCACGTTCCCAGGCCAGGCGTGCCCCGCGAGCCGCGTCTCCGACCCTTCCTCGAGCCGCCGCGCGGGGAGCCCGTTCGAGGAGCAGAACTCGGCGAGGAAACTGCGCGCGAGGACCGGGACGTCGGCCTTGCGTTCGCGGAGGGGCGGGACGCGGATCGGAAAGACGTTCAGGCGGTAGTAGAGGTCCTCGCGGAACTTCGCCTCTGCGATCATCGCCGGCAGGTCGCGGTTCGTGGCGGCGACGACGCGGGCGTCGACTTGGACCGTCTTCTGGCCGCCCAGGCGCCGCACCTGCCGCTCCTCCAGCACGCGCAGCACCTTCGCCTGCGCCGCGAGGGGCATGTCGCCGATTTCGTCGAGGAAGAGGGTGCCGCCTTTGGCCTGCTCGAACTTCCCGGCGACGGACTTGTTGGCGCCGGTAAACGCGCCGGGTTCGTAGCCGAAGAGTTCGCTCTCGATGAGGGTATCGGGGAGGGCGGCGCAGTTGACGTCAACGAAGGGGCGTTCGGCGCGGCTGGAGGCTTCGTGGATCATGCGCGCGACGAGTTCCTTGCCGGAGCCGTTTTCGCCGAGGATGAGGACGCGGGCGTCGGTGGCGGCGACGCGGGTGATGAGGGCGCGCACGTCCTTGATGGCTTCGCTGACGCCGATCATCTTCGTGCGGCCGACGACGCGGGTGTGGAGGGCCCTGTTGTCGGCGGCGAGTTTCCCGTGGGCGACGGCGTTGCGGACGGCGAGCAGGAGGCGGTCGCGGTCGAACGGTTTCTGGATGAAATCGAGCGCGCCGCGTTTCGTGGCGAGGACGGCGTCTTCGACGGCGCCGTGGCCGCTCATCATGACGACGGGCACGTCGAGGCCCTTGTCGCGGATGGCGGCGAGGAGTTCGAGTCCGTCCATGCCGGGCCTCTTGAGGTCGGAGAGGACGAGGTCGAACGATTCGCCGTCGAGTTTTTCGAGGGCTTCGCGGCCCGTCGCGGCGCCCGCGGACTCGTGCTTTTCGCCGGCCAGGGTCTGGGCGACGGTCTTGCGGATGGGTTCTTCGTCGTCGACGATGAGGATGCGGGACATGGGGGGTATTGTGCCGGAAAGTAGGGAGGGCGGAAGGGCGGAAGGGCGGAAGGGCGTCTGCGGGGGAGAGAAGATATTGACAACAGTCAATATATTATCGACTCTCGGCACATGCCTGTGCCCTCCGGATGCGCCGACAGTTCCTCCCGCGCCATCGCGCGCGTGCTCCCGATCCTGGGACGCCGGTGGGCGAAGACGTTCACCGCGCTCGCCGACTCGACCCGCATGGAGATCGTCTGCCTCCTTGCCGCCTCGGGCGCACCCCTGTGCGCCTGCGCCATCGCGGATCACTTCAGACTTGCCCAGCCCACCATGTCCCACCACCTGAGAGTGCTCCGGGAAGCGGGACTGCTGGAGTCCGAGCGCCGCGGCGTGTGGATCTTCTACGGCCTGCGGCGGGCATCGCTGGGCGAGATGCTCGAGGATCTCGGGAGCCTCGTCCAGCCGCCGGCCCGGCGCGGGACGCTTCAAAAGATCGATGGAGGTCGATGAAATACGCCCCGCCTGCGACGGTCGTCTTCGCCTGCGTGCATAACGCCGGACGCTCGCAGATCGCTGCGGCGTTCTTCAATTCGATCGCGGATCCCGCGCGGGCCCGCGCGCTTTCGGCGGGAACACGGCCCGCCGCGCACGTTCATCCCGAAGTCTTCACCGCCATGCAGGAAGTCGGGCTCGACCTCTCGGGAGCAAGACCGCCGAAACTGACGCCGGAGCTGGCCGCCGAAGCCAGTCTCCTCGTCACCATGGGTTGCGGCGAGTCGTGCCCGGTGATCCCAGGCGTGCCGATCGAAGACTGGCCCCTGCCGGACCCCAAAGGACAGGCCCTCGACGCCGTCCGCTCGATCCGCGAGGACATCCGCGGGCGCGTTGCGGACCTCGTGCGCCGCCATTCCTGGCTGAGATGACCGGCGCCCCAAAGCTCAGCCTCTTCGAGCGCTACCTCACCGTGTGGGTCGGCCTCTGCATGGGCGCGGGGATCCTCATCGGAAAAGCCCTCCCCGGCGCAACAGCCGCCGTGCGCGGACTGGAATTCGGACGCGGCAGCCAGATCAACGTCCCCATCGCCGTTCTCATCTGGCTCATGATCGTCCCCATGATGATGAAGGTCGACTTCGCCTCCCTGCGCGGCGTCGGCCGCCGGCCTCGCGGGATTCTCGTCACCCTCTTCGTCAACTGGCTCGTGAAACCGTTCTCGATGGCCCTCTTCGGCTGGATCGCCTTCCGGTTCGCCTTCACCCGCTGGATCTCCCCCGCCGACGCCGACCAGTACATCGCCGGCACCATCATCCTCGCGGCCGCGCCGTGCACCGCAATGGTCTTCGTGTGGAGCCGTCTCACCGGCGGCGACCCCGCCTACACGCTCGTCCAGGTCTCGGTCAACGACGTCATCATGCTGTTCCTTTTCGCCCCCATCGTCCGCTTCCTTGTGAGCGGCGCCTCGACGCTCGCGGTTCCGTTCACCGTCCTCCTCTATTCTGTCCTCGCATTCATCGTCATTCCGCTCGCCGCCGGCGTCGCCCTCCGCGCCGCCGTCATCCGCTCGCGCGGCGTGCGGTGGTTCGAAGATCGGTTACTCCCCGCTTCCGCCCCCGTTACGATCGCCGCCCTCCTCGGCACCCTCGTCCTCATCTTCGCGTTCCAGGCCGAAAACGTCTCCAGCCGCCTCCTCCACGTCGCCCTCATCGCCGTGCCCATCCTCCTCCAGGTCGCCTTCAACGCCGGCCTCGCCTACGGCCTCATGAAAGTCCTCCGCGTCCCGCACCGCGTCGCCGCCCCCGGCGCCCTCATCGGCGCCAGCAACTTCTTCGAGCTCGCCGTCGCCACCGCCATCACCCTCTTCGGCCCCGGCTCCGGCGCCGCCCTCGCCACGGTCGTGGGCGTCCTCGTCGAAGTCCCCGCAATGCTCGCCGTTTGCGCCGTGTGCAACCGGACGAAGCGGTGGTTTCCGGAGGAAGGGGCCGGCGGCGCGTGATCCGGGCCTGCGGGTGCGTTCATCGTTTCTCGTTCCTCGTTTCTCGTTTCGCGCGGCGACAGCAAATCGTAGAGCGCAACTTGACGCCCGCACCGCCCCCGCGAGATAGAATCACTCCGGGCTTCACGGAACGAGAAACGAGTAACGAGAAACGAGGAACGCCTTTCTCCCCACGCCGCCGACTGCCGACGAACAGGCCATCCGGGAGCTCATCGCGTCCTGGACCCGCGCCGCTGAAGCCTCCGACTACTCCGGCGTTTTCGACCTCGTCGCCGAAGACGGCGTCATGCTCATCGCCGGACTCCCACCGTTCCGCAGCCGCAAGGAATACGCGGCATTCGTCCTCGGCGCCGTCAAACCCGGACGGAAATTCAAGGTCTCCATCGACATCCGCGAGATCGCCGTCCACGGCGACTGGGCCCACGTCTGGGCCCGCGAACGCTCCGAAGTCGTCCGCGAGCCCGGCACCCCGCCCATCCGCGCTTCCGGCGACTCCCTCAACGTCCTCCGCCGCGCCCCCGGCGGCGGCTGGCTCGTCGCCATCGCCTCCAACATGATGGCCATGGAGGGCGTCTGACCATGTCGCCCGACGAACGCTCCCTCCGCGACACCGTCGCCGCCTGGATCCGCGCCTCGCAGGCCGAAGACGCGCAGGCCCTCTCGCAGCTCGTCGCTCCCGACGCCGTCTTCCTCGCGCCCGGAAAGGCGCCCGTCGTGGGGCGCGAAGCGTGGGCCGCCGCACGGTCGCCGCTCTTTCACGGTGTCCAGCTCCGCCTCGACCTCGAGCAGGTCGTCGTCTACGGCGACTGGGGACACGCATGGTGCGAGATCCGTATGTCGGTGCCGCACGCGGAGGGGGAGCCGGACGTGCGGATCGAAGGTCACACGCTGGGGCTTTACCGCAGGAACGAATCGGGGAAGTGGCTTCTCGCGCGCGAGGCGACGCAGCTCGCGCCTGCCCGCTAGGACAGGCGCGGGCCGCGGCCGTCACTTCCTGTTGCGCGGGTCGTCCTCGGGATTCACGTACTTGATGTCCCACGGGCCCATGCCGTGCACCTGGACGGTTCCGCCTTCCTTCGACATCGCGAAGTGCTTGTACCCGGCCGGCATGACCGCGAAGGAGCCGGCGGGCATGTCCGTCAGCAGCTTCGCGTCGAACACCTCGCCGGATCCCATAGAGAACGAGCCCGAGAGAACCGTGACGTGCTCGATCGCGGGGTGCGTGTGCGGGGGCACCTTCCAGCCGGCCGGTACTTTGATGCGCATGGTGAAGGGGCCCTCCTTCGCGGGGTCGCCTTCCAGGATCGCGAACTGGGCGCCGGAGGGGAGCGACGGCGGTCCTGACGACCACTTGAGGTCGGCCTCCGTCAGCATGACGTGCTGCGTCGTCACGTGGTTCGAGCCCATCGGGTCCTCGGTCGAGGCGGCCCCGGGCCAGGCGAGGTACGCGGCTGCCGTCGCCAGAACTGCGAATGCCGGAAGGATCCGTTTCATTCAACACCTCTCTTTCAGAGTGGCCTGTGGGCGCGGGTCCATTGTGCCGTCGCGACTCGGGCCGCCAGGTCAGGGCCGGCACCGTGGATTGCGGTCGGGGAATCCCCGAGGAGGAATCGGGTCACCGTCGTCGCTTCGATGAAAACTAAGATGAAGCCATGGACCTCGCCAGCGCGCGAATCCTGATGGGCGTCTCGCTCGCGTTCCACATCGTCCTCGCCTGCCTCGGCGTCGGATTTCCCGTGCTCCTTCTCGCCGCTGAGGGGCTCGCGATGCGGACCGGCGATGCGGGCTGGCGTTCGCTCGCCCGGCGCTGGTCCCGGGCGTTCGCGGTGCTGTTCGCGGTGGGCGCGGTGAGCGGGACCATCCTGTCGTTTGAACTCGGGCTGCTCTGGCCGGGATTCATGGGGACGTTCGGGGGGGTGATCGGGCTGCCGTTCACACTGGAAGCGTTCGCGTTCTTCATCGAGGGGATCTTTCTGGGGATCTACCTGTACGGCTGGGACCGGCTCCCGCCGCGCGTGCACTGGCTCTGCGGCGTTCCCATCGCGGCGGCGGGCCTTGCCTCCGCGCTGTTCGTCGTCACCGCCAACGCCTGGATGAACTGCCCCCGCGGCTTCACGCTGCGCGACGGCCGCGTCGTCGACGCCGACCCCGTCGCCGCCATGCTCAATCCGGCTGCCGCCGCGCAGGCCGCGCACATGGCGCTCGCGGCGTACGTCGTCGCCGGTTTCCTCGTCGCCGCCGTCTACGCCGCCGGCATCCTGCGCGGGCGCGACGGGCCGCACGAGCGCCGCGCGCTCGGCGTCGCGCTCGCCCTCGCCTGCGCCGCCCTGCCGTTTCAGATCTTCGCGGGGGACCGCGCCGCGAGGGTCGTCGCGAGGACGCAGCCGGCGAAGTTCGCGGCGATGGAAGGGCAGTTCGCGACGCAGGCGCGCGCGCCCCTGAGGGTGGGCGGGTGGCCGGACGAATCGGAGGGGCGGACGAAAGGCGCGGTCGAGATTCCGGGCGGGCTGTCTTGGCTCGCGCACGGCGATCCGGGGGCGACGGTCCAGGGGCTGCACGCCTTTCCGCCCGATGAGCGTCCGCCCGTCGCGCCCGTCCACGTCTCGTTCCAGGTCATGGTCGGAGGGGGAAGCGCACTCCTCCTTTTCGCCCTCTGGGCCGCGGCGCTTGCCCTCCGCCGGAAGCCCCTTCACCGAAGTTTTCTTTTCGCCGCGGTCGCCGCCGGCCCGGTCTCCGTCGCCTGCCTCCTGGCCGGCTGGGTCGTCACCGAGTTGGGCCGCCAGCCCTGGATCGTCACCGGCGTCATGCGCACGCGCGACGCCGTCACGTCCTCCCCCGGCATCCCGCTCGTCCTCGCCTTCTTCCTCGGCGGCTACATCGTCCTCTCCGCCGGTACCGTCGCCGCCCTCCGGTTCCTCGCCGGCCGCCCCGACCCCGGAGACACCCGTGTCCCCTGAATCCCTCCTCCTCGCCGCCATTCTCTCCGGCGTCACCCTCTACGCCCTCCTCGCGGGCGCCGACTTCGGCGCCGGCGTCTGGGAGTTCAACACCGCCCTCAAGGCCGACCCCCGCGAACGCGAACTCCTCTACCGCGCCATCGGGCCGGTCTGGGAAGCCAACCACGTCTGGCTGATCTTCGTCCTGATCGGCCTCCACACCGCCTTCCCGCCCGCCTTCGCCGCGCTCTGCCGCGCGCTCTGGGTCCCGCTCCTCCTCGGCCTCGCCGGCATCGTCTTCCGCGGCGCCGCGTTCGCCTTCCGCCACGCCGCCGCCGAAGGCCGCGACTACCGCGCCTGGGACGCCGTCTTCGCGTTCGCGTCCACCGCCGCGCCGTTCTTCCTAGGCGCCGCCGCAGGCGCCCTCGCCTCCGGCCGCCTCCCCGTCGCCCCCGACGGCTCGCTCGAGGGAAGCGCCCTCACCGCCTGGATCCGCCCCCAGGCCCTCCACGGCGCCCTGTTCGGCACCGGCGTCTGCGCCTTCCTCACCGCCGTGTACCTCTGCCGCGAACTCTCCTGGCGCCCCGAGCCGGCCCTTCTCGAACTCTGGCGCCGCCGCGCCCTCTGGACCGGCCTCTGGGTCGGCGCCCTCTCCGCCGCCGGCATCGCCGTCATGGCGCTCGACTCGCCGGAACTCTGGGCCAGCTTCCGGCGCCGCGCCTGGCCCCTCGTCGCCGCCTCCTCCGCCGCCGGGATCCTCTCGCTCCTCTGTCTCTGGAAGCGCCGTTTCACGGCCGCCGCGGCGGGCGCCGTTCTCTCCGTCGCCGCCGTCATCTGGGGATGGGGCGTCGCGCAGTATCCGCTCATCGTCCCGCCCGCCATCGACGTCGATTCCGCGAAAGCGCCGCCGGCCGTGCTCAACGCCGCACTCATCAGCATCGGGGTGGGAACGGCGCTGCTCGTGCCGTCGATCGGATGGCTGTTCTACCTGTTCAAGTGGAGAGGGCGGACGTGAATCGAATGGAGGCGGCTCTGACCGGAGTGTCGTGCTTCGTGCCTCGTGCTTCGTTTCGTGGCCGTCGATGCACGGCGATCAGACTCTGGCCGCCTCCACGATCAGCCGCGGCCCGCGCTCCTCGAACCGGTTCTCGCGCCAGTCGCGGAAAAGCGCGAAGACCGCGAACCCCGCCGCCTCCAATTCCGCCTCGATCATCGGACGGTCGATGATCGCGACGCGCTGCGTCACGTCGGCGACAGGAGCGCCTTCGGCGAAGTACTCCCACCGCAGGTCCAGGATCCCCGCGGCTCTCTTCGCCGACTCGAACTTCGTCACGCGCTTCCCTTCCCACGCGAACTGCGCCGCGACCTTGCGCGCGGAGATCGCGGGCGCCTTCGGCATCGGGGCGAACAGGTCGATCGTGAGGTAGCCGTCCGGGACGAGGGCGTCCCGAACGCACGCAAGGCAGCGCGCGCGGTCCTCCCGGGTGAGAAGGAACTGGAAGCTCGACCAGGCCGCGAAGGCGCTTCCAAATCCGTGCAGCGAGAACCACCGGAGATCGGCCTGCAGGAACGGCACGCCGGGCGCGTTTCGGCGGGCTTTCTCGAGCATGGGGCGGGAAGCGTCGAGACCCGCGACCTCGCAGCCTTTCGCGCGCAGATAGGCGGCGACGCGGCCCGTGCCGCAGCCGAGGTCGAGGACGCGGCCGCGCACGCGGGAGTGCCAGTAGGCGAGGTCGGCGTCGAAGAGGGCGAGTTCGGCGTCGTAGAGGGTGGGGAGGGCGTCGTACGGGTCGGGCATGGAAAGAAGGTAACCCATCCCGGGTCTCGCTTACCCGAAATCCGGGACGCCTCCGAGGCCGGGCCGAGCGGAAGGACGAATTGAGAAGGTCTGTTCACGGCCCGGCTCAAAAATCCACCTGGAACCTGACGAGCAGCACGTCCTCGTGATCGATGCGCTTGCCGCCGATCACCAGGGGTTCGGTGTGCTCGTCGCTGCTGTAGTTGATGTACGCGTAGGCCACGCTCATGCGGACGTTGCTGTTCGGGAACCAGTTCACGCCGAGGGCGTACTCGTGCACTTCGCGCGCCGTCGTGCCCTTGTTGAAGTACGCGCTGTCGACGAGCCCCCGGTTGATCTGGAACTCGCTGTAGCGGGCAGCCAGCTCGATGGCGCCGATGCCGCCGGCGGATCCGAAGAGGGGCTTGTTGGGGCGGATGCGGTCCCACGTCTTCATTTCGCCCGTCACGAGGAAGGTGGCGGAGGCGTACCAGCCGGTGAAGTGGGCGTGGTGATGGTGGTCGCTATCCAGTTCGGTGTACTGGTCGTTCGTGCGGGTGTACTCGGCCTTGAACGAGCCGGGGCCGAACAGCCACGCGAGCTCGCCGTTCAGGCGATAGCGGTTCTCGTCGAACTTGACGGAGCCGGCATCGGCGCCGAGGCTGGCGAAGGTCGTTCCGGTGAACGGATCGGAGAACGTGTACGGCGCCGTGGCGGCCTTGCCGTCGCGGCGGCCGCCGGTGGCGGCGACGCCGAAATGGAGGTTCTTGAGGAAGTCGCTCTCCGCGGTGCCTGCGGGGCGGAACCAGACGCGGCCGGTCAGATCCTTGTCCGAATTCTCGTCCGGGCCGTTGCGGCCGTTGCCATTCGAAAGCATGAGGCCGTAACCGAGGATCTTCTCGAAAACTTCGCCGTGCACCATGATTCCGACTTCGCGCGCCGGCACGAGGCGGTTCATCGGGCTGCGCTCGGGCAGGTCGATGAAACGGGTCGAGGTCAGTTCCTCGAGGGAAAACGGGGCCTTGAACTGGCCGACACGGATCTGAAGCGCCTTCCAGCGGGTGAGACCGAGGTAACCGTCGTCGAGGATCACCGGCGTGCCGGTCGTGCTCAGCTCGACCTTGAACTCGAAGTCCTTCCAGATCTTCCCGTCGATCTGGAATTTGACCTGGCGGAAGGCGAAGCTGTCCGCCTGCGTGCGTTCGTTGTTGTAGATGAAATTGCGCCAGTGAAGGATCACGCGTCCGCCGATGTGCGCGTCGATGTTGCCGTCCGCGCTCTTGAAGTACAGGCCTTCCTTGAAGACCACGTCGATCTTCTTGCCCAGCGCCTGCGCCGCCGGCGAACCGGGCTCCGGCGCTTCCCGGCCCGACTCCAGCTTCTCCTCGAGCGCCTGCAGCCTCTGCTCCACCGTCTGCGCCCCCGCGAATCCGGCGAGCAGCGCCCACGTCACCAGCGTCCCCTTGCCGTTCGTCATCGTGCCTCCTGGAAGACCGTACTCCCTTGTTCGTGATCGAGTCGCGTTTGCGCGAGGGACAGTAGGATCCGGCTGTGAAGAGGCTTCAAAGCGCGCGTTAAGGTCGGGTTAAGTCGAAGGTCCCGGTGAAGCGGGGTAGAATCCGCACCGGTTGCGCCATCGGGAGAATCGCCAGTGCCCCAGAGCCGCACGGCCCGCCGAAGCGCGAAGCGCGCCGGCGGGAAGTCGACCAATGGACAGTGCCTGGCCGTGAAGCAGCTTCACCGCGCCTTCGACGCCTCGACGCTCAAGATCGAGACGACCCACGAACTTCCGCCGCTCGACGGAATCATCGGCCAGCCGCGCGCGGTCGCCGCGATCGAGCTCGGACTCAACATCCGTCAGCCCGGCTTCAACATCTACGTCTCGGGCCCGCCCGGCATCGGCAAGATGACCGCCGTCCGCGCCTTCCTCGAGAAAATCGCCGTCAAGCGCGACGCCCCGCCCGACTGGTGCTACGTCAATAACTTCTCCGACTCGTACCAGCCCCGCATCCTGCGGCTCCCCGCAGGGCAGGCTCCCCAGTTCCAGCTCGACATGAAGGCCCTGATCGACACGATCCGGCAGGGCATCCCCCGGGCGTTCGAGGGTGACAGCTATGGCGTGAAGCGCGAGGAAATCGGCAAGGTCCTGGATGCGGACCGGTCGGCCGAAATCGACGCGCTCACGCGACTGGCCGCCGAGGCGGGCCATGTCCTCCAACCCACTCCGTTCGGGCTCATGATCGTGCCGCTGCGGGGGAAACGTCCCCTGCGCGATCACGAAATGGAGGCCCTGCCGCCGGAGGAGCGCCGGGCGATTCAGGAGAAGCGCGGGAAGCTGGAAGACAAAGCCAAGGGGACGATGAAGCGGATCCGCGAGCTGGAGCGGGCCGCGCAGCAGAAAGTCAAGGACCTGGACCGGCAGGTGGCGCTGAGCGTGATCGGCGGGCCGATCGAGGATCTGCTTGAGAAGTACGGCGACGTGGCCGAGGTCCCGGCGTATCTGAACGCCCTCCGGGACGACGTGGTCCAGAACCTCGACGCGTTCCGCACCGAACCGGGTGAGGCCGTGCCGCCGGCGCTCAAGGCCTTTCAGTCCTCCATCCAGTCCTCGCGCGAGCGCGTGTCGCGGCAGTACTCGGTGAACGTGGCGGTGACGAACGATCCGGGCAAGGGGGCACCGGTGGTGGTGGAGCTGAACCCGACCTTCACGAACCTCCTCGGGCACGTGGAGAAGGAGGCGCACATGGGCGCGCTCGTGAGCGATTTCACGATGATCAAGCCGGGGGCGCTTCACCGCGCGAACGGCGGGTTCCTCGTGGTGCCCGTCGAGGACGTGCTGCGGAACGCGTTCTCGTGGGACGGGCTCAAGCGGTCGCTGCGGGCGGGCGAGATCGCGATCGAAGAGATCGGCGAGCGGCTGGGGCTGTACGCGTCGGCGGGTCTGAAACCGCAGCCGGTGCCGCTCGACGTCAAGGTCGTGCTGCTCGGGCGGCCGTACCTGTTCCACCTGCTCACCGCGCTCGATCCCGAGTTCCGCGAGCTCTTCAAGGTGAAGGCCGACTTCGACACGCAGTTCGACCGGAACGACCGGAACGTGCGCGACTTCCTCGGGTTCCTGTGCACGTTCTGCACCCGCGAGAAAATCCTGCCGCTGGACCGGGGGGCCATCGCGCGCGTCGTGGAGCATGCATCGCGGCTCGCCGAAGACCGCGAGAAAATCTCGCTCAACTTCGGGCAGATCGCGGATCTCGTGCGCGAGTCGGACTACTGGGCGCGCGAGGACGCGTCGGAGGTCGTGCAGTGCGAGCACGTCCGGAGGGCGATCGATCAGAAGGTCTACCGCTCGGACATGATCAAGTCCCGGATCCAGGAGCTGATCGCGCGCGGGACGCTTCTGTTCGACCTCGAGGGGGAGGCCGTCGGGCAGGTGAACGGGCTCTCGGTGATCCAGCTGGGCGACTACGAGTTCGGGCGGCCGTCGCGGATCACGGCCCAGGTCGGGCCGGGGCGCGAGGGAGTCATGGACATCGAGCGCGAGGTCGAGCTGGGCGGGCCGATCCATTCGAAGGGAGTGATGATCCTGAGCGGGTTTCTCGCGGGGAGGTTCGCGGCGGAGCGGCCGCTCAACCTGGCGGCGCGGCTCGTCTTCGAGCAGAGCTACGACGGCATCGAAGGGGACAGCGCCTCCAGCGGCGAGCTCTACGCGATCCTGTCGGCGCTTTCCGGCGTGCCGATCCGGCAGGGGATCGCGGTCACGGGGTCAGTGAACCAGAACGGCGAGGTGCAGGCGATCGGCGGCGCGAACGAGAAGATCGAGGGGTTCTTCGAGGTCTGTCGGCAGAAGGGGCTGAACGGGAAGCAGGGGGTGCTCCTGCCGCGCGCGAACCTGAGCAACCTGATGCTCCGCGAGGACGTGGTGGACGCGGTGAAGGAGAAGAAGTTCGCGATCTGGGCGGTTTCGACGATCGACGAGGGGATCGCGATTCTGACGGGCAAGCCCGCGGGTGCGCGCGGGAAGGACGGAAAGTATCCGGCGGGGACGGTCAACGCGCTGGTGGACGCGCGCATCTGCCGGTTCACGGAGTGCGTCCGGGACCTGGAAGCGAAGAAGATCGTGGCGCGGAAGGCGAAGAAGGCGGAGGTCGAGGCCCGCGGAGGAAGTCGGAGGAGGTAGGAAGAAGGTGGTAGATTGCCACCGACTTGCTGGACGCCGTAGCCGGGCCCTTCGACTCGCCCTTCGGGCTCGCTCAGGGTCAACCGGGCCGGCGCGGGCGCTCGACAGGTCTGAGGGATCTTCACGGCCCGGTTGAGAGGTAACCATGCGCAAGGACTGGATGTCGCGGTTCGCCGCGAGGACGGTGACTCCGCAGGAAGCGGTCGCGTGCGTCCGCCGCGGATCGCGGGTGTTCGTGGGCTCGGGATGCGGGGAGCCCGTGCTCCTCGTCGGCGCGCTCTCCGAGCGGCCGGACGTCGAGGACGTCGAAGTCCTCCACATCATGACCGTGGGCCACGCGCCGTACGCGAAGGCGGAGGTGACCCGCCGCTTCCGCGCGAACGCCTTTTTCATCGGCTCCAACGTCCGCGACGCCGTCGCGCACGGCGCGGCGGACTACACGCCGATCTTCCTCTCGGAGATTCCGGGCCTGTTCAAGACGCGCCGCGTGCCTCTCGACGTCGCGCTCGTCTCGACCACGCCTCCGGACAACCACGGATTCTGCTCGCTGGGCGTGTCCGTCGACGTCGTGAAGTCGGCGGTCGAAAACGCCGAGGTCGTCGTCGCCGAGGTGAACCCCACGATGCCCCGCACGCACGGGGCGAGCTTCGTGCACGTCGACGACATCGATTTCTTCATCCACAACCCCCATCCGATCCTCGAGCGTCCCGTCGAGACGCCCGACGAAGTCTCGCTCCGGATCGGTTCCTTCTGCGCGAGCCTGGTGGATCACGGCTCGACGCTTCAGATGGGCATCGGCGGGATTCCCAACGCCGTCCTCGCCAACCTCGGCAACAAGATCGACCTCGGCCTCCACACCGAAATGTTCTCCGACGGCCTCATCCCGCTCGTCGAAGGCGGCGTGGTCACCTGCCGGCGCAAGACCCTTCACCACAACAAGGCCGTCACCTCCTTCTGCATGGGCTCGCGCCGCCTCTACGACTTCATCGACGACAACCCGTTCTTCGAGTTCCTCCCCAGCGAGTTCACCAACGACCCGTTCGTGATCGCGCGCAACGACCGCATGGTCTCGATCAACTCCGCCCTCCAGGTCGACCTCACCGGCCAGGTCTGCGCCGACTCCATCGGCACCCGTTTCTACTCCGGCATCGGCGGCCAAGTCGACTTCATCCGCGGCGCCGCACGCTCGGCCGGCGGCCGGTCGATCATCGCGATCGAGTCCACGGCGAAGCAGGGCACGCTTTCGCGCATCGTCCCCACGCTCGCCGAAGGCGCCGGCGTCGTCACCACCCGCGGCGACATCCACACCATCGTCACCGAGTACGGCGTCGCCGAACTCCGCGGGCGCACCGTCCGCGAGCGCGCCCTCTCCCTCACCAGCATCGCCCACCCCGACTTCCGCGCCGACCTCCTCGCCGCCGCCAAGAACCGGAAACTCGTGGCCGTCGACCAGGTGCCGTGGCCCGAGAAGGGACGCCCGTACCCCGTGGAGCTGGAGTCGCGCGAGAAGTTCAAGGGCACCGAGATCTTCTTCCGCCCCCTGCGCCCCGACGACGAGCGCCTCGTCCGCGACTTCTTCTACTCGCACTCCGCCGAAACCGTCTACCAGCGCTTCGGCCGCCCCCTGAAGTCGCTGACCCCGAAGGAAATCCAGGACCAGTGCGCTCTCGACTACGACGCCGAAATGGCCCTTGCCGGCCTCGTCAAGGACGGCGAAGCCCACCGCATGGTCGCCCTCGCCCGTTACGAACTCGACCGCGCCACCGGCCTCGCCGAAGTCGCCCTCGCCGTCGCCGAAGACCTCCAGGGCAAAGGCGTCGGCACCTGGCTCTTCGACCGCCTCATCCGCACCGCCCGCGAACGCGGCGTCCGCGGCTTCATAGGCCGCGTTCTCGCCGGCAACACGAAAATGATGGGCCTCTTCCACAGGTGCGGCGTTCCCGTCGAGTCCACGCTCGCCGACGGCGCCTACACCGTCACGATCCGGTTCGGGGAGGGGCCGCCCGCGGCGACGGAATAGGACGGCGGCAATCCTGATTGTCCGCGCCCGCGTCCGCGGCGTACCATGGGCGCCCTCATGGCCGCCCGCACCCTGGCCGTCCTGACCGCCCTCGCCCTCGCCCTTCCCGCCCAGGCGCGCGGCCTCCGGTTCACCTGCCTCGTCACCGGCCAGCGCGATCTCTTCGCGTGCTGCTGCACGGGGTCGACGACGGAAGCGTGCGCCGGGGAAGCGGGGCCCGCGGAGGCGTCCTGCGGCTCCTGAGGCGGCGGCGGCGCGCCGGAGGTTCCGGCGATTTCGGCTCCCGCCCGGTGCTGTCTCACCTCGCTGTCCGCCGCGGATCCCGCGGAACCGACCGCGGCCGCGGCCCCGGCGCAGGCATTCCCACTCGCCGGCGTCCCGCCCGCTCCGATTCCGTGCCGCGCAGCCGCGCACGCTCCGGCCCTCCGTGCCCGCACGACGGGACCGCCCGGTCCCAGCCCGGCCTGCCCCCTTCGCTGCTAATCCGGATCTCCGGCCGGTCGCCGTGTTTCTCCGACCCCCGAATCAGGAGATCCCTCGTGCAGCGATTGTCCCTGCTCGCCGTCCTCATGGCCTGCTCCTCCACGGCCTCCGCCCAGCTCGTCACGGAAAACGCCGGCACGACGTCGCCCGAAACGCCGGTCGCCCGCTTCCTCATCCGCACGTCCGTCGCGCAGCGCGTCGTCGAGCACGCTGCGGTGGCCGAGCTGCATTACGGGCTGCGGAACGACATCGAAGCGACGCTCGCGCTGCCGTACGTCGTGAAGGACATCCAGGTCGGCGAGGAGCGGGATCAGACGGAAGGTCTGGGCGACGTGTCGCTCGGCCTCAAGATCAACGTCCACAAGCTCGACGGCGTCATGTCCTCCTCCCGCGTCGCGCTGTTCGGCGGCGTCGAGGCGCCGACCGGCGACCACCACGCCGAGCTCGACGGCGCTTCGGAGCCGTACGCGCGCAAGCTCCAGATCGGAAGCGGCGGCTGGGACTCGTGGCTCGGCGCGGCGGTCACGGTGATCGAGGACCGGCACCGGTTCGCGCTCGACGTCGCGGGCCGCTGGAACGGCGGGCACGACGGCGTCCGGCCCGGCCCGTCGGCGCGCGTGGACGCGGCTTACTGGTTCCGGCTGTTCCCGGCGAAGTTCGAGCCGGGCGCGGCGGGGGCGGAATTGCGTCTGGTGCTGGACGTCTCGGTCGTGAAGCGCTGGCGCACGCGGGGCGGGGCGGGGGACGACTCCGGAACCACCGTCTGGGTCGCTCCGGGCGTGCAGTTCTACGCAACGACCTCGGTGCTGTTCGAGGGGAACATCGCCTTTCCCGTCTACGACTCCGTCGATGACGAGTACGGCGACCAGCGGTTCACGGCGTTCGTAGCGGTCAAATTCCTCTTCTAAAGAAACGAGGCCCCCATGCGTCGCCTGTTCCCCGTGCTCGTCCTGCTCGCCGGCTGCGTTTCCGCGCCCCAGGCCCCCGAGGCCCCGAAGGAAGGGCTCATCCGCCTGACCGTGGAAGTCCTTGGCATGGAGTGAAGTCCCTGAGTGAAGGGCGTCACCGACGCCCTCGAGCGCCTGGACGGCGCCGCGCACGTGACGGTGGACCTGCAGCAGGGGCTCGCGACGGTGACGCCGCGCCCGGGGGCGCGGTTCACGGCCGAACAGGTTCGTGACGCACTGCGTCATGCGGGGTACCGGGGGGAAGGGGTCGAGGTGGAGGCGACGGGCAAGGGAACGGTCGAGGGAGGCCGCTGGGTGTTCCGGCTGCCCGGGCAGGACGCACCGTGGCTCTCGGCCGCCGCCGGTCCGGAGGGGGACCTGCGCATCCGGGCGAGGATCGCCGCGGACGGCTCGGTCACTCTTCGGGAGTAGCCGCTCCGTACCGCGCCTGGTAGGCCGCGCGCGCGACCTCCAGGAATCCCTGGAGCGCGAGGAACTTCATGAATCCTCCGCGGACGCGCACGACCGACGTTTTCACGGCCTCGACCGCGGAGAGCCGGCCCGAGAGCACCTTGTCCGCCGCCTCCGGCGTCAGCCCGATCTCCACCTCGGGCTGCGGGTGCTCCTCCGACCCCACGTCGAACGGCTCCTTCGTCATGTCGAGCACGACGTACGAAGCCGGCGCGAAAAAGCGGAACTGCAGGACGAGCGACGCCTTCTTCGCAGCGGCGATCGCGTCGGCGTCGCCTCGCAGCTCACGGAACAGGACGAGGAACTTCTCGCTCATTTCCGCGCGCGCCGCGGGCGCTGGCCGCGCGGCGTGTCCTCCACGAGGACGCCCTTCGCCTCCAGCTCCTTGCGCAGGCGGTCGCTCTCCGCCCAGTTCTTCGTCGTCCGCGCCGCCGCGCGGGCATCGATCAGATTCTTTTCATCGTCGCTGAACACGTCCGGCGGCGCCGTCCCGATGTTGAGTACCGTGTCGATCCGGTCGAACGCGTCGCGCACGAACGCCGCGGCCGCGGGGTCCGGGTCGAGCCGGTTGACCTCGCGCACGAGCCCGTAGATCGCCGCGAGCGCTTCAGAGATGTTGAGGTCGTCGTCCATCGCAGCCTCGAAATCCTTGCGCGCCTTGTCGACGACCGGCTTCACCGCCGCGACCGGCGCCGCGCCGTGCGCGTCCGACAGCCGGCGCCGGAACTCGGCGAGCCGCTCGAGCGACGTCTTCGCCGACTCCGCCCCTTCCCACGTGAAGTTCATCTGCTGGCGGTAGTGGGAGGTCGCCAGCATGTACCGCAGCGCCTGCGGGCCCACGCCGCGCTGGAACACGTCCTCCACCGTGAAGAAATTCCCCGCGGACTTCGCCATCTTCTCGCCGTTCACGAGCAGGAACCGCGCGTGCATCCACAACCGGCAGAACGGTTTTCCGGTCGCGCTCTCGCTCTGCGCGATCTCGCACTCGTGGTGCGGGAAGATGTTGTCCTCGCCGCCCGTGTGGATGTCGAGCGTCTCGCCGAGGTACTTCATGGACATCGCCGAGCATTCGATGTGCCAGCCCGGGAATCCGCGGCCCCAGGGCGAGTCCCACTGCATCAGGTGCTTCGGGTCGTGCTTCCAGAGCGCGAAGTCGCGCGGGTCCTTCTTGTCCGGGTGCGGCTCGATCCGCGCCCCCGCCTCCAGCGTGTCGAGCAGGTTCCCCGACAGCTTCCCGTACGACGGAAACGACGCGACGCTGAAGTACACGTTGTTCCCCACCACGTACCCGTGCCCGCGCGCGACCAGCTTCTCGATGATCGCGATCATCTCCGGAATGTGCTCCGTCGCCCGCGGGAACGCCATCGCCTCCGCGAACCCCAGCTGCTTCCGGATCCGGTGGAAAATCTCCGCGTAATACCCCGCGATCTGCCACGGGTCCTTCTTCTCCTTCCGCGCCGCCGCCTCCAGCTTGTCCTCGCCCTCGTCCGCGTCCGCCACCAGGTGCCCCACGTCCGTGATGTTCATCACCTGCCGAACCTCGAGCCCCCGGTACTCCAGGTAGCGCCGCAGCACGTCCGCGAACACGAACGCCCGGAAATTCCCGATGTGCGGGTACGAGTACACCGTCGGGCCGCAGTTGTACATCCGCACGACGCCCTTCTCCTGCGGAACGAACTCCTCCTTCTGCCGCGTCAGTGTGTTGTAGAACTTCATGCCCGCTCCTCGAGAACCACCAGGACCTGCGCCGCGATCGCTTCCCCCGCCCCGATCGCCCCCAGCCCCTCCATCGTCTTGGCCTT
>JACPRD010000085.1 GCA_016190145.1 Planctomycetota bacterium | reverse complement strand
GGCGACACAGCGCGGACCTTTCCCGACGTGACGGGCCGGGCGCGGGCGGGGGCGCGGGCGGGGGCAGGGGGGGCCGCTTCGCGGCCCATGAATCCGAGGGATTGAATCCTACTTTGCGTCCACCTTCGCCTCAATCCTCCCCTTGAGCACCGTGTCCCCATACTTCTTCAGCACCCCCTCCCACGCCCCCTTCGCCTGCTCCGGCGTCGCCTTCTTCGCGGCAAGCTGCGCTTCCAACCCCAGAATCTCCTTCTCCCCCGCCAGCGCCTTCTTGAACGCGGCGTCCTTCTCCCACCCCTTCGCCGCCTCGTCGAGCTTCTCCCCGCCCGGCACGCCCTTGAACCGCCCCGCCCATTTCTTCAGCCCGTCCAGCGCGTCCCTCGGATAACCCGCGTCCCGCCGCGCCTCCGCACGCTTCAGCGCCTCCCCCGCCGCCGCCTCGATCTCGCCCGCGATCTTCCCTTCCCCCGCCTTCGTCGCCTCGGCGTGCGCCTTGCCGTACTCCTCGCGCTCGAGCAGATCCCCCAGCACCCCCGCGGCGCGCGCCGACACGAGCGGCCGCGTCCGCTCGATGCGCTCGGGCAGCCATTTCGCCGGGTCGTGCCAGTCGCCGAGACCGGCGCTCACGGCGCGATACCCGAAATTGTGCGTCGCGTTGAACGGCCCGGGGTAGAGGCCGAAATGCAGGTGCGCAAAATGGCCGCCATTCTCGATCGAGTAGCTGAGCCCCATCGCCCCCAGCAACTGCCCGCACGCCACCTTGTCCCCCGCCTTCACGAACACCGTGTCCCCGCCGTGCATGTACAGCGCGTTCGCCAGGTCCCCATCCCCCGTGTTGTGCTCCACCACGATCAGCGTCCCCATGTCGCTTCCCGTGTGCACGAATTTCACCACGCCGTCGGCGATCGCGTAGTACCCCGCGCCGTCGAGACTGCAGCCGACGTCCTGCCCGGTGTGGTAGACCGTGCCGTTCTGGCGGAGGTTCGCGAACGGCTGAAGCGTCCCCTGCACCTCCTCCTTCCCCCACCCGAGAATCGGGTACGCCCATCGCGCGGCTGCGGGCAGGCTGGAGGCGCTTCCCCCGCCCTGCCGCGGCACCGGCTTCGCCGTGTAGCCGGGCGCGACAGTCGGCAGCTTGTCGCTTCCGTCGAGGAAGGGGGTGAGGACGAGGGCGTCGAGGCCAGTGACCGTAAACTCGGTCGAGACCTTCTCCGGTGCGAGCCGTCCCGCGATCCGTTTCGCCAGCGCGTCGAGGCACATGCGGACGTGGAAATCCTCCTCCTTCGCCGCGAGCCCCGCGAGCGCCTCCGCCGGTTTCCCGCCCGCGACGCCCTTCGCGCGCGCCGGATCCCACACCTTGAGGCAGAAAATCGCCGCCTTCTCGCGCAGGCGGGCCTGCGGGTGTTCCAGGAGGGCCCAGGCGTCGGGAAGTGCCGCGGCCTCGCCGTAGTATTCGAGCACGTGAAGCGCCCGGTGTTTCGTTTTCCAGTCGTCCTGGCGGAGCAATTCGAGGAAGAGCGGTTTCAGCTCCGGGTTTCGGAAGCGTTTGACGGCCTCGATGTTCTCCGCGCCCTTCTTCGCCGCGTACGCCTTCGCGAGCGCCGCGCGCTCCGCCTCGGGCGCCCTGACGATCGCGGCGAGATCGCCGCGCACGCCCTCGACGAGCGGGCCGCCTGCGCCCGAGTTGACGTCGGCGCCCCAGCCGCCCGCGTTCGCGACGATCGAGGTCAGCAGGAGCAGGGCGGTGGTCCGGGTCATCGGGATGCGATCCTCCATGACGGGCAGGGCGGAAGGGCAGGGCGAGAGGGCGAGAGGGCGAGAGGGCGCGGGGTCAGGGCCGTATCTTCCGCCCTTCCGCCCTCTCGCCCTGCCCTTCCGCCCTGCCCTTCCGCCCTCCCGCCCTCTCACTTCAGCAGATCGATCTTCCTCTGAATCCGCTCCTTCACGTACGTCTCCCCGAACTTCTTCAGCAGCCCCTCCCACACCGCGCGGATCTCTTCCTTCGCCGCCCCCTTCTCCTGCAGCGTCTTCACCCTCATCTCCGCCGCCGTGAACTCCTTCGACGCCGTGACCTCCTTCTTGTACGCCTCGTTCCTCGGCCACACCGCCATCGTGTTCTCGATGTCCGTCCCCGGCGGACACCCGCGGAATTCCGGCGCCCACGACTTCAGGATCTCCATCGCTTCCTGAGGATATCCCGCCTCCCGCTTCCGCTGCGCCCGCCCGATCACCTCCTGCGCGCCTTTCCGGATCGCCTCGGTGACGCGCTGCGCCGACGACCGCATCGCCTCGTCGACCCCCTTCCCCGCGACGATCTTCATCGCCTCCCCCCACGCCCGGCCATACTCCGCCTTTTCCATCAGCCGCTCCACCCCCTCGAACGCCGGGTTGAGCTGCGTCGGGATCTCGACCGGCGATTTCGATTCCTCCACGCGTGCCTCGAGCCAGGCCTTGGGGTCGAGCCACGCGCCGATGCCCGCGAGGTCGGCGACTTCTTCGTTCAGGCGGGCTTCGTCGAAGGGGCCGGGGTAGAGGGCGAAATGGAGGTGCGAGGTGACGCCGCCGTTCATGGTGGAGAAGCTCATGCCGACGGTTCCGAGCAGTTGTCCGCACGCGACCTTGTCGCCCGCCGCGACGAAGACCGCGTCGCCCGCATGGAGATAGACCGCGTTGACGAGCTCCCCCCTTCCAAGCGAATGCTCGACGACGATCGCGGTGCCCTCGGGCCCGCCCGTCCGGATCAGCCGCACCACGCCTTCCGCGATCGCGTACAGCCCGGCGCCGTCGAGGCACGCCGCGACGTCCACTCCCGCGTGATATGCGCTGCCCGAGCGCGCCTGCGCCGAGAACGCGAGCCGCCCGGTCGACAGGATCTCCTCCGCCGTCCAGCCCAGCACCGGCGACGTCCATTTCGCCGCCGCCGCCATCGACTCCGCCCCCCGCTCCGCGCGCTGCGGCTCCCGTTCGCGCCTCCACCCCGGCGCCGTCTCTCCGATTTTCGCGAACCCCTCCACGACCGGCGCCACCTTGAGCTCGTCCTCCAGCGTCACGACGAACTCCGGGTTCACCCAGACGCCCCCCAGCTTCCCCGCCATCGCCGCCTTGAGCCCCAGCAGGCACGTCCGCGCGTGCGGGTCCTTCTCGCGCTCGATCATCCCCCCGAGCATCAGCGCCGCATCCCCGCCCGATATCTTCCGCCCCACCTCCGCGTCCCACAGCTTGATGCACGCGATCGCCGCCTTCTCCCGCATCCGCGCCCGCTCGTGCCCCAGCAGCTTCCACGCGTCCGGCAGCAGCGTCTTGTCGTCGAACGCCTCCGCCATCAGCAGCCCCCGGTGCGCGATCTGCCAGTCCTGCGACTGCAGCATCGCCACCACCACCGGCCGCAACTCCGGATTCCGGAACCGCTTCAGCACCTCCACCAGCTGCGGACCCTTCCGCTCCACCAGGTCCTTCGCCAGCGCCCCCCGATCCTTCTCCGGCGCCTTCAGGATCTTCGCGAGGTCCTCGCGGGCATTCTTGAGAAGCGAAGGCCCCGCCCCAGGAATCGCGTCGACCCCCCAGTCCGCCGCGGCCGCCGGCGTGGCGGCGAGGGAGAGGAAGAGGAGCAGGCGGATAGCGGAATTCACGCGCGATTCCTCCGTTCGGGATTCCGGAAGTTTACCCTCTGCCGGTCGCTAGACTATCGGGAGATGAAGACGATCCTCGCGCTCCTGCTGGCGGTCCTCGTGACAGCCCCGGGCGGACGGAAGGGCCCCCGGCACGAGCCGGAGCGTCGTCTTCCCGGCATGGCGCCATCGAGGCTCGATTTCGGCAAACAGACTATCCTGATGTACCCGGCGGTGCGCGGGACCGGAAGCGGCGAGGTCCAGCTGATCCACGCGGGCCAGGTACTCCGGATCCGCTCCGCGGGAGAACTGGCCGCGCAGCTCCGATCGCTCCGCAGCACGTGGGAAGTCCGCGGCTTTTTCAACTTCGTGGACGACGTCGATCTGCCCGGGGAGTGCGGGAGGCAAGGCGACGCGCGGAGGGCCTGGTGGGAACGGTACGATCAAGGTATGAGCCCGCGCCACTCGGCTCGCCCCGGCGACCCATACGGGAAAACCGGCCGCATCGTCCCCCTCTGGGGCGGCTTCCTCGTGGAGCGTTTCGTCCTGCGCGATGACGGCAAGTGGAGGCATCTTCGAGAGTTCCTGGCGCCCGGGCGGCTGCTCGTTGAGGAATGGGAGAATTGACTCCTCGGCGAATCGCCAATCAGGGGCCTCAGGGAAGCGCATGAAGAATTTGCCCGCGGTAATCGTGACGTGTTTCCTCGCCGCTTCGTGCGGGAGCGGCCCGGCGCAGAAGTCCTCGGCCTCTGCGAGCGATCCTGACTTCGAGGCGGTGTGACGCCTGCGTGGCGCCCCGGCCGCCAGGAACGCTGGCGCCAGACTGGGTGGATCTTGCCAGTGCCCGGCGGTTTCCTCATCGACCGACGCATCGGCGACGGGTTCGGCGGCATCATCCACGCCCGCGTGTACCTGGCCGCCGGCGTCTATCGGATCCAGGATGCCGGCCCTCTTCCGAAATAGCGTCGATCCTCATGCACGCCCAATCGGATTCGGCGCCCCGACAGGAAGCCAGGCAAGGCCCCCGGATGATCGCCCCCGCCCGCCACCCTCAACGCCGAACTCCGAACGCCGAACTCCGAACCCCGCCGAACCGTTCGCTTCTCAATAGAAACGGCCGCACTCGCAGGCGGCCGCTGTTTCCTCTCAGCTCGGAACTCTGAACTCTTCGTCAGGCGCTTTCCTTCTTCTTGTGCCCTCCGCCTTCGGTCTTCCGCGGCACGATCGGCTCCGCCCCCTTCGCCATCTCCCCCGTGATCAGGAACTCCGTCGCCTCTTTCTGGTTGGGCAGGTCGAACAGCACGTCGAGCATGAGCTGTTCGATCGTCGCGCGAAGCGCGCGCGCGCCCGTCTGCTTCTCGAGCCCGCGGCGGGCCACTTCCCGCAGCGCCTCGTCCGTAAATATGAGCGTCGAATTCTCCATCCGGAAGAATTCCTGGTACTGCCGGATGATCGCGTTCTTGGGCTCCGTCAGCACCTTGACCAGCTGGTCCAGCGTGAGCGGGCGGCACACGCAGATCACCGGGAAACGCCCCACGAACTCCGGGATCATCCCGAACTCGATCAGGTCCTCGGGCTCGACCTTCTCGAGCAGGTCGCCGATGTTCTTCTCGTCCACCTCGTCCATGTCCGTCTTGAAGCCGATCTGCTTCTTGCCGATCCGGCGCGCGATGATCTGCGGCAGAGCCTCGAACGAACCGCCGCCGATGAACAGGATGTGCCGCGTGTTGATCTGAATGTACTCCTGCTCCGGATGCTTGCGCCCGCCCTGCGGCGGGACATTGCTGATCGTGCCTTCCAGCATCTTCAGCAGCCCCTGCTGCACGCCCTCGCCGCTCACGTCGCGCGTGATCGACGGATTGTTCTGCGTGCGCCCGATCTTGTCGATCTCGTCGATGAACACGATCCCGCGCTCCGCGCGGTCGAGATTGTAGTTGGCCGAATGAATCAGCTTGAGAAGCAGGTTCTCCACGTCCTCGCCCACGTACCCCGCCTCCGTCAGCGTCGTGGCGTCCCCGATCGCGAACGGCACGTTCAGGATCCGCGCGAGCGTCCGCGCGAGCAGCGTCTTCCCGCTTCCCGTCGGCCCGATCAGCAGAATGTTCGACTTCTCCAGCTCGACTTCGTTCGCCGCGATCGGGTTCAGGATCCGCTTGTAGTGCAGGTTCACAGCCACCGACAGGCTCTTCTTCGTCCGCTCCTGCCCCACCACGTACTCGTCCAACCGCGTCTTGATCTCGATCGGCGTCGGCAGCGTCTTGATCGACGGCCCCACCGAGGCGGCCGAGGGCATCGTGCGGGTCGGAACCTGCCCCTCCCCCGCCATCCCCTTGTTCTTCTCGAGCCGCAGGATCTGGTTGCACAGCTCGACGCACTCGTTGCAGATGTAAATCCCAGGCGGGCCGGAAATCAGGTGGTCGACGAGCCTTTGAGCCTTCTGGCAGAAGGTGCAGATCCTGTTGTCGCCCTTCGTCCTGCCGTAGCGCGCCATCCGGCGCCCTCCTTGAAATGCGGCCAGCCCGCTATTCTACTTCTTCGGCGGAGTCTCCACGCCCTTCAATGTTTCGACCACCTCGTCCACCAAACCGTACTTCTTTGCCTCCGCCGCGCTCATGAAGAAGTCCCGGTCGGCGTCCTTCGTCACCTTTTCCACCGGCTGCCCGCAGTGCTTCGCCAGGATCGCATTCAGCTCGTCCTTCAACCGCAGGATCTCCTCCGCCTGAATCTTGATGTCCGACGCCTGACCCTGCGCCCCGCCCCACGGCTGGTGAATCATGATGCGGCTGTGGGGAAGCGCATGCCGCTTGCCCTTCGTGCCCGCGGCCAGCAGCACCGACCCCATCGACGCCGCCTGCCCGATGCAGTACGTCGCCACGTCGCACTGCAGGAACTGCATGGTGTCGTAGATCGCCAGCCCCGCCGTGACGCTTCCCCCCGGCGAGTTGATGTACACGCTGATGTCCTGGTTCTTGTTCTCCATCTGCAGGAACAGCATCTGCGCGATGATCAGGCTCGAGACGTAATCGTCGATCGGCGTCCCGATGAACACGATCCGGTCCTTGAGCAGGCGGCTCCAGATGTCGTAGGCGCGCTCGCCCCGGCCCGTCTTTTCGATGACGATCGGCGTCAGCATATTCATCGGCCCGTTCATTCTTCGGCCTCCGTGATTTTTGCCTTCTCCCTCAGGAATTTCCGGATCTTCTCCTCGCGGAGGGTGCTCCGGAGCTCGCTCATCTGCCCCCTGGCCTCGAGCATCTCGCGCACCTCGCCCGGCATCCGGCGGTACTGCGCCGCCATCCGGTCGACGCGCGCCTCCACCTCGTCCTCCGTCACGAATATCCTCTCTTTCTGCCCGATCGCCTCGAGCAGGAAATGCACGCGAAGCAGCTTCTCCATCTCGTCCTTCGAACTCGCCCGCTCCTTCTCGATGATCGCGTCCACGTCCGCGTCCGGCACGCCTTTCATCTGAAGCTGCAGCCGCGCCCGCTCCTCCGCGCGCGCCGCATAGGTCGTGAGGAGCGCCTCGGGAAGCGGGATCTCGTGCTTCTTGAGAAGCGCGTCCACCACCTGCTCCTCGACCTCGTGCTCCGCCTGGTGCCCCTTCTCCTCCACCAGCCGCCGCCGGATCTCGTCCTTCACCTTGTCGAGCGACTCGTAGTCCATCTCCTTCGCCCACGAGTCGTCGATCACCGGCTTCTTCAGCCGCTTCACTTCCTTGATCTTCGCCGTGAACGTCATTTTCTTTCCGCGCAGCGTCTCGTCCTTGTGGTCGGCGGGCGCGGCGACCTCGGCGGTGCGGACGTCGCCGGCCGCGGCGCCCAGGAGGGCTTCGAAGACCTGCGGCGCGGGCGCGTGGAGGACTTCGATGTCCTTCGCGACGACGATGTTCTGGTTGGGCTCGGCGACGACGGACCTCTCGCCCTCGGTGAGAGTGAGATCGGCGATGACCATGTCGTCCGCCGCGGCCTTTTCGGCGGGGATCCACTCGGAGCGCGCCTCGGCCAGGCGCTCGAGAGCCTTCGCGAGCTCTTCGTCGGTCACGACCGCCTTCTTCTTCTTCGCCTCGATGCCCGCGTAGTCCTTCGGCTTGATCTCGGGCTTCGTTTCGACGGTGAGTTCGAACGCCATCGGCTTCTCGGGCGTCATCTCGATGGTGTCCATCGGGATGTCGGGTTCGCCGACGGCCGCGATTTTCTTTTCCTCGACGGTCTTCGAATAGGCGCCGGAGATGAGGTCCATCTTGGCGTCTTCCTCGATGGACTTGCCGAAGCGTTTTTCGAGGATGTTGCGGGGGACGTGGCCCTTGCGGAAGCCCGGGATGACGACGGTCTGCCGGACTTCCTTGTATTTCTCCTCGATTTTCCCGCGGATCTCGTCCGTGGGGATTTCGACCTTGATTTTGACTTTACAGGGGCCGAGTTGTTCGATTTCGGACTTCATGGGGATCCTCGGAAGCGTCGCCGTTTACAAGTGTCGCCGCAACTCTATGGCCTCAAAGAATTTACGACGACTTCGAAGAGGCTCCGCCGCGGAATCCCAAAGGGTAGGGGCCCTCCGATCCACTGTCAAGCCTTGTTCGACCACCGACACGCTCCTAACCCCGATCCCCACTTACGAATTCCCTTCCCCCGCTACAATCCGCCCATGCGCCTCACCCGCGAATTCACTTTCGAAGCCGCCCACCACCTCACGAAACTCCCCGGCGGCCCCGAATCCGTCCACGGCCACACCTGGCGCCTCCACGTTACCCTCGACGGCCCCGTCCGCCCCGACGGCATGGTCTTCGACTTCGTGAAACTCGCCGACCTCGTGAAATCGAAGGTCCTCTCGAAACTCGACCACGCCGACCTGAATCGCGTCGTGCCCAACCCCAGCGCCGAACGCGTGGCCCTCTGGGTGTGGAAGCAATTGAAGGGGCTGCCGCTGCTGGCCGAGGTGCAAGTCTGGGAGTGCGAAGGCTGTTCCGTGACGTACCGCGGCGAACCGGAAAGGGAGCGCGTATGACGCACGACGAACCGGAAGAGCCCGAGGAGCCGCCGAAAAAGGCGGAGTGCGAGATCTCCCACAGCCTCTGCGCGCAGTGCGGGTGCGAAATGGATCTGGTGAAGACGAAGTGGATCTGTCCGAAGTGCCACTGGATCATCGGGTGCTGTGATTGAGGGGGAAGGGCAATTTCAAATGGTCAACTTCAAAGAGCAAGTAACTTCAAAAGAGAAAAGGGCAACTTCAACGGTGGACGAGGGGCGGGCGGGGGTGGAATCGGGCGACGCAATAGTCGTCGCGCGCGACTGCCGATTCGAATTCGTTCGCGAGGGAAGTCGCGTCCTCCTCGCGGACCGCAAAACCCTGGCGCCGGCCCTCGCGGCCGCCATACCCGCGGGCTGGCGCCGCTCGGCGCGCGCTCGCGTTCGTCATCGTCCCTTCCATGGTCTGGCAGGAAAGCGGCCGGCGCGGGTGCGGGGTGAACTGCAGGACCTGGGAATCGTCGGACGGAATTGAGTTTCTCTCCCCGACTACACCGGCATCGCGGCTCCCTTCAGCACCCGCACCGCCTCCGCGGGCGCGACCAGTTCTTCGAGCACGGCGCGGCGCAGATCCGCTGCGATCCCCCCCCCGGCCGCAGCATTCCACAGTTCGGGGTAGTTTCCGCGGGTCTCAATGGCGCGGCGCAGCCCCTGCGTCATCGTGAGGAGGTGACCGACCGCGATCATCCCGCGGAATCCCGTGCCCCGGCACGCGGCGCAGCCCTTCCCCGCCGCCGCCTTCCGTTTCGCGTCGCGCGCGCCCATCCAGAGAGCGCGGGCTTCGTCCTCGGTGATTTCGACCCGATGGAGGCACATCGAACAGACCCGGCGCACGAGCCGCTGGTCGAGCACCCCGAGAAGAACGTCGGCCAGCATTCCGGAATGGGCGCCGCCGATCTCGGCGAGCCGGCGCACGGCGGCGACCGCGTCGGGGGCGTGCAGAACGGTGAAGACGCGGTGGGAGTTCGCGGCGCTCAGCGCGAGATGGGCCGTCTCGGGGTCGCGCAGCTCGGAGACCATCGCCACGTTGACGTCGCTTCGCAGCATCGCCAGGAGCGCGTCGCCAAACCCCATGCCCGGCGCGACGGCAGCCTGCTGGATTCCCTCGAGCCGCAGCTCCACGGGGTCCTCCACCGTCATGATCTTGACCTCCGGCGAGCGCACCGCGAGCAGCATCGAATAGAGCGTCGTGGTCTTGCCCTGGCCGGAAGGGCCGTTGACGACGAACAGCCCCGAGTTGCGGCGGATCAGCCGCCGGATCGCAGCGACAGTGTCCTCGCCGAAGCCCAGGTCCTCGAGTGCTGGAATCCGCGTCTGCGGGTCGAGCAGCGTCAGCGTCATGGACTCCCCCAATCCGGTGGGAAACGTGGTCGCAAGGACGTCGATCCGGCGCCCTCCGACGGGCGCGAAGAACCTCCCGGAGAGCGGCCGGTCCTGCACCGCCGGATCGAGTCCCGCCATCCGTTTCAGCGCGCCCATGAGTTCCGGTGCCGCGCCGGCGGGAAGCGCCGTCGCGGCCGGGGCGAGCTGGCCGTCGATGCGCTCGCGGACGGTGAGGCCGGCGGGGCCGGGTTCCACATGGACGTTCGAAGCCCGGAGGCGGTGGGCGTGCTCGAGGACCATGAGGGCAAGGGCGTCAGGCGGCGTGTTCTTCTTCTGCATGACGTCGATCTCCTTTTTCTCGAGGCCGGAGGAACGCAGCCGCCGGGCGTACGCGTCGCACGCGGCCTGCAGGTCGGGGGACAGGTTGCCGGAGCGGAGGAGGTCCTGGACGGCGGCCCGTGGGAAGCGCCAGTCGCGGCCGGCCCGGGACCCCTTGAGCTTCCCTTCCCGCAGCCAGCGGTAGTAGGTCGCGGTGGAAATACCGAGGGATTTGCGGACGTCACTTCCTGTCATATACTCGCTCATACAGTTATTTACTATCATATACTATCACTTCCGTCAAGGGCAAAACCGCAAAGGCAAAACTCGTAACATCAAGCAACCGCAAAGGGACAACTCCAGACCACAACGGCAAAGCTGGTGCGGAGGGGGCGCCCTCCTCAAGACGGTCCCACCAGCTGGAGCTGAAACTCCGAACTCCGCACGCCGAACTCCGAACGGAGGCTCAACTCTCCAGCACTTCGGCTTCTTCTCTTCCGGCTTTCTTCCGCTCCCGCTGCGTGAGAAGCCTCTTCCGCAGACGCAGATGCGTCGGCGTCACCTCGAGAAGCTCGTCCTCGTCCAGGTACTCGAGCGCTTCTTCGAGCGTGAACACGCGGGGGGGCGGAAGTGAGATCGTGGCGTCGGCGGCGGAGACGCGGAAGTTGGTGAGGGCTTTCGCGCGGGTGACGTTCACGATGATATCGCGGTCCTTGCAGTGTTCTCCGGCGATCATACCTTCGTAGATGTCGTCGCCGTTCTTGACGAAGAAGATGCCGCGGTCGAGGAGCTGGTAGACGGCGTAGTTCGTGGCGGTGCCGCCGGACATGGAGACCAGGACGCCGGCCTTGCGCTGGGTGATCTCGCCCTTGTGCGGCTCGTAGCCGTGGAAGACGTGGTACATCACGGCCTCGCCGCGCGTCGCGGTGAGCAGCTTCGAGCGGAGGCCGATCAGGCCGCGGGCCGGGATGAGAAACTCGTAGTGGATGTGGCCGCGGCGCGTGTCCATGAACTTCACGACCCCGCGGCGCTGGCCGACGAGTTCCATGACCTTGCCCGAGTAGGCCTCGGGGACGTCCACGGTCATGAGCTCGACGGGCTCGTGCGTTTCGCCGTTGACCTCGCGGTAGATGACTTCCGGCTTCCCCACCTCCATCTCGAAGCCTTCGCGCCGCATGTTCTCGATGAGGACCGAGAGGTGCAGGAGGCCGCGGCCGCTGACTTTGAACTGGCGCGGATCGTCGGTGTCCTCCACCTTCAGCGCGACGTTCGACTTCAGCTCCTTGTAGAGACGGTCGCGCAGGTGGCGGACGGTGAGGAACTTGCCCGTCTTCCCGGAGAGCGGGCTCGTGTTGACGCTGAAGACCATCGACAGCGTGGGCTCGTCGATCTGGATCGGGGGAAGGGCCTGGGGGCTTTCCATTCCCGCGATCGTGTCGCCGATGTCGACGTCGGGAAGGCCCGCGATGGCGACGATCTCGCCGCATTCGGCGGAATCGGCCGGAGTGCGCTTGAGGTTCTCGAAGACGAAGAGCTGCTCGGCGCGGCCGACGACTTTGCCGCCCAGGCGCTTGAGAAGCGTGACCTGCTGGCCCACCTTGATGGCGCCGTTCTCGATGCGGCCGATCGCAATGCGGCCCACGTAATCGTTGTAGTCGATGTTGGCGCACTGCACCTGGAGGGGCGCGGCGGGGTCGCCCTTCGGGGCAGGGATGAACTTGACGATGTCCTCGAACAGCGGGACCAGGTCGGTGTCCGCGTCGCCGGGCTCGCGGCGCGCGTAGCCTTCGCGCCCGCTCGCGTAGATCACCGGGAATTCGAGCTGCTGGTCGTCAGCTTCGAGATCGATGAAGAGGTCGTAGATCTCGTTCAGGACCTCCATGGGTCGGGCTTCCGGGCGGTCGATCTTGTTCACGACGACGATGGGCTGGAGGCGGTTCAGCATGGCCTTGCGGAGGACGAAGCGCGTCTGGGGCATGGGGCCTTCGTAGGCGTCGACGAGAAGGAGCACGCCGTCGGCCATGCGGAGGACTCGCTCGACCTCGCCGCCGAAGTCGGCGTGGCCGGGGGTGTCGATGATATTAATCTTGGTTCCCTGCCAGCGAACCGAGGTGTTCTTCGCGAGGATCGTGATCCCGCGCTCCTTTTCCTGGTCGTTGGAGTCCATGACGCAGGTGGGGATGCTCTGGTTGGCGCGGAATGCGCCGCTCTGGCGCAGGAGCCCGTCCACGAGCGTGGTTTTGCCGTGGTCGACGTGCGCGATGATGGCGATATTGCGGATGTCCACGGTGGGTTTCTCTCGAGGGGGGCCTGCGGGGGCGGAGAATATAACGGTTCGGAG
>JACPRD010000086.1 GCA_016190145.1 Planctomycetota bacterium | reverse complement strand
GCGGGCGGTGCGGTCGAACCCGGTCTCCAGCGACCTTCGAATGGCCTCGGGCGTGACGGGATCGGGCGGGGGGGCGGGGGCGATGTCTTTCGGGGGGTGGCTGAGGAGGACGTCCTTGTAGGTGGAGTCGAACCAGGCGGCGACGGCGCTTGCGGTGTTGGTACGGGTGGCCTGCCATTCCCGTTCGCGGCTGCGTGTATCGCCTTCCATGATGTTCAGGGCGGCGACGAGGATGAGGGCCGGGAGCACCGCGAGGAAGGCGAGGAACGTCACCTTCAGCTTGAGGCTGATGCCGCGTTGAGTCGAGAGCTGCTGCTGCTCCATGGCCGCACCGGGTAGTGTAGCAGGACGACGGCGGAACAAAAAAGCCCCCGTCCGCGACGGGGGCTTTCTAACGTCAACGCGGAGAAGGGTTTATTACTTCGGAGCCCGTTCGAGGATCGCCTTTTCGAGATCCTCCCACATCGACTTCATCTTGAACTTGTCGTCGTCCCAGCGCGGATAGTTCGAGCGCATGTCCTTGATCCCGAGGATCGCCATCTCAAAATCGTTTGCCTGCCCGCGCTCGAACAGGATCTTGATCACCAGGTACTTCGCCCTCCACCAGCCCTCCGTGTCCTTCTCCGACTTGGCCACCACGTTGGCGAAAATCGTGTACGCCTCCAGCAGCGACCCCGCCTTGTTCACCCCCAGCCCGCCCAGCCGGATGTACACGTGCCCCAGCTCCTCGTACGCCACGAACAGCCACGGCTTCGCCTTCAACACCGAATCGTTGATCGTCTTTCCGTCCGCGTTGCGCAGCCGCTCGGCCTGGATCAGCCGCTCGTACGCGTCGCGCGCTCCCTCCCAGTCCTGCGCGAAGTCCTTGCACCACGCCAGCTTCAGGAGCAGCTTGCTCGTGTCCACGCCCGCGGGCCGGCCCAGCTCCTCGTTCGCGATGGGCTCGTAGATCTTCGAAGCGTCCTGGAAAATCTTCGGATTCTTCAGGGAATCCAGATCCATCCCCGTGAAACTCTTCTTGTCGTCGATCTTGTTGATCAACAGCCCCAGGTTGTAGATCCGGTCCGCGACGCCCAGCGCCACGTCGATCTGCACCTTCTGCCTGGCCTCGATCGCCGAATGGATCCAGTTCGAGTAGTACTTCGCCGCCAGGCCCCAGAGCCGCAGCGCCTCGTCCGTGATCTTCTCCGGCGTCGGATTCTCGCCGACGATCTTCTCCGCCTCCTCGTCACACTTGCTCCCCACCAGCTGGCACGCCTCGACCGTCACCGGCGCGGACTTGAAATTCGCCAGCAGGTTCTCCGTCACCGCGATCGCCTTGTCCGTCTGGTTCAGCGCGAGGAACGCCGTCACCTTCTGCCGCCAGACCTTCTTCTTCACTTCGTCGGGCGGCGCCGCAGCCTCGATCTCCTCCAGCACCTTCAGAGCCTCGTCGTATTTCTTCCGCGACTCGTGCAGGAACAGGTTCGCCAGCGACTGCTTGCAGAACGCCTCGACCACAGGCCGCTGCGCTTCGATCTTCTCGTCCTTCGCCTTGTTCTTCTTGATGTACTCCAGGTACTTCTTGAACTGCCCCTCGGCCTTGCCGAACATGTCGATCGTCTTCTGGTCCTTCTTCCCCTCACCCCAGGCCTTCCGGGCCAGGTCGTAATACGACTTCCCGCCCATCACCATCGCCTGCTCGTACAGGTTCGCGTCCTCCGAGACCTTCAGGAACTCCTCCGCAGCCTTCTCGAAGTCGCCCTTCTCCGCGAATCCCTCCGCCACCAGGAACTGCGCATTCTTCGCGTTCGGATCCCCCGGCCAGTTCTTCGTCAGATGCTGCAGATTCTTCTGCACCTGGTCCTTTTCGAAACTCTTCTCCATCCCGATCGCCGCGCTGATCCGGTTCCAGATGCGCGCGGCCTGGAACGCCGCCTGCGGAGCCTTCTCCGCCTTCATGTAGTCCACCGCGATCGTCTCGTAAATGATCACCGCGTCGTACAGCCGGTCCATCCGGTCGGCGTACACGCTCGCCATCTTCCACAGGATCTCCGGGACCTCCTTCTCCTGCCCCGAAGCCTCGGCGGCGGCCACCGCGCCCTGAAGCGCCGCGATCGCGAGCACGTACTTGTCCTCGTCCATCGCCGCCTGGTACTTGATCATGTACACCGCCAGCCCCGCCCCCGCGCCACCCGTCGACCAGTCCGCGATCCGCTTGCGGATCATCGCCTGCGCGCTCTCGCTCGTGACCTGCTTCAGGAGCCTCGTCCCCAGCTCGATCGCCTTCTCCTTCTCGCCCAGTCCGACCCACGCGTCCCCCTGCAGCAGACACGCCGCAATCCCGATCCGGTCCCGCGCCGCGTCCTTCGCCAGCTTGATCATCGCGTCGATCGTGTCGATCGCTTCCTTGTACTTCCGCTCCTCGTTCTGCGTCATCGCCTTGTAGTAGAACGCCGTCAGAATGATCTCGCGCGCGTCGTCGGGAAGAGCCCCGCCCGTGAAATACTCCTGCAGCGAAATGGTGAAGTCGAAGCGCGGGTAGGCCTTGTCGAACTCGCCCCGCTCCTTGTGCGTGAGCGCCCAGAAGATCGAGGACTCGTAGGCCTTCATCCGGTCGCCGTACTCGAGCTCGAAGTCCATGAACAGCGCGACCGCCTTGCCCGTCAGCTCCCCCTTTTCCTTGCTTCCGGCGTCGTACAGCAGACAGTGCGAATACAGCGTGCGCGGCTCGTTGTACACCGCGTCCATCAGGTTGTAGAGGATGTCTTCCTCTTCCTTCTTTTCGGCTTCCGTCGGGTTCCGGCCGTTCGTGCGCTGCCACCAGTCGTCCTTCATCTTCTTGTACTCGTCCTTCAGGCCGGCGAAGTACTCCTCGGCGCGTTTGAAGTTCTTGTCGCCCTCCGCGATGAGGTCCGCCTTCTTCGACGAGTCCGATTCCCTCTTCAGCTGGGCAACGATGAAATCGCCCTTCTGGCGCAGCAGCATCCCGATCTGGAACTTGGCTTCCGGCGCGCGCGGGTGCGAGCCGTTGCCTGCGATGAAATCTTCGAGGACCTTCTTGGCCTTGTCCAGTTCCTCCTGCGCCTTCGCGCTGTCCTCCTGCATCGTGGCAGTCTTGGCGTAGATCTCCGCCTGGATCAGCTGCAGGCCCGCCTTGTCCTCGGGAGTCGTCCCCGGGTCCTTGGCGAGCCGGTCGCAATACTCGGTCGCGAGGTCGATGAAACCGTCGCGAACGAGCGACCGGGCAAAGTCCACATCGTCGCCTTTCGCCCAGGCCGTGCCGGCGAGGCCGGCGATAGCGAGCGAACCCGTGAGGAAGCTTCGGAGGAAAGTCATTTCAGGGTCTCCGTTTCTCGGATGATGAGTCCTGAGGGACAGGCCGGAAGTCTTAACAGATCGGGCGGGGAAGCGCCAGAATCCGGCCCGTCAAAACAAACAGGGGGCCCCCGTGTGAGGGCCCCCTGTCGCCGTTGCGGTTCACATTACTTGCGCTTGCCGCCGCCGAAAGCGTTCTCGTAGCGGTAGTACACCTCGAGTGTCAGGACGTTGATGGCGGTGCTGTACACCCGGCCGCCCTCGAAGCCCCACCGGTCGACGTCCACGTCCCACGAGCCGTCCGAGCAGCCGTCCTTCTTCGTCTTCTGCGTCGGGACCAGCGCGTTCTTCATCGCCTCGTTCCAGCCCTTCCAGTACTTGCCGTCGGGGCCGTCGAACTGGAAGAGGGCGAGCGAGCCGTAGTACCAGTAGTAGTAGTCGATCTTCTTGCCGCTGTAGGCGGGCAGGTCCGCGACGAGCAACTTGGCGCCGCCCTCGAGGGCCGGGTCGCCCTTCTGGTGATCGATGAAGATGCGGCAGAGCATGCCGACCGCGGTGAGGGCTTCGTGACCGTCCCAGTCTTCGTTCTTGCCCTGGACGACGACCTTGCCCGTGCCCTTGGCCGTGTAGCCGACCTTGTAGTACGCCTCGTCCGTGACTTCGACGATGAACGCCTTGGCGCCCTCGTAGCCCGTCCGGCCGACCGTCAGGCCGGAGATGTCGGCGGATTTGAGCACCATCACGCACCAGCCCGTCACGGAGCTGTCGTTGTCGCCGCACAGCTTGCTGTAACGCCACGCCTTGTAGGGGTTCTGCGCCGCGAGGATGAAGTCGACGCCCTTCTGGGCCGCGTCCTTGAACAGGGCGCTGTTCGTCAGGCCGTAAGCCTCGGCCATGGCCAGCGCCGCGATCGCGTGGTTGTACATGTACTTGGACCCGTGACGGCCGCCGAAGCAGCCTTCCGCGTCCTGGTTCGTGATGAGCCACTTGATCCCGTTCTTGATGACCTCGCCCCAGTTGATCGTCTTGCCCGTGTGCGGATCGACGTAGGTTTCCTTCGTGAGGTGCGTGTAACCGGCGCCGAGGAACGCGAGGAGCGACAGGCCCGTCAGGCCCGCGTCGTACTCGCTGTAACCGTCGCCCGGGCACTTGCTGTTGGCGCACTGGGCGTTGAAGCCCTGGGAAGACCAGTGACCGTCCGGGGACTGGTGCCGCGCGAGCCAGCGCAGGCCGGCTGTGACCGCCGACTCCGTGCCGCCGGGGCCCTGGGTGCCGCCACCGCGAGCCACGAGGTTTCGCCGGCCGCCGAGGCGTCCGCCGTAACGACCGCCGCCGCCGCCGCCGCCGCCCACGCCCATCGCATCGTAAACGCCCGCCGCCTTGCCGGGCTGCCGGCCGCGGATGCCGCCGCCTTCGCCAGGCATCGCGGACAGGAACTCCTCGGAGTCGCCCTTCATCTTCCCGTAGTCCTCGTTGTCAGCCGACTCGTTGTGGTCGGATTCCTCGGCCTCGGGGAAGAAAATCGCCGGCTCGTCCGTCGGCGGGGCGTTGTCCTGCCCGACCTTCGGAATGCCCTTGCGCTCGAACACGTCGCGGGGACGCTCGAGGTCGAGCTTCTTGTCGGCCTTGGCCTGAAGCGGGATGATCGTCGGTTCCTCCTTGATCTTCACCTCTTCCTTGAAGGTGATGACCGTCATCCCCGCGAGGATGATCAGGTGGAACGCGATCGAGATGAGCCACCACGGCGTGTTGCGCACCTGCTCCTCGATCCACGAGGAGAAGGAGAACTGGCCGCCGTCCGGGGGAAGGGGCGCCTGCTGGTATTCGGCGCCGTAGTCCGGTTCCTGGGGCTGCTGCGGCTGACCTCTCATTGCATCACTCCCGAAAAGTCGTTTACGGGGACTGGGAAGTTTTCGGTTTCTTTCGGCCGGATATCCCTGCGATCGTGATCACGAGCACGAGCATAACGGAGACCGTCACGACTCCTACCGTCATTTCTGTCGACCAGGTCCGGTGGACAGTTCCGCGGCTGACTTCCCGGACTGAACGCGCCACGAAGACGGGCACCCGGACTTCCTGGCCCTTTTCGGTCAGATACTTGTGGGTCCTGAGGAAGATTCCTTCGGCTTCCACGGGGTCCCGTCTTTCCACTCCATCCGGCCGGTCCAGAACGTCGAGGATGAACCCTTCCGTGCCAGAGAGGTCTACGAGGTAGAGCCTGTAAACGGCATCGTAATGGCCTTGGTTCGATTCCAGCCGAATATTTGACTGAATCTTATTCGTTAGTCCAGAAAGACTTACAACTTTTCCGCGCCATTTGTTCGGATTTTTCAGGAGTTCCGCGTAATCGAAAGGTATCGAATGCCCTAAACCCTCGCCCGGCTTCAGGTTCGCCAGATGCCGGATCAGGTACTTGTACCCCTTGTCCGATTGCAGATCGTCCAGCGGAGCGTCGTCCCGCTCGCCCGCCAGCATGTTGTCCCACAAAACCTCCGCACCCGGCTCCACCTGCCCCGTCCCAGGCGGCGTCGCCTTCACAGCCTCCTGCTTCCGCTTCCACTCCTCGTTGCTCTTCTCAACGTCCTTCGCCATTCGCCGCCGGTTCCACTCCATCTGGAACATGAACGCCACCAGCGCCAGCGCTCCCAGCGCCATCAGGATGATCTTCCGCAGTTCGTTGGGCGCCGCATAGGACCCGCCCGCCGGAAGAAGCGAAGCCCTGCGCCCGGGAGCGCGGTGCGGTTCCGAAGACGCCGGTGCGCCCGGAACAGGCGCCTCCTCCGGCTTCACCTCCGGCCCCGACCCTTCCTTCGCTTCCTCGGACACCCTGCCTCCTCACGCCTCTATCGAAGCGGCCCTGCAATCCCGTCACTTGTCAAAGATCGCCCGTTGTCAACCACCGAACGACAAAAGCCCGTCCCCCGGCTCGCGCCGGGGGACGTTTTCGCCTATTTCCACGCCCCGGGCATCGGGGCCGCCAGCTCCACCTTCTCCAGCTTGTGTTGCTTGCAGATGTCCATCACCTTGATCACCTCTTTCCACGGGACCTTCGGCTCCGCGTCGATGATCACCGGTGTGTCCGGCCTGCCCAGCGACTTGAACTTCGCGATCCCATCCTCCATGATCCCGCCCAGCTCTTCGTCGCTTCCCACGAGCTTCGCGTTCACCTTCCTGATGACGTTTCCCGTGCTCTCGTCCCACCTCATGAAGACGCGCACCTCCTCCAGGATCGGGTTCGGCACAGGATCGCCGAAGACGCCCTTGTCCTTCGGAAGCCACGACTCCATCTTTCCTTCGAGCTGTTTGAAGTGGAAGGAGCACATGAAGAAGATGCAGAGGCAGAAGATGATGTCGACCATCGGCGCCACGTTCAGTGACACCGGGTTGTCTTCGCTGCTGCCGCCATGTGCCATCTCTGTGTCTCCCTATTTGTCGGGCGACGGCTGCGCCGCGCCCACTTCGATCTTGTAAATGCCGCACTCCGCGCAGATGTTCATGACGTGCTGCACGGCGCCGTACGGGGCCGCCTTGTCGGCACGGATCATGACCAGGCGCTCCGAGACGCGGTCGCCGATGACGGCCTTGCCTTCGTCGGCGTCGCGCTTGAGCAGCCCGCGGAGCTTGTCGAGCTCGAGCTTGTCCTTCGGGTTGTAGTCGTGGCCGCGGATGCCGACCTTCCAGTGCTCGTCGTTCCGGCAGATCCCCGACCCGTCCTTCTTCTCGAACTCCGGACAGCTCGCCCCGCGCTTGAGGTCGTGATACACGTTGATCGTCGTCCGTCCCTCCTTCGGCGCGTCGCCCTTGTCCTCCTTGATGGTGGAGGCGAGGGGAAGCGTCACCTCCTCGAGTTCACGCTGGCCCATGTCGGAGCCGAGCATGAAGAAGAGGAGCATGAGGAACATGATGTCGACCATCGGCACGAGGTTGAGCGAAGTCGCTTCCTCGACGTCCGGCGGTTTGACGGCTGCATGCTTGCTCATGATGGATCTCCTCTTCTCGGTTTACTGAGGGGGGTTTTCCATCACGCTGCGGGACAGAAGCTCGCCCGCGATCGTGTTGAGCGAGAGGCAGACGGCGGAGATCTTGTTCTTGAAGAAGAACGCGACGGTGAGGAAGACGATGGCCGCGAACAGGCCCATGGTCGTGTTCACGAGCGACTCGTACACGCCGACGGCCAGGTCGGCGGGCGTGGGCGACTTCATCTGTTCGATCTTCTGGAAGGAGGTCACCATGCCCGTCACGGTGCCGAGCAGTCCGAGCAGCGGCGCGATGTTTCCGATCAGCGCCAGGTAGGAGATCTTCGCGTTCAGGCGGAAGGCCTCTTCCGCGATCGACTCCTCCATGCCCTTTTTCATTTCTTCGTATCCGGCCTCGCCGCGGACGACGGCGCCGGCGACGATGCGCGCGAGGTAGGAGCGATCTGCGTCGCAGATCGACAGGGCCTGTTCGAAGTTCTTTTCCGCGAGGAGGGTTTCGAGTTCCGAGATCAGGTGCGGCGGCCCGAGTTTCTCCTGCCGGAGGTTAACGGCGTACTGGATGCTGAGGGCGGTGCCGGCGATAGACGTGAGGACGAGCATGATGCCGACGAGGCCGGTGGTCTTGAAGAGGTCGAACCAGGACTTCTTCTGGACCAGTTCTTCCTCATCGCCTCCCGCGTAGGCGGTGGCGCCGATGGCGACGACGAAGATCACGGCGCAGGCGACGACGAGCAACTTCTTGTAGTTCACGGTGGGTTCCTCCTGCAGGGGAATGGGGGGAATGGAATTCGGGTCCGGCTGTGCAAGAGCAAGGGAGGTGCCGGGCGAAACTTGAGGAAAAATGAAATCGCAAAGCTATGTCGCTATATGGTTTACGGAATTGTGTCGAAATGGATCGAACCGGCGGGGCACCTTCTTCGTTTGGGGCACTCTGCCACGGAGTTTTCAACAGTCTGGGCTAACCTTTTTCGGCTAAAGACGTTGCATCAGGATCACCCTCACGGGGCATTCCGCCCCAGCTGACGGTTCACTCGCCACCTCCTACTTCTGCTTCTCCGGGTAGGGCGCTGCCAGTTCGATCCTGCTGATCCTGTTGCGCTTGCAGAGATCTATGACCCCTACCACTTCCTTCCACGGCACGCCGGGGTCCGCGTCGATGATGACCGGGAAATCAGCCCTGCCGATTTCCCGATACTTCGAGGCGCCTGCGAGAACAAGCGCCACAAACTCGTCGTCCCCATCCACGAGGTTTGAATTCACGCGCCGCGTGATAACCCCCGTTGTCGGGTCGCAGACCAGGAAGAGACGGATCTCTTCCAGGACCCCGCCGGGACCCGTTCCGTGTCAGTGCCCGTCCCGGGGCAGCCACGACTCGAACTTCCCTTCGAGCTGTTTGAAATGGAACGAGCACATGAAGAAGATGCACAGGCAGAAGATGATGTCGACCATCGGGGCGACGTTCAGGGCGACCGGGTTGTCTTCGCCGGCGCCGCCGTGGGAGGCCATGGGATTTCTCCTTGTGTGAACGGTTGTCGAGTCCCGAAGTCACCGAACCGCCGGCATCGGCGCCGCCAACTCCATTTTCTCGATCCGGTTCCGCTTGCAGAGGTCCATCACGCGAATCACCTCTTTCCACGGAACCGCCGGCGTCGCGTCGAGGATCAGCGGCACGTCGGTCTTGCCGAGGGCCTGATATCTCGACAGGGCCGCGAGAGCAAGACCGAGCAGCTCTTCGTCGCTCGAGACCACGTTGGAATTGACGCGCCGCGTCACTTCACCCGTTCCCTCGTCGCACGTCATGATCACGCGGATCTCCTCCAGAGGCACGGGGGTCGGCTCGGGGTGGACACCCCGGTTCTTCGGCAGCCACGACTCGAACTTGCCCTCGAGCTGTTTGAAATGAAACGAGCACATGAAGAAAATGCACAGGCAGAAGATGATGTCGACCATCGGGGCGACGTTCAGGCTGACCGGGTTGTCTTCGCTCGCACCGCCATGTGAGGCCATGGGGTTTCTCCTAGTGTGAGTCCGGCGCTGCCTGGGCGGCGCCGGCCTCGATCCGGTAGATGCCGAACTCCGCGCACAGGTTCATCACGTGCTGCACGGCGCCGTAGGGCGCGGCGCGGTCGGCGCGGATCATGACGAGCCGCTCCGAAACCTGGTCGGTCGCGATGACGCGTCCGTCGTCCGCGTCGCCCCTGAGCAGGCCCCGCAGCTTCGCGAGGTCCAGCTCGTCGCGCACATCGTAGTCGTGGCCGCGCACGCCGACCTTCCAGTGCGCGCCATCGCGGCAGATGCCGCCCTCCAGGGCGAAGGCGGCGCAGGTCGCGCCCCGGGGCGTGTCGTGGTAGACGTTCACGGTCGTGCGGCCCTGGTCCGCCGCGTAGCCAGCGTCGGTCTTGACGGACACGGCCGCCGGCAGGACGACGTCCTCGAGCTCGCGCTGGCCCATGTCGGAGCCGAGCATGAAGAAGAGGAGCATGAGGAACATGATGTCGACCATGGGGACGAGATTGAGCGAAGTGGCCTCTTCGACGTCGGGCGGTCGAGAGGTGGCGGTCCGGGAGTGCGACGACATGGAAGGCCTCCGCAGCAGGGGAGTGAGGAAAGGGCGCCTTCTGGGTGGCGCCACGCCGGACGCGAGCTGCCTCCTTCCTGCTGCGGCGGGGTGAGGGGGTTTCACGGACGAGTGCAAGGAGAGTGCCCGAGTGGTATCCGGCGTTTCAATTGCTCGGAATTCGGTTCGCCGGCTGGGGTTGTGCGAATGAACGAAGTATGGCTGTCGTTTCGAAACGGGAGAAGGGTGTCCCAGGGTGCCCCGAGTTCCGGGCATTCCGTGCCGGCCGTTGACTTGCCCGAAGGGCGGTTTATAATTTTAAAGAACTTGCTGTATTTCCCCGCTTCGGAACGACATTTGCGCATAAGGAGATCGATCGACGGAATTCCCGGATTTGACCTAACTTTCACGCCGCCAGGGCGCTTATAGGTGTAGAAACTCAGAAGGGCTCGAGTCCCGGCGCGTTCACACCCGGACGCGCCGTACAACTCCCGCCCGAAACCCCGTGGGGGGGAACGAACATGGCGAAAATCGGCGATCGGATCAGCGAGTACATCCTCACCGAAAAGTGCGGCGAGGGCGGCTTCGGCGAAGTCTGGAAGGCGCACCACCACATTTTCGCGGCGGACACCGTCGCCGTGAAAATCCCGACCGACCGCACGTACGTCGACTTCCTCAGGAACGAGGGAGTCATTCAGCACGACCTCCAGCACCCCCACATCGTCAAGACTCTCGGCCTCGATCCCGCGGGGAATCCGCCGTACTTCGTCATGGAGTTCGTCGAGGGCAAGTCCGCGCGGGAACTGCTCAGGGAGAAATCGCGCCTGGAGTTCCGCGAAGCCACCGACATCGCCCTCCAGGTGCTCGAAGCCCTCGCCCACGCCCACGAGCGCGGCGTCACGCACCGGGACCTCAAGCCCGAGAACATCCTGCTCGCCCCGGCGGGCCCCGCCGCCTGCACGATGTCGGGCGTCCATCAGGCGCTCGGCGGCGTCTACCGCGTGAAGATCACCGACTTCGGCCTCGGCCAGGTCGCGCGGCACGTCGCGCACACGATGTACCTCTCCGGCATGGTGAAGACCTCGGAGGGCCGCGCGATCTCCGGGACGTTCGAGTACATGGCCCCCGAGCAGCGCCGCGGCCTGCCCGGCGGCGACCCCCGCTCGGATCTGTGGTCGTTCGGCGTCGTCTACTACGAGCTGCTCACCGGAGAGACGCCCGTCGGCGCCTTCCGCTACCCCAGCCAGCTGCGCCGCGAGATCCCCGCGGAGGTCGATCTCATCCTCCGCGCGTGCCTCCTCCCCGAACCCCGCGAGCGCTACGCCTCCGCGAAGGAAGTCATCGAAGACCTCCAGGCCGCGGTCGAAGGACGCCCGCTCTCGCACGTCGCGCGCCTCCTCCCCGCCGAACGCTCGGCCTTCGAAAGCGTCCCCATGGCCCAGCTCGCCCCCCACGGAATCCTCGCGTTCCGCGGCGGCCAGGAAATCGGCACCGTGCAGGAACTCGTCGCCGCCGCCGACGCCAACTGGGAAGACGCCAAACACCACCTCTATAACCGCGACTTCGAGTCCTGGCTCCGCCGAGTCGGCGAGAAAGAACTCTCGCGCCGCGCCATGGACTTCCGCGAGTCCCTTCCAGACCGCAATATGGGCCTCGAAGCCTTCCTCCAGGCCACGGGTCTCGTCGCCGCGCCGCGCCTCGAGCTCGACGTCGAGCGCCTCGACTTCGACCAGATCCCCCGCGGACTCTCCCGCAAGTCGCGCGTCTTCGTGAATAACCTCGGCCGCGGCTGGCTCACCGGCGCCGCTTCCTCAAGCGCCCCCTGGCTCCGCGTCCTCAGCCCCGCCTTCCAGGGCGACGACGTGCCCGTCGACGTCGTCGTCGACACCGAGCACCTGCCCGCCGGCCAGGTCCACGAGGCCCGCCTCACCTTCTCCTCCAACGGCGGGTCGAAGTCCGTCGCGGTGAAGGCGAGCGTCGTCCCCCAGCCGGCACGGATGAGGGTCGAGCAGAAGAGGCTTTTCGTGACGGCTTCGGGCGGCCGCGCCGAGGGGTATCTGCACGTCGTGAACGACGGCGACCAGCACCTTTCGGTCACCGCGTCCGCGCCGAACGACTGCGTCAGGTTCGCCGAGACCTTCCCGCTTTCCGTCGAACGCCGCTATCGGCTGCGCTTTTCGGTGGACGTGGCGAAGCTCCGGAGGTCGGAGGGGGGCACCGGCGACGTGGCGGAGATTCCGATCTCGGTGACCGGCAACGGCGGCTCCGTCGTGGTCCCCGTCCGGATGCGCACCGGCGAGGGGTTCCCCGGATGGCACCTGGCGTTCGGCGCGGGACTCGCGGTCGTCCTGTCCACCATGGGGCTCGGCAACGGCCCCGCCTTCCAGATCATCTTCGCGTTCGGAATCTTCCGGCTCCTCTACAAGATGAGCCAGTCCTCGGACTCCGTCGGCACGGATCCCTCCGTCCTCGACAAGGCCGCGGACCGGACGCGCTCCATCGCGTTCTGGGCGGCGTTCGTCGTGGCGGCGACGGCGATGCTGATGAAATGAGAGCTTGAAGAGGTAGAATCCTCCTCCGGCGCCGGTCACCCGAACCCTCGGAGAGCTCCCCATGCGCACCATCCTCGCCCTGCTCCTCGCCTGCACCCTTGCCATGGCCGAAGACTGCCCCTCCTGCGGCGCCGACACCGGCGACAACGCGAACTTCTGCCCCAAGTGCGGCGCTTCCCTCGCCGGCGCCGGCAAGGCCGTCGACGACGCGGCCCGCGCCGCCGAGGAATCGAAAAAGGAGTTCCTCGCTTCCCTCGAGGCCCTCAGACGTGCCTACGAGGAAGCGGGGCAGACGGCGCGCGCGGCGGACACGGAGTCGCTGATCCGGATGCTCGAGGAATCGGAGCTGGGGCCGGGCGGACGGGCGGGCGGGCCGGTGACGGTGAAAGCGCCGGGGAAGAGCATCAAGGAAGCGAACGACCTGTTCGAGCAGGCGAAGTTGTACGCGTCGACGGTGAATCCGGTGCGGCGGCGCACGAACCTGAACGTGGCGATCGACAAGCTGAACGACCTGGTGACGAAGTATCCGGATTCGGACAAGGTGGTGGACGCCTGGTACAACCTGGGGCTTCTCTACCAGGACGGGCTGGTGAAGCGATACGAGGAGTCGATCAAGGCTTACGACAAGGTGAAGGAGCTCGACTCGGAGAATTCCTCGGACTCGCGGCTCCGGGCGGCGCAGATCGTGGACAACCTGGGGCGGTGGCAGGAGGCGTACGACCGGTACGACGACGTGATCAAGCACGACGCGAATTCGCGGAACGTGGTTTGGGCCAAGCAGAGGAGGGTGCAGCTGGAGCCGTACGTGAAGTAGGGGGGGGCGGTCCTATGGCTCCGTCTCGAGGACGAGCGCGGTTTTCGTGTCGCGCGTGACTCGCGAGGCGTGATCTCTTCGCAGGCCCGCCACCCACAGGATCGTCCCCGCGGCATCGCGTACGACGGGCACCCGCCGGCGGTCGGCGCGCGGGATTTTGAGGTCGGCGAGGACGTCCGAGACTTTCCGCTCTCCCGGGGCTCCGAGCGGGTGCAGGCGATCGCCGGGGCGGGCCGGTCCGACGGCGAGCGGCATCCGGACGCGCCCGAAATCGAATGCTTCCTGCCCCGGCGACTTCGCGCGGAGGAACGGCTCGAGAAACCCCTCGCCCGCCTCCACGATCATCGCGACGATCCGGCTCTGTCCGACCCGGCACTCGCCGGGAACCGCGAGCGCCACCGTCGCGGGTTCCGCGGCGGGGGGCGGACGGAACACGACGCAGGTTTCTTCGAGCGTGGCGGACCACCCGCGGCGGAGACCCGCTCGCCGGCCGGGTCCGCCGGAAATGAGCCGCGCGAGCGCGGCGCGGTCCGGTGCGCGGAGCGGCCGCACTTCGGGGGGAGCCGCGATCTCGAGAACCGCGTCCCGGACCGGCGGCGGAAGTCCCGCGAGCGCCTTCGTGTCGAGCCCGCCCGGCGCGCGGCACCGCCCGAGCGCCGCCTCCGCCTCCGCTCCGATCCACTCCTCCAGCTCGCGCGCCGCCTCCGCGAGCCGCGCCAGGTTCCGCGCCGCGCCGGGCCGCGCCGCCTCGAGCGCCGGCAGCACCTCGTGCCGGATCCGGTTCCGCGCGAAACGGCGGTCGGCGTTGGTGGAGTCGGTCACGAACGCCAGCTCGCGGCGGGCGAGGAATTCCACGACCGCCTCGCGGGTCGTCTCGAGAAGCGGCCGGACGAAATCGACGCCGGCGGATTTCTTATGGAAGAGGATGCCGCGGAGGCCGCGGGGGCCGGCGCCCCGCGCGGCGCGGTAGAGGACCGTTTCCGCCTGGTCGTCGCGCGTGTGCCCGAGCGCCACCGCCCGCGCCCCCGCGGCGCGCGCCGCCTCCGCGAGCGCCGCCTCCCGCCCCGCCCGCGCCCGCGCCTCGATGCCGCCGCGGCCGGGCAGCGATTCGAGCCGCGTCGCGCCGAAAGGGACGCCCAGTCGCCGGGCCGTTCCGCGCGCCGCCGCTTCGTCCAGGTCCGCTTCACCCGCCCGGAGCCCGTGATTCACGTGGTGGGCGGCGAGCGGCCATTTCCCTAGCGCCGCGAGGGCCGCGAGAAGGGCGGTGGAGTCCGGCCCGCCCGAGAGGGCGACGAGCACGCGTTCGCCGGGCTCGAGGAGGCGACGGGTGCGGACTGTCTTCGCGACGGTTTTGAGGAAGGTGTCCAGGGAGCGCGCTAGGGTATGGCGGTGGGGACTTCCTGCGTCGTGAGGGCGCGCAGGCTGAATCCCGCGAGGGACTGCTTGAGCGCGTTCTGCGAGACGTACCACGCGCGCTGCAGGGAGCAGTTGTGATCCAGCACGCAGTCGCCGTGGTTGCCGAGGCAGGGATTGAGCAGGAATTCGCCGTCCACCGCTTCCATGATCTGCAGCAGGCTGATCTCGTCCGGGAGGCCCGCGAGGGTGAATCCTCCGGCGAAGCCGCGGTGGGAGCGGACCAGTTTCGCGGTGACGAGTCTCTGGAGGATCTTGCGTAGGAACGAGAGCGGAATGCCCATCTTCCCGGAGATTTCGTCGACGTCGCAGACCGATTCCCGGCTGGCGAGGTACTGCATGGCGCGGACGCCATATTCCACGGCTCGGCTCAACTGCATGGCGCCATTTTAGCTCAAAGTTCGGCCCGTGCAAGCACTGGATGCGGGGGGTGGGAATCGAACCCACAAGCCTTTCGGCACGGGCTCCTAAAACCCGCGCGTCTGCCAGTTCCGCCACCCCCGCGGGAATCGGCGACGGGTTCGCGTCGCGCGTTCGGCGAGGGGGCGCACCTTGCGCGCCCCCTCGCCTCGCGCGCGCCGCGAACCCGCCGCCGATTCCCGGGAACAGCCTCCCCGAAGCCGGAGCTGCGGAGATGTTATCAGACCACCCCGCACTCGCCCTTCCGGCATTTTCGCGCGCGGCGGTCCGGGCGCGACGAGGATGAGGCGGCGCCGAGCGCCGCGAAGCGGCGCGACGTGCCGCCTCCGACGAGGAGCGCGCGAACCGCCGCGCGCGAAAATGCGTCCTGAAGGATTCGAACCTTCGACCCGGTGATTAAGAATCACCTGCTCTGCCAACTGAGCTAAGGACGCGGGCGGGCGCAAAAGATAGCAGGGGTGCCCTGCGCGGTCAATCTGAGAACGCGGGCAAAACCTCCCTGCGGCGTGCGGCACGGGTCCGACCGGCGCGTGACGAGGGCTTTGGTCGCGCCGGGGCTTTCACCGCGCGCCACTCGGACCCGCGCCGCACCTCCTCGGTCGGCTTTTGCCTGCGTTCTCAGGGTTCCCGGACGACGCAACCGAACCTGCATGGCCTTTGCCCGGGTTCCGAGGGTGCTTTCTCTTGAAATGATTCCGCTCCCCGCGTCATATGGTCCCCGGTCCAACGGAAACGGGGAGGGCGCGATGGCAGGAACCAGGCCCGGCTCGTGGTGCCACGTCGAAATCCCGACGGCGGCGATCGAGAACGCGAAACGCTTCTATGGGAATTGCTTCGGCTGGAAATTCACCGACATCCCGCAGCTCAGCTACACGCTCTACAACGCCGGCGACGGCGAAGTGGGCGGCGGACTCTGGAACCCCGCGGCGGGCGTGCCCCGGCAGATCGTGAATTACATCGGGGTCGAGAACATCGAGAGCGCCGTGGCCAGGGTCGAGGCGAATGGCGGGAAGCTCGTGAACCCGAAGATGGAAGTCCCGAACTCCGGCTGGTTCGTGCTCATCGCCGATCCGGACGGGAACACGATCGGGCTCTGGCAGAACATGCAGAAGCCCGCCGTCGCGCCGAAAAAGAAGAAGCCCGCCGCGAAGAAGGCGCCGGCGAAAAAGAAGGGAAAGAAGCGTCGGGCACGGGCAAGCCGTAGGCCATAAGGAGCGCGCTTCGCGCGCTTTCCAGTTCGTGATGGACTTCAGAGTTTCCGGGCTACCGGCAGCCCAGGGGGGCTGAAGTCCCCTCCGCCCCAGGTGGCGCGCGCAGCGCGCCGCTTATGGCTTATGGCTTATGGCTGGCTCCGCCCCGCCTCTGCCTCCTCCTCCGGCATCACGCTGGCCGTACTAAGGCGCACTTCCCCTTTCCCATGTAGACTGGCCGCATGATCTTCGAAGGATTCTCCCTCGCGGCGCGCGTCCAGTGGCTCATACGGCTGCGCTGGATCGCGGTCGTCGCCGTCGTCACCACGATCGCCGTCTCGGGTTTCCTGAAACTCATCGTCGGCGCCGCCCCGCTGCTTCTCGTGGCAGGCCTCCTGGCGGCGGCCAACGCGGGCTTCGTCCTCATGGCCCGCAGCGGAAAGGCGCTGTCCGCTTCCGCAGGCGCCCAGGTCATCACCGACATGCTCGCGCTCACGTTTCTGCTGCACTATGCGGGGGGAAGCGCGAACCCGTTCGCGTTCTTCTATGTTTTTCACGTGATCATCGCTTCCGTGCTGTTCTCGGCGCGCGCGGCGTACCTGATCGCGGTCGTGTCGACGGTGCTGTACGGCGGGCTGACGGCCGCGGACGTCCTGGGGTACTGCCCGCGGCATCCGCTGGTGGGTGCGCCTTCCTATTTCTCGACCCGCTACGCGCTGGGCCGTCTCGCGGCCTTCGCCGCCACCGTGACCGCTTCCGCGTATTTCGGCACCACGATCGTCGGCGCGCTCCGGCGCAAGCAGGAGGAGTTGCGGGAGAGTCGCGAGAGGCTGGCGCAGGCGGAGAAGCTGGCGGCGATCGGGCAGCTGGCGGCGGGGATCGCGCACGAGTTGAACACGCCGCTCGGGTCGATTCTGGTCGCGGCGGAGGTGACGCGCGAGTCGGCGGCGGCGGGATCGGAGGGGGCGCAGCTGCTCGGGGACATCGTGCGCGAGACGAAGCGGTGCAAGGAGATCACGCGGAGCCTGCTGGACTTTTCTCGGAAGCGGGACTTGTCGCTCGATTTTACGGACGCGGGGGAGGTGGTGCGGCAGGCGGTGGGGCTGGTGAAGCGGGAGGCGGGGGCGCGTGCGGGGTGCGTGGAGG
>JACPRD010000081.1 GCA_016190145.1 Planctomycetota bacterium | reverse complement strand
CGGTAGGGAAAACCGGCGGCATCCGACAGGCGGCGCAGCGCCACCTCTCCCCGTACGCCATGGGCGCCCTGGAACGTACCGATGTCGACGAGCCGGACCGGGTCCTCGGTCCTGTCCTGAGCGAGCCCGGAGGGCGAGTCGAAGGGTGCATGAGCCGGGTCACAGCAGGTCGGGAAGAACATACCCAATTCCGCCTGGACGGTCTCTCCGGCCTCGACCTGATTCCGATGGTGGCGCCGACGACGCCCGCGGACCGGCTCGGTCGACTGGTGAAAGGCCGCGGCGGTTTCGTCTACCTCGTCTCCGTCGCGGGCGTGACCGGCGCGCGGCGCGACCTGCCTTCGGGACTCGAGGCCTTCGTGAAGAGAGTCAAGCGGGCGACGCCGCGCCCCGTGTGCGTCGGGTTCGGGATCGCCACTCCCGCGCACGCCGCCGCCGTCGGGCGGTTCGCCGATGGAGTGATCGTCGGAAGTGCCCTCGTGAACCTGATCCGCGCGTCCGGAAAGCGGCGCGCGCCGGGCGGGGTGCGCCGTTTCCTCGAAAAAATGCGGAGGGGTCTCGATGCTGCGCGGGATTAGGGGAGCGGTGGGGATCGAGGAGAACACGCGCGAGGCGATCCTCGGGGCGACGCGGGACCTCCTGGAAAGGCTTGCGGCGGCCAACGGAGTCGAGCCGGACCGCGTGTCGATGATCCTGTTCACGGCGACCACCGACCTGACGGCGGCGTTCCCGGCGACGGCGGCGAGGGAGATGGGCTGGACGCGCGTGCCGCTGATGTGTTCGCCGGAGCTGGACGTGACGGGGGCGCCGCCGCGGATCGTCCGCGTGATGATTCTCGCGGACACGGAACGCGGCGCGCGCGAGATCCGCCACCTGTTCCTCGGCCGGGCCGCCGCGCTGCGGCCCGATCTCGCCGCGGATGGCACGCGATGAAATTCCCGCCGCTCCGGAATTTCAGCGACAATCATCATCGATATCCCGGCGCCCCCGCCCCCCTGGAAGGCGCGGCGCCCCGTCCTGCGGGCGCGCGCGCGGGGCGGACCCGGGCAACCCCTTCGATAAGGCAGGTGATCCCGTGACACCCCCGGCCAAAAGCGTCGAAAGCGATACTTCCATGATCGTCGTGATGAAAGGGACGGCCACCGCCCGCGAGACGGGAGCGGTGCTTCAGACCATCGAGGGACTGGGCTTCAAGCCGCACATCTCGAGCGGCGAGGAGCGGACGGTGATCGGCATCATCGGCAACGACCGCAAGGTCGAGTCGTCGGCATTCGAAGGGCTTTCGGGCGTCGAGCGCGTGATCCCGATTCTCAAGCCGTACAAGCTGGCCTCGCGCGAGTTCAAGCAGGAGGACACGGTCGTCGAGGTGCGGGGCTGCCGGATCGGCGGTCGCTCGTGCGTCGTGATGGCGGGACCGTGCGCGGTCGAGACGCGGGAGCAGGTGATGGAGGCCGCGGCGCGCGTCAAGGCGGCGGGCGCCTCGATCCTCCGCGGCGGCGCGTTCAAGCCGCGTACCAGCCCGTACGCGTTCCAGGGGCTGGGGAAGCCGGGGCTGGAGATTCTGCGTGAAGCGGCCGACAAGCACGATCTCGCGGTGGTGACGGAGGTCATCTCGGTGCAGGACATTCCGGCGGTCGTCGAGTACGCGGACATCCTGCAGATCGGCGCGCGCAACATGCAGAACTTCAACCTGCTGGAGGAGGTGGGCAAGGAGGGGCGGCCGGTGCTGCTCAAGCGCGGGATGATGTCGACGATCGAGGAGCTGCTGCTTTCGGCGGAGTACATTCTTTCGAAGGGGAACTACAACGTCATCCTGTGCGAGCGCGGCATCCGGACGTTCGAGAAATTCACGCGCAACACGTACGACGTCTCCGCCGTGCCGGTGCTCAAGAAGCTCTCGCACCTGCCCGTGGTCTGCGATCCGTCGCACGCCGCCGGCGACCGGGACCTCGTGCCCGCGCTCGCGCGCGCCGGCATCGCCGCGGGCGCGGACGGGCTCATCATCGAGGTCCATCCGCACCCCGAAGTCGCCCGCTGCGACGGCGCCCAGTCTCTGCACCCCGACCAGTTCGACGCGCTCATGAAGGAGGTGGCGGCCATCGCCCGCTGCATCGGCCGCTCCATTTAAGAGGAATGCCCCCGCATCGCCTGATGTTAGGATTGCCGACCTTCCGGGGGGCGCCACGGGAGGCGGACGCCGCTTCCCCCCGCCCGGATCGCCTTCAAAGGAGACGGAATGTGACGAACCGGAAATTGCTGCCGCTCGCGGCGGCGCTGGTCGCCGTCCTCGGCGCGCGCGCCATCGGCGGCGAGCTGGAGGACAAGCGCGACGCGAAACTGAAGGAAGCGTTCATCCAGAAGGCCGGCTGGGTCCTGGACTACACCAAGGCCCGCGAGGAGGCGAAGAAGGCCGGGAAGCCGATCCTCGTCTACTTCACGCGCTCCTATTCGCCCTGAAGACCCTGCAGCATGCTGGAGGGCGGTACGCTCTCCTCCGACGAGTTCGCGAAGTTCGCCGAAAAGGTCGTGCTTTTCCTGCACGTCACGACGCACGTGGACGCCGATCCGGACCAGGAGCTGTTCGAGGAAAAGGGCGGCGACGGGTTTCCGTACATGGTGTACATGGACGCGGGCGGAAACGTGGTTTCGAAGATGGACCGGCCGTACACGGTCGAGGCGTTCGAGGGAGCGCTCGGCAAGGCCGCGACCTATCTCGAGATGGTGAAGAAAGCCGAAGGCGGGGACAAGGCCGCGGGGCTCGAAGTCCTGATCTCGCAGCTCGAGAACGGCGCGCTCAAGGCGGACGAGGCGAAGAAGAAGCTGGCCGGGCTGCCCAAGCCCTCGGCGGAGCAGGAGCCTCGCCTGAACGGCGCGCTGGCGAACGCCGAGGTGAAGCAGGTCATGGAGGACCAGGAGGCGGCGACGGCGAAGAAGTTCATCGAGATGCTGAAGGCGAAGCGGACGCCGTCGGACAAGGAAGTCGCGCAGGGGTTCTACATGGCGATCATGAACTACGCGGAGAAGCAGAAGGACACGGTCTCGTTCGAGGCGGCGCTCGGGGAGCTCGAGAAGATGTTCGCGGACAATCCGAACGCAAAGGGGTTTTTCGACGCGAAGCGGAAGGCGCTGGACAAGATGAAGGAAGGCGGCAAGTAGGAGCCGGCGGAAGCTAAGCGGGTTCGGCGAAATTGTTGCGGAGTCCGCCGCGAGGGATTTCGCCGGCTGGCGAGGCGCCGACCGGAATCGATGTCGCCGTACATCGATGAGGATCGGCAACGTAGCCAGACGGCGAAAGACCCGCGGCGGGTCCGCAAGAATTTCGCCGGACCCGCTTAGAGCGGGGGAGGCCGGCATGCCGGTCTCCCTCGCTTCATTGAGGGAAGGGCGATGGGCGCGGGGCGCGGGCTGGCGGTGGGAGGGGCGGCGCTGGCGGCCGCGGCGCTGCTGCTGGTCGGGCTGCAGGTCCGCGAGAAGGAGCGGGGCGAGCGCGACGCGCGGGCGCGGACGCTGGAGGCATCGAAGCGGGGCGCGTCGGCGGCGGGGGGTGCGGCGTCGCGGGCGGAGTCGGTCTCGGGGGCGGACGCCGAGATCGACGCGCTCGTGTCGGGCGCGGCGCCGCCGGGTGCGGCGGCGGCGGCGCTTCTCAGGATCGACCCCCAGGCGATGTTCGTCGCGCTGAGGCGGCGGTGGCCGGTGCCGGCGGCGGCGGGCGTGCGGCTGGAGTTCCTGCAGGCGCTGGCGGCGGGGTGTCCGCGGCTGGTGGACGTTCTGGATCTCGGGATGCGCGATCCGGAGGCGGCGGTGCGCGGGTGGGCGGCGGCGACGCTCGAGGGGTACGCGTTCGAGGATTTTTCGGGGCGCGAAGAGGCGTACCGCGAGTGGCACGCGCGGCTCGGGGGGCTCGTGACGGGCGAGTTGTGGCCGCTCTGCGCGCGGGCGTGCGCGACGCGCATGCTGGGGCTGCCGGTCGGGCAGATTCCGGCGGGGGCGGAGCGGCTGCGGAAGTACGCGGGATGGCCGGGGCGGAAGCTGCTGGTGGAGTCGCGGATGGCGGAGGTGATCGAGGCCTGGATCCGGTCGGGCGATGCTGACGCGGTCCGCGCGGCGCTCGGCGTGCTGCCGCTCTACTCCCCGGAGGCGGCGCTCCTCACGCGGACCGTGCTGCCTCTTCTCGAGAGCCCGGACGCCGGAGTTTACGCGCTGGGCGCGCTGGGAAGTCCGGGGAACACGTGGGCGATTCCGAAGATCGTGCCGTTCCTGCGCTCCGGCGATCCCGCGGCGGTCGAGGCCGCGGCGGCGGCGCTGGCGGGGATCGGGGACGCGGCGTCGGGGATTCCGCCGATGATCGAGGCGGTCCTCGCCGACACGAGCGGGCACGCCGCCGACACGATCGGGCGCGCGGGGCTCGCGCGGCTGGCGGGGGTCGAGACGCCGGAGGAGAAGGATCTCGCCTGGTGGCAGAACTGGTGGGCCGCCGAGGGACCGAAATACGCGCCGCGCACGGTCAAGCCGCCCGGCCGCTGATTCATCCGAGGGAGGACGCATGCCGCTCGTCCGCATCACGCTTCAGGCCGGCCGTTCCCCCGCCGTTCTCCGCGCGATCGGGGACGCGATCCACGGCGCGCTGGTGGAGGCGATCGGCGCTCCGGCCGAGGGGAGTCCCGACGACCTCATCGTGAACCTGGTCGAGGTGCCTCGCGAGAACTGGTCGTGGGGGCGCGGCGAAGCGACGTACGCGAAATGACGTTTCCGTGCGTCGCGATCGTGGGCATGGGGCAGATCGGCGGATCGCTCGGGATGGCGCTCCTCCGGCGCCGTTTGACGCGCTGCGTCATCGGAATCGACCGCGACGCGCGGGCGCTCCGGAAGGCGCGCGCGCGCGGGGCGTGCACGGAGACGTCCCGTGACCTCCGCGCCTCGGCCCGCGCGGACCTCGTCGTGCTCGCCGTCCCCGTCCGCGCGATCCTCGCGCTCGCGCCCCGCGCGGCCCGCCTCCTCCGACCCGGCGCCCTCCTCACCGACACCGGCTCGACGAAAGCCGCCGTCGCCCGCGCCTTCCGCCCCTTCCCCGGCGCCGTCCCCGGCCACCCGATGTGCGGCACCGAAAAACCGGGAATCGACGCCGCCGACCCGGAGATCTTCCGGGGCGCCCCCTGGGTCCTCACGCGCCGCGCCCCGCGCCTCGAACACCTCGTCCGCGCGCTCGGCGCGCGCCCCGTCCTCATGACTTCCGCGGCGCACGATCGCGAGGCCGCCCTCGTGTCCCACCTCCCGTACGCCGTCGCACTCTGGCTCTCGCGCCGCGCGGGCCCCGACCCGCCGCTCGCCGCCGGCAGCTTCCGCTCCGCCACCCGCGTCGCCGCCCAGCCCGCCGCCATGGGCGCCGACATCCTGCTGACGAACCCCTTCCCCCTCGCCCGCGAGCTGGAGACAATGGCCGCCGGCCTGCGGAGACTGGCCTCGGCGCTCCGGCGGGGGAACGTGGCGGCGGTGAAGCGGTTCGTCAAGGAGGGGTGCCGGTGAGCTCGATCGGGACGCTGTTCCGCGTGACGCTGTTCGGGGAGAGCCACGGGCCCGGGGTGGGGGCGGTGGTGGAAGGGGTGCCCGCGGGGACGAAGGTGGATCTTGACGCGATGCGTCACGAGCTGGCGCGGCGGCGGCCGGGGCAGTCGAAGCTTTCCACGCAGCGCAAGGAAGAGGACGAGCCCGAGATCCTGTCGGGCGTGCTGCACGGGGCGGCGACCGGCGCGCCGCTCACGATTCTGATCCGCAACACCGACGTCGATTCGCGCCCCTACGACGCGACGCGCGACCTGCCGCGCCCGGGGCACGCCGATTTCACCGCCTGGGCGAAATGGGGCGCGGCGCGCGACCACCGCGGGGGCGGGCCTTTCTCCGCCCGGCTCACCGCGCCGCTCGTCGCGGCGGGCGCCCTCGCGCGCCGGATCCTCGGCGGCGTCCGCATCGCCGGCCACGTCGTCGCCGCCGGCGGCATCGAGGTCCCCCGCGAATTGACGTTCGAACAGATCCTCAAGGCCGACGCCCACCCGACCCGCTGCGCCGACCCGAAGACCGCCGACCTCATCGAGCACGCCATCATGAGGGCGCGCTCCGAGGCGGACTCGATCGGCGGCGTCGTCGAGTGCCGCGCGGAAGGCGTGCCGGCGGGATGGGGCGGGCCGGGAAGCGCCGGCCTCGAGAGCGAGCTGGGGCGCGCGATGTTCGCCATCCCGGCCGCCAAGGGAGTGGAGTTCGGCGCGGGGTTCCGCGCCGCGGGCATGCGCGGCAGCGCGCACAACGACCCGTTCGAAGTGGACGCGGCGGGAAAGATCACGACGCGCACGAACCACGCGGGCGGAATCCTCGGGGGCATCTCGACCGGGATGCCGATCGTCTTCCGCGTGGCCTTCAAGCCCGTGGCGTCCCTTCCGCGCCCCCAGGACACGGTCAATCTCTCGACGAAGAAGCCCGCGGTGATCGAGACGAAAGGCCGCCACGACCCGTGCGTCGTTCCGCGCGCGGTGCCGATCGTGGAGGCGGCGGCGGCGTGCGTGCTGGCCGATCTCAAACTGCTGGCGGCGGCGGACCCACCGGGAGGCAACCGATGACCAGGAAGATCGTCGCGACCGACGGCGCGCCGAAGGCGATCGGCCCGTACTCGCAGGCCGTCGTCATGGACGGCTGGGTGTTCGCGTCGGGGCAGATCGCCATCGACCCCGCGACCGGAAACGTCGTCGTCGGAGACGTCGCCGTGCAGACGCGCCGCGTGCTTGACAATCTGAAGGCGGTGCTCTCGGCGGCGGGCTCGGGACTCGACCGCGTCGCGAAAACGACCGTCTTTCTCCGCGACATGAACGACTTCGCCGCCATGAACGCCGTCTACGCGGAGTATTTCCCGAAGGACCCGCCGGCGCGCGCGACCGTGCAGGCGGCGAGACTTCCGAAGGACGTCGCCGTCGAGATCGACCTCGTCGCCCGTGCCTGACGGCGCCGCCCCGGACGGCCCCGCCCCCGCGCTCGAGTGGACCTCGTGGCCCGCGCGCGACGAAGGACTCCGCGCCGTTCTCCTCACGCTCCTCCTCGCGGGGATCGTCGTCCTTCTCTTCCTTGCCTTCGGCCAGCTCGGCTGGATCGGCGCCGTCCTGCTCCCCCTCTCCCTCGCGCGCTACTACCTGCCGACGCGGTATGCGCTTGGGGAAGAGGGGCTCACGCTCCGGTTCTTCGGCGCCACGCGCCTGCGTCGATGGAATTCGTTCCGCCGCTACTACACCCACCACATCGGCGTTCACCTGTCGCCTTTCGAGGCCCCCTCGCCGCTCGATCCCTTCCGCGGCCAGTTCATCCGGTTCCAGGGAAACCGGGACGCGGTGATCGAGACGCTGGAGCGGCACGGCCTGCGGCGCGGGGAGAAATCGAAGCCCCCGCCTGCTACAGCAGCCGCGCCGCTTCCCCGAGATCCGCCACCGTCCGGATCGTGATCCCGGCCTCGGTCGCCCTGCGCGCCGATTCGCTTCCCTGGCCGGTCAGGACGAGCAGGAAGGTCCCCACCCCCGCGGCCTCCGCCGCCTCCCGATCCCGGAGAGCGTCACCCACGAACGCCGACGCCGCGAGGTCGATCTCAAGCTCCTGCGCCGCCCGGAGCAGCAGCCCGGGCTTCGGCTTCCGGCATTCGCACCCGGCCTCCGGCGCGTGCGGGCACACGTACAGTCCCGCGAGCGGCGCCCCCGCGGCCGCGAGTTCCGCCGTCATGCGCCCGTGGATGTCGGCGAGCATCGCCGGAACGACCAGCCCGCGGCCGACGCACGCCTGGTTCGTGATCACCACGAGCCGCCGGCCGGCGCGGGCGAGCGCCGCGGCGCCCTCGAGCGCCCCCGGCACCCAGCGCCACTCGGCCCACGACTTCACGTAGTCCGCGCGGTCCTCGCAGAGGACCCCGTCGCGGTCGAGAAAGACGACCGGCCCCTTCATCCGCGCTCCGGAAATGGAACGGGCCCGGCTGCCCGCCGGGCCCGCTTCAAAAGCTCCCGTTCTACGGCTTCTTCTTCGCCTTCTTCTCCGCGAACTTCACCGACTTCTCCGCACGCTTCGCCGCCGGCGTCCCCGCGTGCGCCTCGATCAACTCCTTCCAGGTCTTCACCGCCTCCTCCGTCTCCTCCGAGAAGAACTGGCTCGTCCCCAGAAGGAACTTCGCGTCGGGTATCCGGTCGCTGTCCGGGTAGCGCTCGATGAATCGTTTCAGACTCTCCATCGCCGCCATGTGGTCCTCGTCCTTCGTCTGTTTCTCCGCGCGCGAGAACTGGATGTCGTCGATCAGCCCCGACTTGTTGTCGGGATCGAGCATGCCGGCCTGCTTCCAGGCCGCTTCGCACTCCTCGATGTTGTCCACCCGGAGCCACGTCATCCCGAACTTGTAGAGCACCTCCACCCGGCGCTGCGCCTTGTCCTCCGGGTCGGCCTCCAGCGCCTTCAGGCAGAGCCGCCCCGCGGATTCCCATTTCTCCAGCTTGAGGTAAATGTCGACCGCCTCGAGCATCACCGCCACGTCCCCGGGCTTCTCCGCCACCTTCCTCTCCGCCGCCGCCACCGCCCCCACCGCCTGCACCTTCTCGAGGAACGCCGGATCGTGCCCGACGATCTTCACCAGCACCGTCCCCTGCGAGTCCAGGATCCGCGTGTCGGGAATCCCCCGCACCGCGAACTTCTCCACCATCGCCTTGTCCTCGTCCGTGTTCACCCGGACGTTCACGAAATTCTCGTTCAGGTACTTCGCCACGTCGTCGTTGGAATACGTCTCCGCATCCATGGTCTTGCAGGGGCCTCACCAGTCCGCGTAAAAGTGCAGGTGGACCAGCTTCCCGGACTGCTTCGCCGAGGCCAGCGCCTCGTCGTAGTTCTTCGTCCACTGCACCTCGCCCGCGGAAGCGGTCCCCGCGGCGGCGAGCACGGCGGCCGCCAGCATCACGTGTCTCATCGCTCTCCCTCTATTTCTTCTTCCGGTTCATCTTGCGCATCTTCTCGATCTGCTCCAGCGCGAACGGCACCCTCTTCGCCCACTCGCTCTCCGGCATCGCCTCAGCCAGCTTCTTCATCCGGGCCTCGGCCTCGTCGAAGTTCCCGTCCACGTTCGCGAAACTCGCCGCGATCATGAACAGCGCCTCCGCCGCGCCGTCCGTCCCCGGCCAGTCCGCCACCACCTTTTCGTACGCCTCGCGCGCCGCCTTCGGATCCGAATTCTCAAGCAGCTCCGCAAGCTTCACGTCCGCGTTGTCTTTCCGCCCCTTTGCATTCTTCGGATCCAGCTCCTGCACCTTCCCCAGCGCCTCCTTCTCCACCGCGACGTCCGGCTCCTCCGCCGCCGCGTGCATCTCGGCCAGCGCCCACCAGGCCTCCAGCGCCCAGCCCTTCGCATTGTCCTTGTCCGCCTCGACCGCGCTCCGGAACGCCTTTTCCGCCTCCCCCAGGAACAGGTTCTCCGCCTGAAATCTCCCGATCTCGATCTGCGCCGCCCCGTCCTTCGCGTCCTTCTCCACCGCCGCCGCCAGCTCCTGCCACCGCTTCAGCCGCTCCGGCGCCTTCTTCAGTTCCGGCAGAAACTCCGCCGGCGGCAGGTAGCCCACGATCCGGTACACCACCTTCCCGTCCCCCGTCAGAAACAGCGTGTCCGGAATCCCCCCCACATGGAGCTTCGCCGCGAGATCCTCCTTCGCGTCCTTGTCCACGTGCAGGTTCACAAACGTCTCTTTCACGTACGCCGCCACGTCGGCGCTGGAGTACGAATCCGCCTCCAGCTTTTTGCAGAAGTGTCACCACTCCGCCCAGAAGTTGACGTGCAGCAGCTTTCCCGTCGTCTTGGCCTCGGCCAGGGCCTTGTCGTAGTCGTTCTCGATCCACGTGAAGCCCTCCGCCGAAGCCGTGCCCGCGACGGCGAGCGCCAGGGCGAGGGAAGCGAGCGTGCGCATGCGGTTCTCCTGTGAGTCGGGATCCCTACTCTTACCGCCCAATATACGGATTTATTCCCGCGATCGATGGGGAAGCGGCCTATCCGCCCAGCCGGGCCTTGACCTTCGCGCTGAGCGCCCCGCCGTCCACGGACTTCCCGGCGAACTTCTCCTTCAGCGCCTTCATGACCTTCCCCATGTCCTTGGGCCCGGCCGCGCCGGTCTCCGTCACCGCCGACTCGATCGCGGCCGCGATCTCCGCCTCCGCCGGCGCCGCGGGCAGGTAAGTCTCCAGGATTTTCAGTTCGCCCGCTTCCTTGTCGGCGAGGTCCTGCCGCCCGGCCTTGGTGTACTGTTCGATCGAGTCGCGCCGCTGTTTCACCAGCGACTGGAGCACCGCGATCTCCTCGGCCTCGCTCAGCCCCCGGGCCGCGTCCCCCGAGACTTCCTTGTTCATGATCGCCGCCTTGACCATCCGGAGCGCGTCCAGCCGGAACTGGTCCTTGGCCTTCATGGCTTCCTTCATGTCGTCCGTCACCTTCTGCTTGATCCCCATGGATCCTCCCTTCGACTCGCCCTTCGAGTTTGCTGAGGGCTTAGAGGATACCGGACAAAGCACCGCTGTGGTCTAATGTTTCCCCCCCGAATGATGTCGCCGTTCCGGAATTCGGGGGGCGTTCGGCGGGTGAGGGCGGAGCGCCGGAAGCAGGCGGGCCGGTCCTTCGGCCCGCCCGCTTCCGTGCGCGAGCCCGAATCCCGCGAACGCCCCCCGAATTCCGGGGTGTAGCGCAGCCTGGTTCAGCGCGCCACGCTTGGGACGTGGAGGCCGGCGGTTCAAATCCGCCCACCCCGACTTGAAATTGCGGCGGAGCTCGAGCTCCGGGGCGGTCGGACCTCGCGCGCTTCGCGCGCTCGCCCCGACCGCGCCCTCCGCTCGAACTCCGCCGCAATCTCAGAACGACTCGTGATTCCGAAGGCTTGCGGGACGAATCCGAAGTGGAACGCCCTTCGTAGGAACCGGGAGACATCCCGGTTGATCTTGGGAGAAGACACGACGAGCGAATCCACAACGGCGCCGGATCGGGCCGCTTCAGCCGGAGCCGCGCGCTCCTGGCCGCGCCGGCTGAACCTCCTCTCCGCACTCGTGATCGCCGCGAGCCTCGTCGCCCTCGTCCGCCTGCTGCCCGTCGACCGCCTCGTGGCCTCGCTCGCAGCCCGCGTCGAACAGCTCGGATTCTGGGGCCCCCTCGCGTTCGGCGCCGCCTACCTCGTCGCGACCGTGTGCTTCGTTCCCGGCTCGGCCCTCACCCTCGCCGCCGGCGCGATCTTCGGGCTCGCGCGCGGCACCGCCGTCGTCTCCGTCGCCTCCACCGCCGCCGCCGCCGTCTCATTCCTCATCGCCCGCTACGCCGCCCGCGACACCGTCGCCGGCTGGGCCCGCCGCTCCCCGCGCTTCGCCGCCATCGACCGCGCCATCAGCCAGGGCGGCTGGAAAGTCGTCGCCCTCCTCCGCCTCTCACCCGCCATCCCCTTCAGCCTCGGCAACTACCTCTACGGCCTCACCGGCCTCCGCTTCGGCCCCTACGTCCTCGCCAGTTGGATCGCCATGCTCCCCGGCACCTTCCTCTATATCTACCTCGGCCACGCCGGCGCCGCGGCCGCCTCGGGCGGCGGCGGACGCACGCCCGCGCAGTGGGCCTTCCTCGCCGCCGGCCTCGCCGCCACCCTCGTCGTCACCGTCTACGTCACGCGCCTCGCTCGGCGCGCGGTCCCGCTTTCCGGCGGAGACGCTCCCGCCGAACCGCCGCGCCGCTCGCGGCCCTGGGTCGCGGCCGCGGGCGCAGCGCTCGCCGTCACGGCGGCGGCCGCGGCTGTCGTCGCGAACGTCAACGCCGGGCGCGTGCGCGCGCTCTTCGGACCGCCCTCCGTGAAAATGGAAGAGGCGTACGCGCGGAAGCCGGGGGGCCCGCGGTTCGACCACGGGGCGTTCGATGCGCTTCTCAAGCGCCACGTGAAGCCCGGCGGATTCGTGGACTATGCCGCGCTCAAGGCCGAGTCGGCTGCGCTGGACGGGTATCTCGCGGCGGTCGCGAAGGCGCCCTTCGACGATCTGGACCGCGATGAGAAGCTCGCGCTCCTGATCAACGCGTACAACGCCTTCACGCTGCGGCTGATTCTCGACCGCTACCCGCTGAAGTCGATCAAGGACATTGCCGACGAGGCGCGGTGGGATGCGCGCCGCTGGATCGTCGGGGGGCGCACGCTGAGCCTGAACCAGCTCGAGCACGAGGAGATCCGGCCGAAGTTCCGCGAGCCGCGCGTCCATTTCGCGCTCGTCTGCGCCGCCGTCGGCTGCCCGCCGCTCCGAGCGGAGGCGTACCGCGGGGAGGCGATCGAGGCGCAGCTCGAGGCGCAGTCCGCGGAGACGCACGCCGGCCCGCGCTGGTTCCGGTTCAAGGCCGGCGAGGACCGCGTCGAGCTGACGCGGCTCTACGACTGGTACGCCGGCGATTTCGAGCAGGCCGCGGGCTCGGTCTCCCGCTACGCCGCGCGCTGGTCCCCGGCGCTCAAGGGCGCGCTCGACTCCGGGAAGTCGCCTTCGGTGAAGTGGCTTCCGTACGACTGGTCGCTCAACTCCACGGAGAACACGCAATGACTCTTCCGGAAAACCCGCCGGTCGAGCCGATGGACGCGCACAACCGCGAGCTTCTCGAGAACGCGCGGCCGGATTCGTGGAAGAACCCCGAGCCGAAGGACCGATACAACCTCGTCGTGATCGGGGCCGGCGCCGCAGGACTCGTCACCGCCGCGGGCGCCGCGGGCCTCGGCGCGCGCGTCGCCCTTGTCGAACGCCACCTCATGGGCGGCGACTGCCTGAACGTCGGCTGCGTCCCCTCCAAGGCCCTCCTCGCCTCCTCCCGCGCCGCCGCCGACGCCCGCCGCGCCGCCGAGTTCGGCGTCCGCATCGGCGGCCCCGTCACCGTCGATTTCCCCGCCGTCATGGAACGCCTCCGCCGCCTCCGCGCGCAGATCGCCCCCAACGACTCCGTCCGCCGCTTCACAGGCCTCGGCGTCGACGTCTTCCTCGGCCAGGCCCGGTTCGCCCGCCCCGGCGAGGTCGAAGTCGACGGCCTCACCCTCCGCTACGCGCGCGCCGTCATCGCCACCGGCGCTCGCGCCTCCGCCCCGCCTATCCCCGGCCTCGCCGAAACCGGCTTCCTCACCAACGAAACCCTCTTCAACCTCACCGCCCTCCCCCCGCGCCTCGCCGTCATCGGCGCCGGCCCCATCGGCTGCGAAATGGCCCAGGCGTTCGCGCGACTCGGCTCGCAGGTCACACTGCTCGAAGTCGCTCCCGCCATCCTCGGCCGCGAAGACCCCGACGCCGCCGCGCTCGTGCGCGAAGCCCTCGAACACGACGGCGTCCGCATCGAAACGGGCGTGCAGATCGCGCGCTCATGGCGCGACGGCGAGGCGAAACTGCTGGAGCTGACGGGGAAGGACGGCGCCCGGCAGATCGCCGCCGACGCGATCCTCGTCGGCGCCGGCCGCAAACCCAACGTCGAAGGCCTGAACCTCGAAGCCGTCGGCGTCGAGTACGACCCGCGCGAGGGCGTCCGCGTCGACGACACCCTCCGTACCACCAGCCGCGCCATCTTCGCCGCCGGCGACATCTGCTCGAAATTCAAGTTCACCCACATGGCCGACGCCCTCGCCCGCATCGTCATCCGCAACGCGCTCTTCTTCGGAAACGCCCGCGCGAGCGCGCTCAACGTCCCGTGGTGCACGTACACCGACCCCGAGATCGCCCACGTGGGGCTCTACGGCAGGGAAGCCGAGGAGCGCGGCATTCCCGTCCACACGATCGAGGTCGACCTCGCCGAAGTCGACCGCGCGATCCTGGACGGCGACGGCGGCCTCCTCAAGGTCCACGTCCGCCGCGGCACCGACCGCATCCTCGGCGCGACCCTCGTCTCGCGCCACGCGGGCGAGACCATCTCCGAGATCTCCGTCGCGATGGCCGCCGGCGCCGGCCTCGGAACCCTCGCCTCCACCATCCACCCCTACCCGACCCAGGCCGAAGCACTCCGCAAAGCGGGCGATCTCTGGAACCGCACCCGACTCACTCCATTCGTGAAGGGGCTGATGCGGAAGATTCTGGAGTGGAGGAGATAAGGCGGACGCCGCGGCGGTCGACGGTAGATCGACGGGGAGCGGCTCCGGCCCGCGGTTCGTTCCTCGTTTCTCGTGACTCGTTTCTCGTTCCGCCCGTCTGGAGATTGCTCCCGAAATCCTCAGCCCCGTCTTCCCGCCGACATTGCCCTTTGCATTTTTTCGTTTGAAGTTGAAATCTCCCCCCTACCTCCTCCGGACCGGCCGGTGCGGCACCTGCCCGACCTGCGGCGGCGGCGGCTGATGCTCGACGCACCAGTCCGTCCCCTTCACCGCAGGCGCCGTGTGACACTTCTTGCAGAACACCAGCCCGCACGCGGTGCACATCCGCGCGCCCACCTCCACCGCCGCGCGGCATTTCGGGCACTGGAACTCGTTGTCCATCAGCAGCACGTCGTACGCCCCGCCCAGGTTCTCCCCACACGCCGAACACCGCTTCGCCATCGGCGAATTCCGGTTCCCGCAGAACCGGCAGGACTGGAGGTCCTGCTCGTCGTAGTCCGCCTCCGGCTCGCGGCCGCCTTCGACGCGCTCGAGGTCCGCGAGAAGCGCGTCCGCGGTCTGGTACCGGTCTTTGGGGTGCTTGGCGATCATCTTCATGATCACGGCCGAAACCCCCTTGGGCAGGTCCGGGTTGTGGGACGTGGGCGGCTTCGGCTTGTCGTGCAGGTGCTGTTCCATCAGCATGATCGGGCCTTCGCCCTCGTAGGGCTTGCGGCCCGTCACCATCGTGTAGAACGTCACGCCGAGCGAGTAGATGTCGCTCCGCCCGTCGGGGGCGTCGCCCTTCCAGGTCTCCGGCGGCATGTAGAACGGCGTCCCCGAGATCGTGTCCGTCTTGCGGAACGACCCCATCTCGATCGCCAGCCCGAAGTCGCCGACCTTCACCTCGCCGTCCTTGGTGATGAAGATGTTGTCGGGCTTCACGTCGCGGTGGACGATCCCCGCGTGGTGCGCGAAGCCGAGCGCCCGGGCGACTTCGCGCACGATCTTGATCGACTGCCCGCTCGAGATCCGGCCCTTGTGCTCCAGGATTTCCGCGAGCGTGTGCCCCTCGATGTACTGCATGAGGATGAAGGTGAAGCCGAACTTCTGGCCGACGTTGTAGACCTGGATGATGTTCGGGTGCTCGAGGCGCGCGCAGGCGCGGGCCTCCTTGACGAAGCGGTCGATGGAGTCGGGGTCCTTGACGGAAACCGAGAGGATCTTGACGGCCATGGACTTGTTCAGCCCGAGGTGCCGGCCCTTGTACACGGTGGCCATGCCGCCGCGCCCGATGCGCGCCTCGACCTGGCAGCCGGAAAAGATCTTGCCGAGGATCGTGTCGCTCACGCCGCCCGGGGTCAGCAGCTGCTCCGACCCCGCGACGACCAGCCGCTGCGCCACCTCGAGCGGCGCGCGGCATTTCTGGCACGACAGCGGCCGCCGCGCCAGTTCGTCGCTCACCGTGTAGCTCGCGCCGCAGTTCGGGCAGCGCATCACGACTTTCTTCTGAAGCTTGAGCAGCCGGCTCACGTCCCCCAGCTTCAGGTACCCCTTCTCCACCATGATCTCGCCCAGCTGCCGGCTCTTCCCGCCCTTCTCGAGGTCGACCTGGCTCTCCAGGCACTCGAAGACCTGCTCCGCGGAGACGAGTCCCTCCTGGATCGCGAGCTTCCCGAAGAACGCCGACTCCGTCATGCCTGCCGGCGCCGGGGGCGTCGTGCGCGCCGGGTCGTCGCGGCCGGCCAGGCCCCGCAGGTTGTTGAGCTGGTTCTCCGTGATGTAGCCGCGCTCGACGAAGATGTCGCCCAGCGTCGCGGGGCCCGCGGTCTGCTCCAGGATGTGGATGCACTCGTCGAGCCGCTCGCGGGTGATCAGCCCGCTCGAAAGCGCGATGCGGCCGAGAAGAATGTCCTCGCTGGTCGGTTTGTCGGACATCGAGAGGCAGTTTAACCGTGAGAAGCGGTCGGCCGCCATGACACGGAGTTCGGAGTTCGGCGTTCGGCGTTCGGCGTTGGCGGCTGACCGCCGGCTCAGGGGTTGCGAGCGGGCCTGTCCGTGAATTGCCGCGGGAGGATTCGCGGCGCGAATTGCATAGAATGCGGACCACTTCTTCGGACGAGAAACATGACCACTGCCCGATTCGTGTTCGGCATCTCGGCATGGGCCCTCGCTGCGGCGACTCTTCTGGCAGTGCCCGGCCGCCTCGAGCGCGAGCGCGCCCTCCGCGCCGCGGCCGAGGACGGGCGAGCGGCGGAGGCTGCGGCCGTGAATCGGCGGCTCTCCGCGCTTTCAGGCGAGAAGCGGATCCTCATGGAGGCGCTGGGGGCCGCGGGGCGGGATGCGGACAAGAGGCGGTCGGAGAGGGAGTTCCTGGAGTCGAAGCTGACAGCGCTTGAAAGGGAGCGGGACGCCGCGGTCCTCGCCCGGGACACCCTTCAGGCGGAGTTGCTGACCTCGCAGGACCGCCTGGAGAAGGCCTGGAGTGACATCGCCCAAATGGAGAAGCAGATCGTCGAAGTCTCGCGGAAACTCAATGCGGTTCAGGAGCGGCTGGAACGGTTCGAACCGTCTGCGGAGGCGCGGATCGGAGGAATCGACAGGATCGTGCTGGGCGTGAGCGACAAGGTCAACCTCGTCCTGATCAGCGTCGGCGGCAAAGACAGTGTGAAGGTCGGCGACAAGTTCAAGGTCTATCGCGGCGACACGTATATTTCGACACTGGTCGTGGATAAAGTCGAAGACCGGTGGGCCGCGTGCAGGGAACTGAAGGATCTCGCGAAGGAGACGATTCAGCAGGGCGACGACGTTTCCAGGCGAGTCTTCGACAAGTAATTCCCCGGGGGCATCGCATGAACCGTAACCGCTGCTTCTCCGCGCTCTGCTGCGCCGCGGTCCTGTCTGCCTGTTCTGCCTCCGCTCCTTCCGACCGGGCCCCCTCCGAATGGCCCCTTCGACCCGTCCCGGGCCACCTCGCGTTGTACAGCCTGGATTCAGGCACGGACGACGGTGTCAAAGTCGGCGACCGGCTGACCGTCTGGCGCGGGAACGAATTCGTGACGGAGCTGATCGTGGACCAGGCGACGCCGAAGGTCGCGGAGTGCCGGGAGCTGGTCGAAAACCGGAGGCTGGAGCCGCGGGAAGGCGACCGCGTGAAGCGGCGGTAGGGTCTCAGCGGAGGATCGGGAGCACTTCGCCCGCGATGTAAAAGGACCCGGCGACGACCACCAGCCCGCGCTTTCCGGCAGATTGACGCGCTGCGTCAACGGCCCGCCGCGCGTCCGGTTCGACCGATCCTCTTCCGGCGATCCCGCGCATCTCCTCCGGATCCGCTGCGCGCGGGTGCGCCGCGCGCGTGAAGACGACGTCGTCGGCGGCGCCGAGGATCGACTCGAGGTTTCCGCGCACGTCCTTGTCCGCGGAAGTGCCGAAGACGAGCGCGGTCCGCCTTTTCGGATACGCCCGCGCGAGGTGCGCCGCGAGGGCGCGGAGCGAGACGGGGTTGTGCGCGACGTCGAGGAGGACGGGAGGCGAGCCGGGGAAGAGCTGGAGCCTGCCCGGGACGACGGTTCCGGCGGCGGCCTGCCAGCGCACCGCGGGGAGGTTGACGGTGGCGGCGAGCATTCCGTAGGCGACCGCGAAGTTGTCGAGCTGTGGGCGGCCGGGCGTCGCGAGCGTCACGCGCGCCGGCGCGGCGCCTTCCAGGGCGAACGTCGCCGTCCAGCGGTCGAGGCGGTCGGCGCGCGCTCCTTCGATCCTGACGTCGGCGCCGACCTCGAGCAGCTCGGCCCCGGCGCGCGCGGCGGCGCGGCGGATCACGGTGAGCGGGCCCGGCTTGCGTTCGGCCGTCACGACGAGCCCGCCCCGCTTCACGATCCCCGCCTTCTCCGCCGCGATCTTCTCCAGCGTGTTCCCCAGCCGGTCCATGTGGTCCCAGTCGATCGACGTGATCCCGCACGCGACGGGGCAGGGAAGGACGTTCGTGGCGTCGAGCCGGCCGCCCAGCCCGACCTCGACGACCCCCGCGCCGCAACCCGCGAACACCTCGAACGCCGCGGCCGTCATCAGTTCGAAATACGTCGCGATCCCCGACCCGCCCGGCCCCGCCGCCGCGACCACGCGGCTCATCACCGCCGCGAACCGCTTCCCTGAAATCGGTTTCCCGCCGATCCGGATGCGCTCGAGCATCGACTCGAGGTGCGGCGACGTGTACAGCCCCGTTCCCGCTCCCAGCGCCGCCGCCAGGTAGTGCGACGTCGATCCCTTCCCCTTCGTCCCCGTCACGTGAAACGCCGCGAACTTCTCCTCCGGATGCCCCAGCGCCGCGCACAGCCGCCGCATTCGCGCGAGGTCGTAGGGCGTGCGCTTTCCCCTGGGCGGCGTCTTCTCGTAATTGGTGAAGCGCTCGAGGTAGGCGAGAGCTTCGTGGGCGGTATTGAAAGGGGACACGATCAGAAATCCTCACTGGTCTGAAGTCGTGCGACGAGGTCCTGCTTGAAGTGCGGCAGCCCCAGCGGGAGGACCAGACGATCGAACGAATCGTGATTCGGGGGCCACGCGCACAGCGAGAAGAAGGACAAGGCCTTATCGAGAAGCTCGCCGTCTTCTCCGACGGTCATGAGGACTTCGCCTCTGTCGCTGGGAATCTGCTTGGACTCCGTCAGATGGATGTCCAATTCATCGGCCAGGTCGTGAAGCCGAAGCGCATTCGGGGCGAAGAAGCACATGTACGTCGCGCCCTCCCTTATTAATTCATACAGGGCCGGGCGCACGACCCCGGCGTCGACGGGGTGATCTGCGGCAATCAGGCAGACGGGCCATCGCAGGTCGGCAATGTCCGCTGCGCTGCACTGAAGCCAGGGATCGACCAGATAGAGCCGATGGCCGGAATCCGTACGGAGCAGACTTGTGTGCATCACCATCTTCTCGGTCCCGGGCGCGGCGAGGGTCTCCAGGCGGGCTTCGGGGGCGGCGGGG